>NZ_MUFG01000009.1:0-91201 GCF_001996065.1 Salinivibrio sp. MA351 | reverse complement strand
CATCTATTGCATCAATTAAGAGTTGATACTCATTATAATCAAAGCCACAGAGAGGACAGCTACTTTCATTTTCTCTTATTGTGGCTTTTAATCTATTACGTAATTCCAACGTTTTGGTTTTAGTATCACCGATCGTACTTTGATAAGTTTGAAGTTGTTCTTTTTGTTTAACTAATTCGGAAAAATCATCAAACCCGTCGGCTAACGATTGCTTTAACAGAGGTAAATCAATCTCTTTAAGTTCAGTTGCATTCTTTTTTGCAACCATTATCATTTTCTCTAATGGCTTTCTTTTTTCGCGTAGATCTCTTAATGATTTTAGTTTGTCGATATGTGAAGCAAGTCTAACTGTCAGAACAAATTCTTCAGTCTTCAAAAAAGCACTCTTTTGGCGGTTTCGTTCTCGTATTGCCACCTCATCAGAGTGCTCAACAAGCGTTTTAAGTAAGTTAACAGAAACTAAATGATTGGGATAATCATTTAGACGTTCGGCTGTTAATGGAGTCTCAGAGTCCCAAACTGGAATCACCTCATTAGTTGTTAATCGTAAATATTCAATAGATTGACCTGGTGCAGATAATTGCTGCTTAAGTTTTTCAACTTCAACTTTTAAAGAATCACGGACTCTTATCTCATGATCATAAGCCTTTTTGCGGGCGATTTTTAAGTTTCGTATATTGTCCAGTCGAGCATTTAACTCATCAAGGTTTATAAGGTGTTCTATTTGTTTCGTTCTTGTTGTGTCCTCGCAACAACCATCTGGAATTATAAGCGCTTTGCTATCTTGCTGTAGGTAGTTCAATACATCAAAATTCTTTTTAAAATTACCTCCTAAGTATTTCTTCCAGAATGCATTTTCATCTAAAATTTCTACTGCTGATGACCAGTCATCAAATTCTTCTGATTGATATAACTTAAAGATAGAAAAGTCACTTGGCTTGTTCATTTTCGCTTTCATATCTTTGGCATCAGCTTTGCGCATAATATTTATTGTCTGACTGCCATTTGTCAGCTCAGCGATGATACGAATATCGCCAGTATAGCCGTTGTGACGGTAAAGATTGCTTTTAAAGCTATGCTTGTTGGGGGTAACAGGCTTTAGCCTGGCAGCAATGCGTGGTAGCTGACCGCGAAACAATAATTGCTTGGCATCAAACAAAGATGTTTTTCCAAATCCATTTGGACCATCATAGATAATGAGTGCGTTGTTATATTGCTCGTCGAAAGAATTAAATATTTTGAAGCCATTTATTTTCAGCCGATTAATCCGCCATTTGTTCATTAATTAATTCCTCCATGACTTCTTGATACCCATCACCGTTGGTCAATTGTAGCTCTATTGAATTATAAAAACCCGATAGCTTCTGCTCGCTTAGAAATTGATCTGCAAGTTGATTTGCATTTGTTAATACTGCTTCTTTTGCTGGAACAGCTAGAAACGGAAACTTAACGTATAGGCGACAAGCTAGACTAAAGGCTGACTCTTTAAAAGGGTATTGCTTATAGTGATTAAAGGACTCAGGTTCTGTAATTAGTTTTTCTATACTTCCTCCCGTATCTAAGTATTGCTTTAGCTTCTCTAGTTCAGCCTCTGTGTAGTAGAGAACATGTTTTTTGAGACTGTATGCATTTTCCTCTATATCAAAGATCTTATGCTCGTATTGATGAAGTTTAGTCAGACTATCTAACCGAAACAGAATAACTAAATCGGTGTTTTTTGCAAAAGTTGGGGTTTCCAGAAGGCTCTGAGGAGTATTGCCTTGTATGTACTCATTTAGCTCGGAAGGTGTACTGAGCTTATCTGATTCTAAAACAACGAGAAAACGCTGATAGCTTACATGATCAGCTTTATAAAATGCCAGATCTTCGAGTAGAGTCTCAAGTTGCAGGAATTGGCAAGGAGAACCTTTTACCACCTTCTGAATAATTTTTTTAATCATTTAGTTCCTCTTGGGCATCGTCTAGAGATATAAACCTCACATTATGAATTTTGGTAAGGCGACTCTGATTTAAATCATCATCAGAAATATCCAGAAACTTACCTGTTAATTTTGAGGCTTCACTAAGTGGGAAAGCTGAATGCTTCATATCAACAACCAAATTGTTATATTCATATAACACATCCTGAATAATTGAGTTTTCACGTAAAGCCTCCACATTGTTCTGTATGTCTGATAGAGAGAGCTTTTCATTAATCTTTTTTAATTGGATAGCTGTCGGCAGATACGTACCATATTGTGGCTGATAATAATGAGGGAGATCCTTAAGAACAACTAACCGCTCTAAGATTGCAATAATGCTCATATAACTTTCGACACTATCATCGCTAAACCCTTTAATGGAAACCGAATCAAGATTTGGTTTTTTGGAGTAGTAAAGTCGCTTTAATGTTTCCAAGTTCATTAGCGCTATTGCATTCCGGCAGACTAATACGTCTACACGTGATATATCATCCGACTCTTTGTGGCTTTCAATCAATTCATCCGTTCTATCCAAGATATTGCGCCTAAAACGGTTTAAGACGACATTTTCATCAGTTTCATCCAGCACTTCCGATTTTAAGCATTCCTCAATTTCAGATAGGGATATTGGTGTCTTATTTGCCGAATCAAATTTCAATTCACTATCATTATGAATTTTGGCATGCGCAGAAATAACTTTTGTATCAAGTAGAGTACATAGAAGACCGAGCTTGTACTGGATTAGTAGGGGGGAACAGTTTAGTTTAACCTTTTCTAAATAGTCAGAGACCGCTTGTTCTAGCTGCTCATTAACATGATCGAGCCTAAGGTACTGGTTGTCATCTGAGTAATGATAAAAATCTACTTGGTTTTGAGTTGCATTAGTCGGGGTGTAAGGAGAAAAGTCATCCAACTCACAAGAAACATGGAACCAACGTCTGGTAGTTTTATCTATACTGCTTGTAGATATTTCAGCAGCCTGTTTAAGAGCTTCGTCATATGCTGAGCGTCTTCTATTGTCTCTCGCTTTAACCTGATGAAGACTTAAAGCCTTCCCCTCCAAGTCATAAATAACAAAATCGTCAAGCGTCTCAACTTTTAAATGATCTGCATTTGAATTGCCACTGATGAGCAAATGAATACAATGGTAGAGAGCTATTTTCCCTTGGTATATAAATCCGCTCCATGATGCTATTGCGCTGCTCTTCTTTATTTTTTTTGAGATATTCATATCTGATTAGATTTACGTGTACGGCTTGACTGACAATATGATATAGGTAGATATACAATACATTCAATAAATTTATCAGCATTATTACATCTTAAGACAGCACTCTAGGATCAAACTGCTTCTTGCCATCCATTACTTTTTGTATAACAAAACTAGCTAATCATCCGAAATAACAATTCGTCCCCTAGCTCATTTTGGGGCAAAAATGAGCTAGCCCCATTCCCTCCAAACCACCTAACATCACCCCCTAATCCTTCCTATGCTGGCTCTCTACTTCTTCGGCAAGCATGCCGTAGATCACGATTAGGTTATAACTCACCATGCCGAGGACTTGCCCGTTTTCAATCACGGGGGCGCGGCTGATGCCGAAGCGTTCGAATAAACGGGCGCAGTATTTCACATTCATATCGGGAGAGACGCTAAGCGCGGGTTTGGTCATAATTTCATAAACATTCACCCGAGATGGCGCGCGGTTTTTGGCGAGCACTTTTTTGGCAATGTCGTTCATTAACACCAGGCCGTGTTCGTCGCTGTCGTCGCGTTTATTAACAATCAGTGCTTTGACATCTTCTTGGCGTGCAATGCGGATCGCTTCTTCGACCGTGGTGAGCCCATCAATACACACGGCATGGGCATGCATCACATCTCTTACCGTTTTATGTTGTTTCATAACTCGTCCTTCACCACTTCGGTTAATTCTCGCATTTGGTGGGCCACGCCCACGGCATCTTCCACATCAATTTGCACCGCGATACCACTGCCAGGCGTGGCATCAAACTCGCCCACATCATTAATGGTTTCGAGTATGGCGCGCGCCAGGTGCTCTTCCACCAGGAAGATCGCCACGTCCCGCTGCACATCGAGCGTGAGGCCTAAAAAGGTTTTTTTCTGAACCAAGCCTTCGCCACGTGCGTTGTTAATAATGGTGGCGCCGGTGGCGCCAGCTTTTCTAGCGGCATCGAGCACCGCATCGGTTTTGGCATCTTCAATAAACGCCATGATTAATTTGAACCGCATAGGCTCTCCTTACGATGAACGCTGTGCGTGCTTTTTTTGTAAATAGGCTGTGATTTGGGCATAGCCCATCACGGTGATCATCGGAAACAAACTGGCAAACGCAATTAAGCCAAACCCATCAAGCATCGGGTTTCTTCCCGGTACGGTAGAGGCTAGCCCTAACCCCAGCGCCGTCACCAAGGGTACGGTGACGGTTGAGGTGGTCACCCCTCCAGAATCATAGGCCAAGGGCACGATAAACGGCGGGGCAAAATAGGTTTGGATCACCACCACCACGTAGCCGGTGATGATGTAATAGTGGAGCGGATCGCCCACCACAATGCGATAACACCCCAAGGCAATCCCCATTGCCACGCCAAGCGCCACCGAGGCGCGCAAGCCATTCACCCGAATCGCCCCGCCCGAAACCTTGGCTGCTTTGATTGCTACCGCAATTAACGAGGGCTCAGCGACCGTGGTGCTAAAGCCAATCGCGGCACCAAAAATATATACCCAATAATACGCTTGCCAGTTAATCTCGCCGCTTGCTTTAATTGCAGCCCCAATAAACTCAGGAGCGGTCAGCTGCTCGGCCATCGACGATCCCAGCGGGAATAGCGCGAGCTCCAGCCCCATTAAAAACAGGCTCAAGCCCAAGATGACATAGAAAAAACCGAGAATGATCCGTTTGGGGTTATTGAGCGCTTTGCGTAGTACAAATAGCTGAAAACCAACAAGGATCGCAATAATGGGGATCACATCGCGCACGGTGGAGAAAAAAGTGTCGAGAAACAGGGTGAGGTTATTACTCATGCCACCACCATGCCGTAGGCCATCACGAAGATCATCGGTGATAGCGAGGCGAACGCAATTAAGCCAAAACCATCCACCATGGGGTTACGCCCTTTAATCACGGTTGCTAGCCCCACGCCGAGCGCGGTCACCAATGGCACTGTAATCGTGGAGGTGGTTACCCCACCCGAGTCATAGGCAATGCCGATAATGCTCGGCGGGGCGACCATGGTCATCGCCACCACCAGCAAATAGCCGCCAATGATTAAACGGTGGATCGGCCAGCCTTTTATAATCCGCACCACGCCCAACACAATCACAAAGCCGACGGAAAGCGCCACCGTGATCCTAAGGCCATTGGCGTAGTTGTCTTTAGCCACTTCGCTGGTGTGTATCATCCCGCCGTTAGCGGCGACATCTGCCGCCTCTGCCGCTACCGCGGTGAGTGCGGGTTCGGCAATGGTGGTGCCAAACCCGAGCAAAAACGCAAAGGTAATCAACCAACCTAAACTGCCTTTGTGGGCCAGCGAATGCGCCATCGATTCGCCAATTGGAAATAGCCCCATGTCCAAGCCGTACACAAATAAGGTCAGCCCCACGACCACCAGCACCAAGCCAAAGGTAATTGAGATCCAGTTGGGCAGCGGTTGTTGCAGCACAATGACCTGAAAAAAGCCAATCACCAAGATAATGGGTAATAGGTCACGAAAGCTTCCCAGCAATGATTTGAATAACGCTTGCATGTAGGCGACATGACTCCTTGCGTATTAACAGTAAACACGGTGTTTATGTGCCTATTTATGTTAACACTCCCAAACCAAGGTGCGAGAAGCAGAGCAAAAAACTGCGCGATCCAACCGATTTTGGTTGCGGTACGTATCAGGATGCAAAGCAATCACTTGCGCTAAGTCTAAAACCCTCTTAGCGTTACGGTTAGGGATTACAACAACACGTTTAGGACATCAGGCATGAAGATTCTTATTACCGGCGGCACTGGCCTGATAGGTCAGGCGCTAATTCCGCGATTACTCTCTGAGCATCAAGTCACCGTGCTGTCTCGGTCGGTGCAAAAAGTGACGCAATGTTTTGCCAATAGTGTTACACCGCTGGAGCGGCTCGATGATTTGTCGCATCTGAATGATTTTGATGCCGTGATTAATTTGGCCGGTGAACCTATCGCTGATAAACGTTGGAGTGAGCAACAAAAAGGGATTATTTGTACCAGCCGCTGGGGGCTGACCGAAAAGCTGGTTGAAAAAATCCATGCCAGCAGCACCCCACCTCACACCTTTATTAGTGGCTCGGCGGTGGGCTATTACGGCGATCAGCAAGATCGCGCCTTTGATGAAACCTTGATGGTTCATGCCGATGACTTTGCCCAGCACGTGTGTCATCAGTGGGAGAAAATTGCACTGAAAGGCGCCTCAACCAACACCCGAGTGTGTTTGCTGCGCACCGGCGTAGTGTTAAGTGCCGAGGGGGGCGCGTTGAAACGGATGATGCTGCCTTACAAGCTTGGGCTCGGAGGCCCGATCGGCAAAGGGCAGCAATATATGCCGTGGATTCATATTGATGACATGGTCGGTGCCATTATCCACCTGCTCAACACCCCTGAGCTCAAAGGGCCGTTTAACTGCACCGCCCCGGAGCCAGCGACCAATAAACGGTTTAGCCAGGCGCTCGCCAGTGCCTTAAAACGCCCGCATGTGTTCTTTGTTCCCACACTCGCGATCAAAACCATGATGGGCGAAGCCTCGCACTTGTTGCTCGATAGCCAGCGCGCCTTGCCGCATGCGTTAGAGGACTCAGGCTTTGAGTTCCAGCACCCCAAGGTGGAAGAAGCGATGCAGTCTTTATTTAAATAGCGCTTTTTACCTTTCGCACAAGCGTGTTACTGGCCAGATTTTACTGGACGTTTGATACAAAAAAGCGGGTATCAATTTTCTTGATACCCGCTTTGTTATGTGTAAAACGAGGATGCTTTACACCCGCACCGTGTTAACGCCGTTGCGGGTCAATCAGTTTACCCAGCATTGAGGCGACGGTGACAAACACCGACCCCACTGCTAACACCGGTAGCACCGCCCAAAGCTCGGGATGCAAACGTACTTCCATTTCAAAGCCCCATTTGAGCAGCCCTGCCATCGCCGCTTCAGCGCCAAGCACCGCCATTAACCCCGACACCAAGGCCATCACCCCATACTCACTCCACAGAGTGCGTTGAATACGGGTGCGGCTGGCCCCCAAGGTGCGGTAGAGGTTAATTTCCTGCTGGCGTTCGCTCAGGCTGATACGCAGCAAGGTCAGCAGCAGTAGCAAGCCGCTGATCACCGCCAGCCCTGCCAACACAGAGAGCGACAAGCCAATTTGACGCAAAATCGATTGAATACGACTGCTCATGGTGCGTAAATCGAGCAGCGTGACGGTTGGGTATTCCCGCGCCAACCGATTGAGCAATGACGTTTGTGATTCATCAAGTCGGAAGCTCACCAACCAGTTGGCCGGTTTGTCGGCGAGAGTGTCACGATCGAAAATAAAATAGAAGTTAGGCCGCATGTTGCGCCATTCGACTTCACGAATCGAGTTGACCGTGGCGGTAAAGTCTTGGCCGGTGACGCTAAAGGTGAGGCTGTCGCCAATCTCAATCCCTAAACGCGCGGCAATATCCGCTTCCACCGATACGCCATTTTCGGTTGGCCAGTCGCCCGCAAGCACCTCATTATGCGAAGGCAAGGTTTCACGCCAGGTAAAGTTAAGCTCTCGGCGCAGCGCTTCATCGGCTTCATCGCGCTCGGCTTCATCGGTGGAAACCTGGTAGCGCTCGCCATTTTTGCCCACTAACCGCCCGCGCACGATCGGATACGCATCGGATCGCATCAAGCTGGCTTGGTCGAGCTCTCCCACATAGTCTTGTTGCGCACTTGGTGCAATGTTCATGGCAAACACATTGGGCGCATCGGGTGGTAGCATCCGTCCCCAATCGGCGAGCAAATCGGTACGCAGCAGCCAGATGATCGCCAACAGCATAAAGGAAATGGCTAGCGCGCCAAGCTGAACACTGCTAGCGAGCTTGTTGCGGGTGATCCGGCTGAGGGCCAATTTCACCGACGGCGCGCGTACGCGCGATTTCACCAGCTTGAGCAGGCCTAAGCCAGCCAATGCGAGCAGCACGATCATCGCTGCCATCGCCGCTAACACACTCCATAATAAGGTGTTATCAAACGCCCACAGCGCAAGCGCGCCAACCGGAATCGCTATCAGGATAGCGGCGGTACCACGACGATGCCGCCCGCTGCCAGCCTGCGATTGCACGGCTGCCAACGCGGGCGCATCCAGTAATTTCAGCAATGGCACACCCAGTGCAGGTAACGCCACCAACAAAGCAACCCCTGGCGCGAGCACCCATGGCACCCAGCCGTAACTGGGCAGCGGTGAGGGCAATACGTCGGTTAGTGGTAAACGCAGGAGCACTTCCAATAGGTAGCCGGCGCCTAAGCCCACCACGGTCGCTAACACAAACAATAAGGTCAGCTGACGCGCTAACCAGCGCCGCACCCACTGCTGACTGGCGCCCAGACTTTTTAGCATCGCCACCAAATCGGCGCGACTTTTGGCATAGTGCTGACACGTGAGCGTTAAGGTGGCCGCGGCCATCACAATCACTAAAACGACGGTAAGAGATAAATACTGGCGGCTGCGATCCAGCATATCGCCAGTACGATCAGAGGTGTTTTCATCCACCCAGCGCTCGCCGTCTTGCAGCGTATAGCTGTCCCTTGCGGCACTTAAACTTGGCTCATCACCGGTTAAGAAGTAGCGATAACGTACCCGGCTCCCTTCGCGTACCACGCCGGCGGCAGGCACATCATCACGGTGCATCATCACCGCAGGCATTTGGCTAAAAGGATTAAACGACAGCTCTGGCTCGGCGGCCAAGGTGCCACTGACGCTCAGATCAAGATTACCAATCGAGACCTTATCGCCCGGCTTAACATCGAGCAAACTAAACACCCGCTCAGACAGCCATAGCTCACCGGGCTGAATGCGTCGATCTCCCGTTAGGGCTTGGCCGTTTTGCTCCAACACCAAGTCGCCACGCAACGGATAGAGGCTATCCACCGCTTTCACGCTCACCAGCTGCATGTTTTGTTCGCTGAATGCCATGGTGCCAAAGCGGGTTTGTGCTGATACCGTGGTGCCCGCTTGTTTAAAGGTCTCAATTTGCTCGGTGTTCACAGGCTGGCGCGTGCTTAACACGGTATCAGCAGCAATCAGGTTGCGCCCTTGTTGGGTGAGGACGTTTTCAATTCGATCGGCCAATGCGGAAAGCGCGAACACACAGGTGATAATCAGCGCCAGCGCCACCGCCACCGGCCATATCTGTCCATGCAAAAGCTCTCGCCACGCCCAGCGGTTAAGCAGTCCATTATTACTCGCCATTGACGTGCTCCTGTAGTTTGCCGCTGTCCATCATCAAGGTACGCTGACAGCGTTTGGCCAGCGCCGGATCGTGAGTGACCAACACCAAGGTGGTGCCATGCTTTTCATTCAGCTCAAACAGTAAATCAATAATGGTTGCGGCGGTTTTTTGGTCGAGGTTACCGGTTGGCTCATCGGCAAATAACACGTGCGGGCGGATAATAAAGGCGCGCGCGAGGGCGACACGCTGTTGTTCGCCGCCAGAGAGCTGTGAAGGTAAGTGTGTTTCCCGTCCTTGCAATCCTACCGAGGCCAGCAGTTGCTTGGCGCGGGTTTCGTCTTCGTTTTCGCCACGAATGGTCAGTGGTAGCATCACGTTTTCTAATGCATTCAGTGATGGCACTAAAAGAAAGCTTTGGAACACAAACCCTACCGATTCCGCGCGCAGGGCGGCACGGGCATCTTCGTCCAAGGTGGAAAGCTTGTGCCCGAGCAGATCGACTTCGCCTTCACTTGGCGTATCTAACCCGGCAAGCAAAGTCATAAGGGTCGATTTTCCCGCGCCCGACACGCCCATTAGTGCAATCGACTCACCCGCCTCGATTTGTAGCGAGACATCCTGCAAAATGGTAAGCGGCTGTTCGCGTGTCACGACATGTTTTGCAATTTTTTCGGCTCGAATAACAGGAGAGGCCATGTTACGCATCCTTACTTTGTTGTGTTTTTTGTGGGTGAGCAGTGCCAGTGCACAAACGCTCCTCGTCCTCGGTGATAGCCTAAGCGCTGGCTACCAAATGGCAGCTGAACAAGCCTGGCCTGCCAAGCTACCGCGCGCGCTGCAAGATCGCGACCTAGATGTTAAGGTGATCAATGCCAGTATATCGGGTGACACCACAGGCAATGGCCTACAACGTTTGCCGCAACTGCTTGAGCGCCACCAACCTGAGTGGGTGCTGATCGAGCTCGGCGGCAATGATGGCCTGCGGGGTTGGCCGTTCAACCGTATACGAGACAACCTTAAGCAATTGATCACTCAGGCACATACGGGCGATGCCAAGCCGTTGTTAGTACAAATCCAGATCCCGCCCAATTACGGCCAGCGCTATGCGCAAGGGTTTGCTGATATTTATCCTACACTGGCAGAGCAAACACAAACCCCCTTACTGCCCTTTTTTATGGAGTCTGTGATCCAAAAGCCTGAATGGATGCGTGATGATGGCATTCATCCGATGCCGGCCGCCCAAACGTGGATTGCCGAGTTTATGGCAGAGCAACTGGTACCGTATCTGTCACAGCCTGACAGTTAATCAACAACAATCAACCAATAGGGATAACGATGACAGCCACCCCCCCCTTTAAAAAACGCGATCCTTATCACCGGTTGTTCAACAGGTATCGGTTTTGCCTGTGCCAACGCCTTGCATGCTCAGGGCCACACGGTGATCGCAAGCTGCCGAAAAGCGGAGGATGTCACACGGTTGCAGCAACAAGGATTAACCTGCATTCAGTTAGATGTTTCGGACAGCAACAGCATTGATCGCGCGGTGGCCACGATTGATGAAATGACCGGTGGGATCTTGTTTGGCCTCTTTAATAATGGCGCTTACGGCCAACCTGGTGCGCTGGAAGATTTGCCCACCGACGCGCTGCGCGCTCAGTTTGAGACCAATGTGTTTGGCTGGCACCATTTAACCCAAGCCTTATTACCGATGCTGCTCAGTCATAGCGGGGGACGGATTGTGCAAAACAGCTCGGTGCTTGGCATTGTCGCGCTCAAATACCGTGGAGCCTACAATGCGAGTAAATTTGCGCTTGAAGGCTGGACCGATACCCTGCGTTTAGAGCTGAGCGATACGCCGATTAAGGTGAGCTTGATTGAGCCTGGCCCGATTGAAACGGCGTTTCGTGCCAATGCGCTCAGCGCCTTTAAACACTGGGTCGACCCGAATAAAAGTCGCCACCAGCAAGCCTATCAAAGCCAAATCGACCGTCTTGCTGCAGACGAAGGCGGCAACAAATATACCCTACCCGCCGACGCGCTGGTTGCGCCACTGACGCATGCCTTGTTCTCGCCTCGCCCCAAGGTGCGTTATCGCGTCACTCAACCCACCGTATGGATGGCGATTCTCAAGCGACTGCTCCCTAGAGGTTGGCTGGATCGGGTCTTGCTCAAAGGCAGTTAATGCAACAATAAGCCGTCGCGGTAAAAAATGTGCTGACTGCCTCATTTGTCATACTTTTGTCATAGAGGTGGGCTAATCTAATTTGTAATGACGACAAAGGCTTTGGGCAACGGGGCCTTCTTGTTAACAGGTAGCATTATAAAGACAAACACAACAACAGGAGCCGGCGGATGACCTTACATCAGTTAAACTGGCTCTGCTTGAGCGTCGCATTGTGCGTGGTGCTCTTGTTCTAACCCGCACGTGTTATTGTTAAAACGTCGCTTTTTTGCAGACCGACGAAATAGGCCACCAAAAGGTGGCTTTTTCGTTCCTCGCCCCCTGTCTGTTTTGCACATTCCATCGAGCTTAAACACGCAATTACAGGGCCAGTTGCTTGAATTTCTGCACGTTTGCCCCCACCCTTAGTGAAAATCCATATCGTCAGGATCCATGATGAACGCAAACTATATCGTCGAATTAACCGAGCATAATTTTCAGCAAATTCTCGAATCATCGTCACGCACGCCTGTGCTGATTTACTTTTGGGCTAATATGATGCCCGAAAGCGTGGAGCTAAAACCCACCGTCGAACAAATTGCTCACGACAGTCATGGCACCTTTACCCTTGCAACCATTGATTGTGAAGCGCAACAAATGATTGCCGCCCAATTCGGTGTCCGTGCGCTTCCAACGCTGGCATTGTTCAAAGATGGTCAGCCAGTGGACGGTTTAGCTGGCCCACAAAACTACGACACAGTGCGCGAAATGCTTGATAAGCACTTACCTAGTCAAGAGAGTCAAGCCTTTGATCAGGCGCGCCAGTTAATGGCAGAGGGCAATTATACCGATGCGCTTGTGATCATTAAGCCGCTGGAGTCCAGTCTTGGCGATAAAGCGGAATACAAGCTTGCCCTTGCAGAATGCTTGGTAGAAACCCACCAGTTTGATGCCGCACAAGCCATTCTTGAGACCATTTTGCTGCAAGATCAAGACGCGACTTATAAGTCATTGATCGCAAAAATTGAATTGCACCATCAAGCCGCAGATGGCCCCGAAATTCGACGCCTGCAAGCGACGCTTGAAGAAAATCCAGGGGATGCAGGTGTCGCGTACGAGCTGGCTTTGCAGTTTAATCACATTAACCGCAGTGAAGATGCGCTTGAACTCTTGATGGGTATTTTGCGTCGCGATCTTAATTACGCCGATGGTGAAGCCAAGAAAACCTTTATGGATATTTTGGCAGCACTCGGCCAAGGCAACGAGATCGCCTCACGCTATCGCCGCCAGCTCTATTCACTGCTTTACTGATCGTTTAATTGACCGCTGGCGATTGGGTCCCCGATGCGCAACAACTTGTGGCATCGGCTTTTAAATCGCCTAACTCACTGTCACCGCGCAGTGCTTCGATAATCGGACACTGCGCGTCACCATCGCCCGGACAAGCCTGAGTCAAGGCATGCAGTGTGGTTTTCATCGCCGCCAACTCTGCGATTTTTTCATCAATTTCAACCAGTTTACTCTCTGCTCGCGCTTTGACATCGGCACTACGCAAAGACGGATCGCGCGATAACGCCAATAAATCGCTACTCTCATCTAATGTAAAACCCACCAGCCGTGCACGGCGAATCATTTGTAGCTCACTGACATGCTGTTCGCCGTAATCCCGGTAACCATTATCGGCACGATGCGGCGGGGTGATCAGTCCTTTTTGTTCATAAAAGCGGATGGTTTTGCTGGTTAAGCCGGTTTTTTCGGCCACTTGTTGAATTTTCATATTCGTCGCTTGACCTTCCAGTAACTATAAGGTTTACAGTTTAGCTTAACTGAAATTGCGACAACCGCCAACATCTCACGATGAGAGGCTATCAAGGAGAGGCAATGACGACGACCGACACCAAGATCACCTATTACACACTGCCGTTAAGTGGCCTAAGCTGCCAAGGCTGTGTGAAAAAAGTGACGAAAGCGCTCGAGGATATCGACGGCGTTCGCATTGAGGACGTTGACACCCAATCACTCTCGCTTGAGACCTGGGGCGAAAGCGAACAATATTCTCTTCGCCAAGCAGTCTCAGCAATTGAATCGCTTGGCTATCATGTCGGCTACCGCCATCATTTCACGTTAAGTGGCTTAAACTGTGGCCGCTGTGTCGCTAAAGTAGAAGCAGCATTGGACGAGCAGCCCACCGTGTTTACACACGCCGTCAGTAAAACCCATGCCGAGGTGCACACGAGCTTGAGTGCTGATGCACTGATTGAGATTATCCACCAGCTGGGTTATCAAGCGGCACGCGCATCTGATAATGACGCAAACGTGAGCACTGACAACGAATCACCAGCGCAGACAGACGCACGTAACGCGAATCCAGAAACCTCAGAAGCATCGGAAGCATCGGAAGCCAAGTCATCCTCGGTCGATAATCCTGCAGATTCAAGCAAGGCCAGCCGTCAGCAATACGTATTATCCGGTATGACCTGCGCAAGCTGCGTGCAAAGCGTAGAAAACGCGATTAGCGGTGTGGATGGCGTGGCGAACGTGAGCGTTAACCTAGCCGAGCGTAGCGCGATTGTTAAAGGCAGTGCATCGTCAGACGCCATTGTTGCGGCAGTAGCAAACGCTGGCTATGGCGCGGAAAAAGTCGAAGACGATAATGATCGGCGTGAGCGCCAGCAAACCCAGCAAGCCAACGAGCTAAAAAACTTTAAACGCAGTACGTTCGCGGGCTTAGGCTTGGGGGCGCCACTGATGGCTTGGGGCGTATTCGGTGGCAGTATGACCATTCAATCGAGCCAAGATCAGTGGGCGTGGGGCGCCATTGCGGTGGTAACCCTCTTGCTTCTTGCAACCGGTGGCCGTCACTTCTTTGCCAATGCCTGGCAAGCGCTGATGCACAAACGTGCCACCATGGATACGTTGGTGGCGCTCGGTACCGGTGCCGCGTGGCTGTATTCCACCGCGGTGGTCATCGCGCCTGCATTATTCCCAGAGCAAGCCCGTCATGTGTATTTTGAAGCCTCAGCCATGATCATTGGTTTGATTAGCTTAGGCCATGCGATTGAAGCACGTGCCCGTGCCAATACGTCTAAAGCACTCGACCAATTACTTGATTTACAGCCACCTACAGCCTTAGTCATTGAAAACGGACAAGAAACAGAGCGTCCGCTTGATGAAGTGAAACAGGGAATGACACTGCGGGTTAAACCTGGCGCTAAGGTACCGGTTGATGGTGAAGTGGTTGATGGCAGCAGCTATATCGACGAATCCATGCTGACCGGTGAGCCTGTGCCTGTTCATAAAACAGCGAGGGACACGCTTCATGCCGGGACCGTGAACCAAAAAGGTGGCTTAACCTTTAAAGCCACTGGTGTGGGCAGCGATACCATGTTGGCACGTATTATTGATTTAGTGCGCGAAGCGCAAAGTAGTAAGCCTGAACTGGCGAAGCTTGCCGACCGTATTTCAGCGGTATTTGTGCCTATCGTGGTCGCCATTGCCATTGTTACCGCGGCTATCTGGTATTTTGTCGGTCCAGAGCCGTCGGTCAGCTACATGCTGGTCACCGCGACCACGGTGTTGATCWTCGCCTGCCCCTGCGCGCTTGGCTTGGCGACCCCTCTATCCGTTACCGCTGCGGTGGGTCGCGCCGCCGAAGTCGGGGTCTTAATCCGTGATGCTGATGCGCTGCAAACCGCGGCAAAACTGCACACCTTGGTGTTTGATAAAACGGGCACACTGACCCGCGGCCAGCCCGAAGTCACGCATGTGAATGCTATTCACGGCGACCAAGAGCGCCTCATGGCAATTGCTGCCTCACTGGAGCAACACTCCGAGCACCCATTGGCCCAAGCGATTGTTGGCTATGCCAAGCAGCAGACACTTGCGTTGCCGACATCAAATGACTTTAACAGTGAATCTGGCAAAGGGATCCAGGCCAAGATCGACGGTGAACGTTACTACATCGGCAACCAAGCGTGGATGCAGGCACAAGAGATAGATACTGACGCCCACCAAACCGATATCGACGCCATGACTCAGCGTGGCGAAACCGCGATTTACCTTGCCAATGCGGACAGCGTACAAGCGCTGATTGGTGTCAGTGATCCGATTCGTGATGATGCCATAGACGCGATCGCTCGCCTGCAACAACAGGGGCTTGAGGTGATCATGCTCTCTGGCGACCACCCAGATACCGCCAATGCGATTGGCCGTCAGCTGGGCATTGATCACGTTATTGCCGGTGTGCTGCCTGATGGAAAATCGGAACAAATCCAGTCTCTCCAACAGCAAGGTAAATGCGTTGCCATGGTCGGTGATGGTATCAACGATGCGCCGGCACTTGCGCAAGCCGATGTCGGTGTGGCGATGGGCAGCGGCAGCGATATTGCGATAGAAAGCGCGCAAATTACGCTGATGCACCAACACCTTGGCGCCTTGGCAGACGCCATTGGGCTATCTCAAGCCGCGGTACGCAACATGAAACAAAATCTCTTTGGTGCCTTTATCTACAACACCTTGGGGATTCCGATCGCTGCCGGCATCCTTTACCCCTTTACCGGCATGTTGCTCAGTCCGGTGATCGCGGGTGGCGCAATGGCGCTCTCTTCGATCACGGTGGTGACCAATGCAAACCGATTACGTTTTTTCAAAATAAAATCAGACGATAAGTAACAAGGAGCGATAATGAAGCGTTTACAACTACTTGTAGCAACAGTGGGCCTAATGAGTGCCTCGGCGATGGCCGCGAGCGGTGTGGTGTATAAATCCCCCAGCTGTGGCTGCTGCGACGATTGGGTTGAGCATATGGAGCAAGCCGGCTTTGAGCTAGAGGTAAAACCGCATGACAACATGGCGTCAGTCAAGCAAGACATGGGCGTCCCAGCTGATATGCAGTCATGTCATACCGCACGTATTAATGGCTATGTGATTGAGGGACACGTTCCTGCCCAAGAGGTGAAAAAGCTCCTGGCCACCAATACGGGGTTAGAAGGACTGGCCGTTGCAGGCATGCCGATTGGCTCACCAGGTATGGAATACGGCGATCGTCAACAGCCTTATACGGTCATGGCGTTTGATAAGGCAGGCAATACCCAAGCATTCCAGCACTACCCTAAGCCTTAAGTGCTGGACCGAGAAAACGAAAAAACCCCAGCCAAAAGGCTGGGGTTTTGCGTTGGTCGGTGAAGAGGGATTTGATGGGGCGGCCCCCGCGGGACCGGCTCCCGGCCCCCGACCAAATACGCTCTCCACTACCTGGATAGTGGTCGGTGAAGAGGGATTCGAACCCCCGACCCTCTGGTCCCAAACCAGATGCGCTACCAAACTGCGCTATTCACCGTTAATGCTTTTTACGTCAACCAAGTAACCTTCGATCACTCAGTTTTAAAATAATGGTCGGTGAAGAGGGATTCGAACCCCCGACCCTCTGGTCCCAAACCAGATGCGCTACCAAACTGCGCTATTCACCGACAATGTTCTTTACATCAGCCAAGTAATCCTAGAGTACCGAGCTTAAAAATAGTGGTCGGTGAAGAAGGATTCGATTGGACCGGCTTCCGGCCCCCGACCCTCTGGTCCCAAACCAGATGCGCTACCAAACTGCGCTATTCACCGACATATGACAAGTTTTACGAACTGATGTTCGTCTTGTCAAGCACAGAGCTATGCGATCAAATGCATCCCCGTGCTGAGGTCGACTATCATACTCAAGCATCACGAAACCTCAAGCCCTAATCACGTATTTTTTCTCCCCTCTCAGTTAAACGGTGAAAGTCGCATCAGTTGCGAGCAAATTGTGATCGCATCGTGGTTAACAAGTGTTGATAAATTGTTCGACATTTCTATTGATCTTGATCAGTATTCAACACAGTTCCTATTGGCATTCTGACCCTACATTAACGGACACGAGGGTACAGACTATGGACTTTTGGCTTGATCTACTTTTCGGCAACGCCGTGGGCTTGTCATCCATGATTGTCATCATCTGTACATTTGCCCTGATCAGTTTCTTTGGCGGCTATTTTGTCTACAAAGTGATGACATCTAAACCTCAATAACCTGTTTTATTGCCTACCTATCTTTAAGCAAACTTGCTTAACCTAGTGTTACACGGTTGGTCACAGAGTGTGGCGCTAGGTTTCTTTTTTTATTTTCGTTTATACTGTCCCAAATGACTCCACGACGTAGATGGCCCTGTAGTGATGAGTGATAAAAACGAATTTGAGCTATTCCGAGAAATGATGTCTGACGTGGCGCCAATCGAACAGGACACGGTTGAGGACCAAGCCGGACCGCACTCGCCGACTGAAGCGCAACTTGCCCGTCAGTACGCAGCACAGAGGTTAGCTCACAGTGATCCTGAGTATCTATCACTGGATTATGCCACCATGGTTAAACCCGACGATGTCATGGCTTATAAGCGGGATGGCGTGCAAGACGGGGTCTTTCGCAAGCTACGCTTGGGTAAATATGACATTAATGCTCGACTTGATCTGCACAAGATGTCGTTGGAAAAAGCCCGTGATGAAATTCTACGCTTCCTAAAGCAGTGCCAACGAATGGACGTGCGTACCGTGATTATCGTTCACGGTAAAGGCGAAAGGAGCAACCCACCGGCAATGATGAAAAGCTATGTCTGCCAGTGGCTGCAACAAATTTCTGACGTGCTCTGCTTTCATTCTGCTCTGCGGCATCAAGGCGGATCGGGTGCGCTGTATGTGATGCTCAAAAAGAGCCAAGAGAAAAAGTTAGAAACCCGCGAACGACATCTCAGTCACCGTGCCTGAACAACAAAAAGACTGGCGAGTTGCCAGTCTTTTTGCTTTATTGCTTTGTTGCTTTATTGCTTTACTGCAGCGTAAATACCACGCGTATTGCTAGCGCGATTAAAACCACCCCTGACAGCTTGTCAATCCAAGCGCCACGATGACGGATTTTGTCAACAATGGTGGGGCTTGAGAGCAAAAATGCCACCAATGTATACCAAAGCCCGTCAATCAATAATGGGGTTAGCACAATCACACTGCGACTGAATAAGTCAGACCCTACTGCGACGAATTGACTGAATAAGGCAATAAAAAAGAGCGCCAGTTTAGGGTTTAGCATGGAAATCATCGCGCCATCACGCGCCGCTTCGCTAAGGCTTGCGGTTTTGCCCGCCTCTAGCTTTGCCGCGACGCCGCCTTTGCTCAGGAGTGATTTGATCCCTAACCAACCGAGATACGCCGCCCCTGCGTAGGCGATAATCGTGAACAAGATAGGCGATTGTTTAAAGATAACCGCTAACCCTAACATGGTAATTAACGCATACAGGCCAACACCAAACGCATGGGCCCATGAGGCGACAATGCCATGTAGGCGGCTGTTAGCGAGGCTATGTTTTGCCATCACCACCAAGCTGGGCCCTGGTGACATCGCTCCCAGCATACAAACTAAGGCTAACGATGCCCAAATGGTCAATGTCATGCTTGTTTATCCTCTTTTTTACTCGCCAATCGCAGCATACTGCCCCGCGGTTAATGTCATCAGATCGTCCGGGGACAGTTCAATTTCTAAACCGCGACGGCCCGCGCTAACGCACAGGGTTGAAAACTGTTTTGCTGAGGCATCTAAAAACGTCGGTAGACGCTTTTTCTGTCCGAGCGGACTAATGCCACCGACAAGGTATCCGGTTGCGCGTTGTGCCACCTGAGGGTCGGCCATGGTTGCTTTTTTCCCGCCCGCCGCTTTTGCGGCCGCTTTAAGGTTTAAGCTTCCTTTTACCGGCACAATAGCAACGGCCAGCTGTTTACTGTCACCATTGATACAAAACAATAAGGTTTTAAAGACTCGGGCCGGATCCTGCCCCAACGCTTGAACCGCTTCATCGCCAAAATTTGGATTATTTGGATCATGCGCATATTGATGAACCGAGAAGGCAATTCCCTGTTTTTCTGCCAATTTTATTGCTGGCGTCATAATGTTTCTCTACTACTCCAACACCGCATTATCATTACATAAAAAAAGCGGCACTGCATCGGTGCCGCTTTATCTTTATCGCCATTTTATCCGGTTTTATTTGTAAACAATCTCACCTTGTGGCGCATAATCGTTGACGTCGATAGGGCTGTTTGCTTCAAGGTAGTCTTTGAGCACCTCCGCATCGACAAAACCTGTGTTGACGTTACCTGGGTGGTTAGTCAGTTTTGGATAACCGTCACCGCCGGCCGCATTAAAGCTTGGCACGGTAAAGCGATAGGTTTTTTCCATATCAATCGGTTCGCCGCCAATTTTCACATCGTGAACGCTGCCGTTTTCAACCACCATTGAAACGCCGGCAAATTGGACATACGCGCCAGAGTCTGCGGGTTTGGTGCCAACCACATTGAGGTAATCCATCACTTCTTTACCGCTCATGTCGGTGTAAGTGACCATGTTGCCAAATGGCTGCACTTTAAGCACGTCTTTGTAAGTGATATCACCGGCGATAATAGAGTCACGCACACCGCCTGAATTCATCACCGCAAAGTCAGCGTTAGCGCGTTCCATATGCGACTTAGCAATTAAGCGGCCTAGGTTGGTTTGCTGGAAGCGCACCACATCACGATCGCCTTCTAGCTTGCCGTTACTCTCAGCAATCTTAACGTTGAGCTTCTCTTGGCCTTTGTCTTGGTATGGCTTCAAGAAGTCATACAAAGCTTGGTCTTTTGCGATTTCATCTTGAATAAAGACGCGCTGGCTCTCACCATCAACCTTGATTTTCTTTTTCAGGTTCACAGGAATAAGATCGTAGCTGACAAGATTTAAATCGCCATTCTGGAATTCAAACTCGGCTTTACCGACATATTTACCCCATTCATGGGCTTGCATGATCCACGCGCCGTTTTGCTGGTCTGGGGTACACGCATCACCGGGCTCGAAACTCTCGTTATACGTGTTCGGTCCTTCCATACAAACCGGCTCTTGTGAATGGCCGCCGATGATAAGGTCAAGGTCGCCATCATCCATATAGCGCGCCAACGCCACATCACCCGGGGCGTTTACACCGCTTTTGCCATCTGCATAGTGGCCCATATGGGTTGCCGCAATAATGATATCCGGCTTTTCGGTTTCTTTGAGCTTGGCGATCACTTTTTTCGCTTCTGCTTTCGGATCACGGAAGTCGAGCGAGCCAATGTACTCAGGGTTACCAATTTTCGCGGTATCTTCTGTGGTCAGACCGACAACCGCAATTTTTAGGCCATTGCGCTCAAACATCTCGTAGGCCTGGAATTTGCGCTCGCCCGTTTCTTTATCGTAAATGTTGGCAGACAGCATTGGAAAATCGGTCCACTGCATTTGCTGCTCGAGCACGCTCAATGGGTTATCAAACTCGTGGTTACCAATTGCCATGGCGTCGTAACCGATGCGCGTCATCCCTTTAAAATCCGGTTCCGCGTGGAGTAGATCAGACTCTGGGACACCGGTATTGATGTCACCGCCTGAGAGCAGTAGCACTTCACTGCCTTCTGCTTGTGCTTCTGTACGCAGCTCATCGATCAGCGTTTTGCGCGCGGCCATGCCGTATTCGCCATAGCGGTTGTGCCAGAAACGACCGTGATTGTCGTTGGTATGAAGAATGGTGAGTTTATAAGTGGTATCTGGCGCCCAACCTTGCTCTGGTGTCTCAGAGCCTGAGTTGGCACACCCTGCCAATGATGCAATTAACGCAGCACTAACCGCTGCCTTTAAACAAAGACGTTCCTTCATGATCATAGACCTTTTTAGCGAGGGATAAACCACCATCGACATCATTGTCGGTGGTTAGAAAACGCTATCTAGTCTAAAAGAATTGTTGCTATAGCGCTGAGCCATTTCATATTTTTGTTGCGATGATCACTATACGATATCCAAAATTACTGACTTTGGTGATCGGGGCAAAATTTCTAGAGCCAAGACTCTAAACCATTAAAAAACGGTGCAGCCTTTGCTTAGCTAATGAGACAGACAAAGCCAGCACCGTGGTTTTTTTCAAGTGACGGTTACGCGCGGCGCGCTTGCCACCAATGACGACTACTGACAGCAATTAAGGCAGACGCGGCTAAAAAGAAACAGTAGTAAGAATGGCTGACAATCACTAAAGGAGATAGCCCAAAGCTTGCACCGAGTAACAGAATTTGTGCGCCATAAGGAATCATGCCCTGCACGACACATGAAAAGATATCCAACAAGCTTGCACTTCGCTTAGCCGGTACGGAATGCTCAGTTGCTATATTTTTAGCCACTTGGCCCGATACAACAATGGCCACGGTATTATTGGCCGTACATAAGTTAGCGAAAGACACTAACAAGGCGATGCCAAACTCGCTCGCACGAGAGTGATGCTGACCTTGGTTTTTCTGAAAGCGGACAATCACTTTATTGACTGTGTTGGTCAAAAAGCTTAATCCACCTTGGCAACGCATCAATTCAGCAATACCACCAATCATTAACGAGAGTACGAAGATTTCTTGCATGCTGGCAAAGCCGTCTTTGACCTCTTGGCTAAACGTCATCAAGGTAAAGTCAGGCGTGCTCATCAGACCCACGCCCATCGCCAGCAAAATACCTGAAGTCAGGACAACAAACACATTTAGTCCCGCCAGTGCCAATACGATGATCGAAAGGTAAGGGATAACCGCCAAGTAGTTAATGCTCTCAGGCGCTTCAACTGGCGCACTTTGATTATTAAATACAAACAGAATGATCGCAGCGATGGCAGCAGGAATGGCAATGCCAACGTTTTCTTTAAACTTGTCACGCATGCTACAGCCTTGTGAGCGCGTGGCCGCGATTGTGGTATCAGAGATAAACGATAAGTTATCGCCAAACATCGCGCCGCTCAGCAATACACCTGCCATGACAGCGGGCGATTGACCAGTTGCAGTGGCCATGTTCAATGCAAAAGGCGCAAGCGCGGCAATGGTGCCCATCGAGGTGCCCATTGCGGTGGAAATAAACGCCGCAATCACAAATAAGCCCGGCAGAATAAGGCTTTCGGGGATCAGCGCTAACCCAAGATTGACCGTGGCTTCCACGCCCCCGGTTGCATCCGCCACCGAAGAAAACGCACCAGCCAGCAAATAGATTAAACACATGGCAATAATATCACCATGTCCCATGCCACGAATGAGCTGCTCAATGGCCGTATTCAGGCGCTCGCGGCTTAGGCCAATGGCCAAGATTACCGCGGGTAAAATCGCGACGTGTGCAGGCAATTGATAAAAGGCGTAGTCGACACCTTCTAAGGTAAAATACACGCCCGATCCAATAAAAAGGATTAAAAATAAAATCAGGGGAAGCAGTGCAAGCGCAGAAGGCTTCGGTGTGGTGTTTGCTGATGTTGTCATGGCAGTTTTGTTATACCTCTTATAAAACTGTCAACAAGATTACAGCCCTCTAGCCGTCCAGTCAACAAATAGACGTCTAAACATCTAAAAACCTCAACGGCTCGTACTCACTGCTAGACAGTGTTTCGCAACCAAAGCTGATCTTGCCAGCAAGGCGAACCCAAACAAGTGACACTGTGGCAGACGAAAAGACAGCGACAATAGCCGAATACATCGGACAACGCTGTTTGTCGGTCGAGCTACTTGGACTTATCAGGAAGGATAGCGAAGGAAGCGGCGGTACACCGCTCCCATTTTGCGTTGTGACTATCGAGCGGGGGTTAGTCTTCGAGCGAGAGGATCACCACGGCTGCCAATGCTAAGAAGCCGGTCATCACCATAAAGGCATCGTTGTACGCCATGATGGCGGCGTCACGTTGCATCACATTCAGCACGCTGGCTTGTGCTTGATGCAACGCGGTGGTGGCATCACTGCCTGTGGCGATAAACCAATCTGTTTGTTGATGCAAACGCTGCCAACCTTGCTCGCTCACTGTGGACAAGGTGGCTTTGATGTTCGCCAAGTGCAAGCGTGTTTGGTT
Organism: Salinivibrio sp. MA351; assembly: GCF_001996065.1. Classification (NCBI taxonomy): domain Bacteria; kingdom Pseudomonadati; phylum Pseudomonadota; class Gammaproteobacteria; order Vibrionales; family Vibrionaceae; genus Salinivibrio; species Salinivibrio sp. MA351. The sequence continues at coordinate 67,714 of NZ_MUFG01000009.1, read as the reverse complement.
ATCTAGCAAGGTCGCTATCATGGCAATGCTAAACGCACCGCCCAAATTACGCATCACATTGGTGAGTGAGGAGGCATCTGGCGTGTCATCACGCTGGATATGCTTCAGTGCCACTATCGACAAAGGCACCATAATAAATGGACTACCAATGGCACGCAGGATCATGGATAAAACCAGCTGCTGACCACCAAAATCGACGGTCATGTGTGTGTTGACGTAACAACTTAGCCCAAACATTACAAAGCCAAATGTCACCATGTGGGTTGGGCGAAACACGCGCATTAACTTAGGCACGAGCGGAAAGAGTAACAACTGAGGCAACCCCATCCACATCAGTACTTGGCCAATTTGCATCGCGTTGTAGTGTTGGATCTGGGTGAGATACAACGGCAACACGTAAATCGAGCCCAGTAAGGCCATACCCAAAATTAAATAGGCAAAGCAGGATAAGGCAAATTGCTTGTCTTTCAGTAGCCGCAAGTTCACCAGTGGACGGGGGTGCTGCAGCTCGTTAATCACAAAGTAGACAATGTTCACCACGGAAATCGCACTGAGCGTGATAATAAATGACGAGCCAAACCAATCTTCACGATTGCCCTCTTCAAGAACCACTTCTAAGCAGCCGAGCCCTAACGCCATAGTGGCAATTCCGACCCAATCGGCCTTTTTCAGCAATGACAATGATAACGGCGTATCCTCAAGTCCGTAGCGGATCATGGCTATCACCAGCATTGCTGGTGGAATATTGATGTAGAAAATATAGTGCCACGACAGATTTTCCGTCAGCCAGCCACCAAAGGTCGGTCCAATGGCAGGCGCAAACGTCGCCGTGACACCGAACATCGCCATACCAATCGCCTGTTTGTTGGCGGGTAACAGTTGCACCACCAGCGAGAAAGCCAATGGGATCAGCGCGCCACCGCTAAAGCCTTGCATCGCTCGAAACACGATCATCGCGCTCATATTCCAAGACAGTGAGCATAAAAAAGACGAAAGCGTAAACACCGCAGTAGTCCATGTCAGATAGCGCCGTACGCCCAGCGCCCGCGACAACCAACCACTGAGCGGGATCGCAATCATCTCTGCCACTAGGTAGGACGTCGAGATCCACGAGCTTTCGTCCAAGGTCGCCGACAGCGCCCCTTGAATATCTTTTAGCGATGCATTGGTGATTTGAATGTCGAGAATGGCCATAAAGGCCCCAATCAACCCACCCAAGAGAGCAATCCAGTTTTTGAGCGGCACCTGCTCGCTGTAGGCATCAGCCGTTAACGTAGTCGCGGTCATCTTCAGCCTCGTGTATCTACCGTTGCAATCACGGATAACCCTGGCAATAACTTGGCTTTAAGTGGCTGATCAGGGATCCGGACTTTAATCGGCACCCGCTGAACAATTTTCGTAAAGTTCCCCGTGGCATTTTCAGGGGGCAGCAGCGCAAACTGTGCGCCCGTGGCTGGCGAGAAGCTATCGATCACGCCATGTAGTGCTTGTCCGGGAAACGCGTCCACTTCAATATCCACCGATTGCCCCGGCTGGATATGCGCGATCTGTGTTTCTTTAAAATTCGCTTCAACCCACACCTTCCCTTGAGGCACCAAGCTGACTAACGGCATACCCGGCTGAACCAGCATGCCAACGCGCAAACTCCGTTTACCAATCACCCCATCAACAGGCGCATAAAGGCGGGTGTCATCCAAGTTAAGCTGCGCTTGTGTCAGCTTAGCGGTGGCATCATCAATCGCAGCTTGGGCTTGTTTCAGCTCACTGGCTAATACAGCTAATTGGTCACTGGCGGCATGATGCGCGGCTTTAGCTTGTTCCAACTGGGCGAGTCGTACTTTTTGCTGCGCAAGTTGGGCATCCAGTTCATCTTCAGAGGAATAATGTTGCGCGATTAAACGCTGGGTACGGGCCACTTGCTGCTTGGCACGATCGTACTCGGCTTGCGCGGATGCCATCTGGCTGGCGGCTTGGCGAATCTTACTGTTCTGCAAGGTTTGTTGTGCGTGCAGATGCTCGACACTAGCGCTTGCCGAGGCGAGTGCTGCTTTAGCTTGTGAGACCGCGGTGCGATAATCGCGATCGTCAATTTCGGCCAGTAAGGTCCCGGCTTTTACAAACTGGTTATCGTCGACATATCGGGCAACGATATAGCCAGCGACTTTGGGACTGATGGTGACGATATCCCCTTTTAGGTAGGCGTTATCGGTCGAGACATGGTACTGCCCCTCCATCCACCAGTACCCGGCGCCAAGCACACCAATCACGAGGAATATCAAGGTCGCCAATAGCGGCGCTTTAATGCGTTTCGAAGCGGTTGAGGCTGTCATGAGGTCTCACTAATGTTAGTTAAATCAATACCAAGCAAAGTATTTCGAATTGTAAACCAATCGTATTAATTAATAATCGCGCTATAATCAAAAACACTGTTGCAAAAATAAACTTAATTAGAGGAAGGATGTTGGACTTCAATGCGCTCGCTATCTTGGTGAAAGTGGTGGAATTAGGCAGTTTCACGCAAGCGGCTGAGGCACTGGGAATGACAAAATCGACGGTCAGTCGAAAAGTCTCTGATCTTGAGCGCAATCTAGGTGTGCGTTTGATCACGCGCTCCACGCGCAGCTTAAAGCTGACCGCGGAGGGCGAGCGCTTTTACCAATCGTGCCTGTTGGCGAAAGACATCATGGAGCAGGCGGAAGTTGAAATCACCGCTCACCAAGAATTGATCCAAGGGGATTTGAATGTGGTGATGCCCGTAGAGCTCGGCCATCAGGTATTGGGGCCGTACATCAACGAATTCATCAAGCTGCATCCGCATATTCGCGTGCACCTTGAGATGAGTAACCGTGAAGTCGACATTATTGGTGAAGGCATTGATCTCTACGCGCAAGTGGGGACACGCAAAGACTCAAACCTCGTTTCTCGGCTACTGACCAATGCGACTCGAGTTGTGGCAGCCAGTCCGGCTTATTTGGCTGAAACAGGCACTGTCACGGCTCCCTCAGATCTTCGTCCACCACACCGCCAAGTCAAAGTGTATAACCAAGCAGTCAAGCTGCTGTCTTGGGAGTTGCATGACGAAGAAGGAGACGTTTTTAACATCGATCTGCCCTATCGACTGCGGGTTAACACCATTACTGCCTCGTTACAGGCCTGCCTTGATGGTTTAGGCATTGCAGTTTTACCCACGTTTTTGTGTCGTCCCCACTTTGAATCAGGCAGCTTGATGCAATTATTCACTGACTGGCAAATGCCCACTGTCCCCATTAGCTTGGTGTATGCTAATCGTACCTTGATGCCCAAACGACTCCGCACTCTAATTGACTATTTAGTGACGCGCCTAAATGAAGACATGCAGCACGGCGTGATCCCTAAAAAAAACGTCTAACCAGTTCAACATAATAGATAAATTACTGGACAACCATTAAAAGTGTGCTAAAAACTTTGTCTATTTTTTCTACGCTACAGGAGTAAAAATGAAAGGGGTAATAAAGAGCTTTGACAATACAAAGCGCGAAGGTCTGATCACCGGTGAAGACGGGATTGAATATAATCTAACCATGGACGAGTGGAAATCTGGCACGCTACCAGAGACTGGTATGAATGTTGATTTTGCGCTATCAGATGGGAAAGCGACCGCTGTGTTTGGTGAAGCGGTATCCGCGACCAGCTCAAAGAAAATACCAGCAGCCTTGTTGGCCTTCTTCTTTGGAGCATTTGGCGTACACAAATTCTATCTTGGTTATACCAAAGAAGGCCTTATCATGCTGTTAGCCTTCCTGTTTGGTTTTATTTTGCTGGGCATCCCTAGCATTATCATCGGAATTATTGCTTTTGTTGAATTCATCATTTATCTGATCAAAACAGATAAAGAGTTTGACGCGACCTATGTGAATGGACACAAAGGCTGGTTTTAACTGTACTCTCTGACTAAGTGCCACCTACTTTTGCATAATCATGTTTGTTGCTAATGAGCACAAAAAAAGCTGCCAACGTTGGGCAGCTTTTTTATGGGTATCGATAAGTCGGATTAGCGAATATCGATATCTGCAAAGCTTTTGATCACATCATCCAGGGCTTTCATTTGCGCGAGGAAAGGCTCGAGTTTATTCAGCGGCAGGGCTGAGGGGCCATCACAACGGGCATTATCTGGGTCTGGGTGCGCTTCGATAAACAAGCCAGCAATTTTAGTGCCTAGACCTGCACGTGCTAAATCAACGGTTTGCTGACGACGGCCGCCGGATGCAGCGCCTTGCGGATCGCGACACTGGAGCGCATGGGTCACATCAAAAATAATTGGGCTACCGTTTGAGGCTTTTTTCATCACATCAAAACCCAGCATATCAACGACCAGGTTATCGTAACCATGGCAGCTACCACGCTCACACAAAATCACCTTCTCGTTGCCGCACTCAGCAAATTTATCAACAATGTTGCCCACTTGCCCCGGGCTCATAAATTGAGGCTTTTTCACGTTAATCACCGCATCAGTTTTGGCCATGGTTTCGACCAAATCGGTCTGGCGAGCCAAAAACGCCGGTAACTGAATCACGTCGGCGACTTCCGCCACGGGCGCAGCTTGGTATTGCTCATGAATATCGGTGATCACTTTGACGCCAAAGGTACGCTTGAGCTCTTCAAAAATCTTTAACCCTTCTTCCATCCCTGGGCCACGGTAAGAGTGCACCGAGGAGCGATTCGCCTTATCAAACGACGCTTTAAAGACGTAAGGAATGCCAAGTTTGTCAGTCACTTTGACGTAATGCTCACAAATTTGCATCGCTAAATCACGTGACTCCAGCACATTCATGCCAGCAAACAAGGTGAACGGGCGATCATTCGCAACAGGTGTATCGCCAATATGGACGGTTTTTTGCGTCATAGGGGTATCCTTTATCATGCGTTAATACGCATTAATGTAACGTCGGTTGCTCTTCGTTAAGCGCTTTCACTTGCATTTTTAACAGCTCAGCGGCCGGATCGTCCGGGCACTGCTCGATAAAATATTCATAGTCGGTCGCCGCTACGCGATCGCAATCCAACTGCTGAAAAATATAGCCACGATCACGAATTTCGTAAGGATCGTCTGGGCTAAAGGTCAACGCAAGCTCACTACAACGCAGTGCCAGGGCGTACTTTTCTTCGCGTAATAAAGCACTTTTGGCCACCGTCAGCCAACGACCAATAATGGTTGGATTGTCGCTCGGCAATAAGTGTGAATCTTCAAGCTCCGCCAGCGGCCCTTGGCTCCCTTTTAACCAGCCGCGTAAAGTACGTTGGCTCACACGTTCGCCATTGAAGGGGTTAATAAACACAGGAGCGTTATCCAGTTGATCAATTCTCAACACTAATTGACTAGGAAAAGCGATGGGTTGAACGGGTAAAGATAAGCGCTCACAGAGGTATAAAAACACTGCCCCCAGTGAAGCGGGGATCCCGGTTTTACGCGCTAAGACTTTATCCAAAAAGACATTATCGGAAGAAAAGTACTGCTCGATATCGCCTTTAAACTGCCATTGGTGATAAAAAAGACGGCATAATCCCTCAAGACGCAGCGCCATATCGGGCTCGGCGCCGAGCTGATGCTCCGCTTCATCCGCGAGACGATCGAGAGAGGCCTTCACTTGATGAGCGTCGATCGACGCGTCAATGGCATGGTTGAGGCTGATAGCCCCTTCTGCCAGTGTTAGCGAATCTAATTGTTGATCGGTTAATGGCATCATATTTATCCCATTAGGTGTGGAACTTTAATCAGTGCTAAGTTAGCGGCGGCATAGGCCCACCCTAATGCACCAAAAAACGCCAGTGTCCGGAACAGTTTGCCGCGGCTGTAGTGTAAAGCAACAAAGCCTAATGCAATGTAAGCCAGTACACAGGTCAGCTTTTCGGTTAACCACGCACCAGACTCTGTAAACGGTATAAAACCGGTGACAAAAATCAATGCGACACCGGTGGTCAATAACAAGGTGTCGACCACGTGCGGCGTGACCTTGACCCATTTTTTGTTCATCATCTCGCTATCACGCATCACCCAGACGAAACGGATCACGAATAAAGAGAGGCTTAATACCACGGTCAGTAAGTGGGTGTGCTTGAGGGCCATGTAGATCATAATGATTCCTGCTTCCTGTCAGTCTCAATTAACGTCGCTGTGCCAAGGTGATTCTATCGAGCCCAGCGTAATCTTGTTGGGTTTGGAGATTGTGCCAACCCGCTTCTTTCCATACACGACGCACCGCTTCTCCCTGGTTGTAGCCGTGTTCGACCATCAACCAGCCAGAGGCGGCTAAGTAATCGGGGGCGGATTGACCAATATAACGAATATCTGCCAACCCACTGTCTTCAGCCACCAGCGCACTCATGGGCTCAAAACGAACATCCCCTTGTTGCAGATGCGGATCCGTCTCATCGATGTAAGGCGGATTACTGACAATCAGATCAAACCGATGCATATCGCTTAACGCCTTAAACCAGTCACTTTGAATAAAGTGGACGTTGTTAATTTGATGTGCATCCGCGTTTCGGCTTGCCAACATCACTGCTTCTGGCATCAAATCAACGCCCACAACGGTGATATCGGGGCGCTCACTGGCAATGGCTAATGCCACCGCTCCCGTGCCGGTGCCTAAGTCTAACACCCGACAAGGGGTCGCTGGCAGAAGCGCTAACGCCTGCTCTACCAAGAGTTCGGTTTCTGGACGCGGGATCAACGTCGCTGGCGATACATTCAGTCTCAGGGTCCAAAAGTCACGGTAGCCGAGAATGTATGCAATCGGCTCTCCTTGCAGTCGGCGGGCAAACAGCTGACGAAATTGCGCCAGTTGTGCCGCGGTGAGTTTGCGCTCGGGCCAGGTGTAGAGATAGCTGGTAGGTTGCGCTAACACATGGCAGAGCAAGGCTTTGACATCAATGCCCGCTGAGCCACCGGATAATGCGGTGAGCTCAGTGGTGCTATCGGCCAGCAACGCGCCTATCGTGACTGTCATTATGGATGCTCAGACAAGGCCGCTAATTGATCCGCTTGATGCTCTTGAATCACAGGATCCACCAAGCTATCGAGATCCCCTTGCATCACATCGTCTAAACGATACAAGGTTAAGTTAATGCGATGATCGGAGACGCGACCTTGCGGATAGTTATAAGTCCGAATCCGATCGGAACGATCGCCCGAGCCAAGCAGGTTACGACGGGTTGAGGCTTCCTCGGCAGCGCGTTTTTCTTCTTCCGCTTTAATCAAACGTGCTGCCAGTACTGACATGGCTTTGGCGCGGTTTTTATGTTGTGAACGCTCATCTTGGCATTCCACCACAGTGCCGGTCGGCAAGTGAGTAATGCGAATCGCAGAGTCCGTGGTGTTGACGTGCTGCCCCCCCGCTCCTGAGGCTCGGAAGGTGTCAACTTTCAAGTCGGCCGGATTAATTTCAGGGGCTTCCGTTTCTGGCACTTCAGGCAAAATCGCCACGGTACACGCTGACGTATGGACGCGACCTTGCGACTCGGTGGCAGGTACGCGTTGTACACGGTGGCCGCCGGATTCAAATTTCAGCACACCGTAGGCGCCTTCGCCAGCCACACGTGCAATGACTTCTTTAAAGCCGCCGTGCTCTCCTCCACTGGCACTGATCATTTCCAGCTTCCAACCGCGTTGCTCTGCATAACGGCTATACATGCGGAACAAGTCACCCGCAAAAATCCCGGCTTCGTCGCCACCGGCCCCAGCACGGATTTCCAAAAAGCAGTTACGGTCATCGTTCGGGTCTTTCGGCAACAATAAGATTTGCAGCTGATCGGTCAACGCAACAATGCTTTGCTCGGCTTGCGCGACTTCTTCTTGCGCCATCTCGCGCATGTCAGGATCATCTTCGTTGGCCATTTCTTGCGCTGCCGCGAGGTCTTCTTTGGCTTGCTTAAACGCCGTAAAACATTTGATCACTTCTTCCAGCTGCGCGTACTCTTTCGACAGCGCACGAAATTTGTTCTGCTCACTAATGATTTCAGGCGTTCCGAGCAGGTGTTGTACTTCCTCGTAGCGCTCCGCCAGCGATTCTAGCTTCGCTAATATTGATGCTTTCATAAATCTCTTCGTTAGTTGTCGCTGTCCAGCCCCAAGCACGTACGCATCACGGCCAGTTTATCGGGCTCACCATTTTGGGCAGCCTGCTGCATCGCTTGTGTAGGAGGGTGGATCAGTTTATTGGTCAGGCGGTTACTAAGCTGGCGTAATACGCTTTCTGCGTCAGCCCCATTGGCAAGGGCTTGAATACTCTGCGCCAGCTCCGCCTGTTTAATGTGTTCGGACTGTGTCCGGTATTGCTTGATGCTATCTACCGCTTCGCGTGAACGTAACCAGCGCATAAAGTCGGCGCTTTCTTCGGTGACAATGGCTTCTGCTTGGATCGCGGCCAACTTTCGTTGTTCTCGATTGTGCTCCACGATGGATTGTAAGTCATCCACACTGTACAAATAAGCATCCGATAAGTTGCCCACTTTCTCGTCTATGTCTCGTGGTACCGCGATATCGATTAACAGCATGGGTTGGTGGCGTCGCTGTTTCAAGGCTTTTTCAACCATCGCTTTTTCAATCAAAGGCATGGGCGCCGCCGTTGAACTGATCACGATATCGGCGTGGCAAAGCTGCTCGGGTAACGCGTCTAAGCCAATCACTTTGGCATCAAACTGTTCAGCTAAACATTGAGCGCGCGATTGCGTACGGTTCGCAAAGATAATTTGGCTGCATTGATGCTCATGCAAATGTCTCGCAACCAGTTCAATCGTTTCTCCCGCGCCAACCAACAATGTGGTGACGTCCGCTAAGGATTCAAAAATCTGGCGGGCCAACGTACAGGCCGCAAATGCAACAGATACCGCGTTGCCACCAATTTCGGTCTCGGTTCGTACCCGTTTTGCCACCGCAAAGGTTTTGTGGAACAATTTTTCCAACGAGCCGGAAATCATATCGGCATCACTGGCACTCGCGTACGCTTGTTTAACTTGACCTAATATCTGCGGCTCACCTAACACCAAAGAATCTAACCCACAGGCAACACGCATCAGATGCTTCACCGCAGATTGTTCCTCGTGATAATAAATGCTTGCCATCAAACTTTCGCCACTGAGTTGATGAAAGCGTGTGAGCCATTCAACCAAGACCCCGACACCAGGTTGGTTTAACTCGGCGTAGATTTCGGTGCGATTGCAGGTTGAGACAATCACACAGCTGCGCACCTGCGGATGCTCGGAAAGCTGCCCTAACGCCTGCTCCAGTTGTTGCGGCGAAAAGGCGACCTTTTCCCGCAGCTCGACGGGGGCCGTTTTGTGATTGATTCCGAGAACTAACAGGCTCATGAAGCGTTGTTACCGACAGCACCAGTAAGGATTGGAGCGGGGGATTTTACTTGATGCCCCCCGTGAATTAAAGCGAACATTGTATCGCAGTATTTTCGTGGTGCGGAAATGTGAAGCCTCACGAGATTGATGACAGACTGGCCAACAACAACTATACCCATTCTTTCCTCCCGCACGGCTAAGTGCCTAACTGACTTCTCTCACCTCGGCGCTTATGGCAAAGTAATGCCAAATGCTGATCACTGTCTGTTGACGTTATAAAAGGATACTCGCTTTCATGTTCTCCTGTATACGTACTGTTTTCTCCTGTATACGCGCTGGTTTCTCTTTTATGCGCACTGGCTTCCCTTGTATACGCGCTGGTTTCTCTTGTATACGAATCAGTATGTTGACGGTCGTCTTTGCGGTGCTCTCTGGCTGTGCAACGGCGCCGGCTCCTACCACAGAATGGCAAACGCATCGCGCATCGCTTGAGACCATAGACAGTTATACCGCACGCGGTAAGGTGGCTTTTATCGCACCAGATACGCGCTTTTCTGCCAACCTTTACTGGCGCCATTCTCCGACTGAATCGACACTGCGGCTAACGAATTTTTTGGGAACCACCCTGTTGTCTCTAACCATGAATGCGCAAGGTGCGACCTTGGTTGATGATCAGGGCAAGCAATACCAAGACCCTAATCCAGCCCGTTTGATCGCCTATTTGACCGGCGCCCATTTACCCGTTGACGCGCTTGCCCCTTGGTTGATTGGCCTACCACGCGCACAAGACCGCTTTTCACTCGGCCCCGATAACCGCTTGGCCGCCCTCGACGACACACAAGGTTGGGATATCGATTATCAAGGCTACAGCGCCGAGACCCAGCCTGCGCTTCCAACTCGAATCACGCTCAGTAACGACCAGCAAACGATCAAACTGATGATTTCTACTTGGACACTCGATAATGACTGAAACAACCTACTGGCCCGCGCCAGCGAAACTTAACTTATTTCTTTATATCAATGGACGCCAAGCCAATGGTTACCACGAACTGCAAACCTTGTTTCAGTTTTTAGATCACGGCGACACCTTGGCTATTACGCCTAATCACAGCGGCACGATCAACCTTAGCCCCGCCATTGACGGCGTCGATGAGGAAGACAATCTGATTATCAAAGCCGCCAAGGCGCTGCAAAACCATACCGGATGCCCACAAGGCGCAGATATTCATCTGGAAAAACATTTGCCCATGGGCGGCGGGCTGGGCGGAGGCTCATCAGATGCAGCCACGACCTTGGTGGCGTTGAATCATTTATGGCAAACCCAGGTGAGCCAGACTAAACTAGCGGACATTGGCCTAGGCTTGGGGGCTGACGTGCCTATTTTCATTCACGGTCATGCGGCGTTGGCGGAAGGCGTTGGCGAAAAATTGACGTCTGTATGCCCTGATGAGAAATATTACTTGGTGGTTAAGCCTGACGTGTCTATTTCCACCGCTGCCATTTTTACTCATCCAGACTTGCAAAGAAGTACGCCAAAGCGCACAGTTTCTGAGCTAATGACACAAAAACACGAAAACGATTGCGAAAAGATAGCCCGTAAACAATTCCCCGAGGTTGATAAGGCTGTTTCGTGGCTGCTAGAATATGCGCCGTCTAGGATGACTGGGACAGGCGCGTGCGTGTTTGCCGAGTTTGACACCGCACATGATGCCCAGAACACACTCGACACTATGCCTAACTGGCTGACAGGGTTTGTTGCACGAGGGTTGAACCGATCGCCCCTACTCGATGCGCTACAGCAACTCGATGCACGACAGCAACACACTGTGAGCCAGTGACTATTAAATGGATGCAACCCGAGGTTTCCACCGTGCCTGATATGAAGCTGTTCGCTGGTAACGCGACACCCGTTCTCGCCCAACGTATCGCAAACCGTCTTTACATGTCACTGGGTGACGCCACTGTTGGCCGTTTTTCTGACGGTGAAGTGTGTGTTCAGATTAACGAGAACGTGCGCGGTAGTGACGTGTTCGTCATCCAATCTACCTGTGCACCGACCAATGACAACTTAATGGAATTGGTCGTGATGATAGATGCGTTCCGACGTGCATCGGCTGGCCGCATAACCGCAGTTATCCCCTACTTTGGTTATGCCCGTCAAGACCGCCGCGTACGCTCCTCCCGTGTTCCTATCACCGCAAAAGTTATTGCAGATTTCCTTTCTAACGTTGGCGTTGACCGCGTACTCACTGTGGACCTCCACGCAGAACAAATCCAAGGCTTTTTCGACGTCCCTGTTGATAATATCTTCGGTACCCCTGTGCTGCTTGAAGACATGCTGGCGAAAAATTTAGAAGACCCAGTGGTCGTTTCTCCTGATATTGGCGGGGTTGTGCGAGCGCGTGCGACGGCCAAACTATTGGATGACACTGACATTGCCATCATTGATAAGCGCCGTCCGCGTGCTAACGTGTCGCAAGTCATGCACTTGATTGGCGACGTTGAAGGCCGTGACTGCATCATTGTTGATGACATGATTGATACCGGTGGCACCCTGTGTAAAGCCGCCGAAGCCCTGAAGAACCGTGGCGCTAAGCGTGTATTCGCCTATGCAACGCATCCGGTATTCTCGGGGGATGCAGCGAAGAATATCGCTGAGTCCGTCATTGATGAAATTGTGGTCACTGACTCCACACCATTGAGCGCCGAAATTCAAGCAACCGGGCGTGTGTCTCAATTAACACTGTCGGGCATGCTGGCAGAAGCGATTCGCCGTATCAGTAATGAAGAGTCGATCTCTGCAATGTTTAATTCTTAACGCATTGTCATAGACCGACAAGAAACACCCTGCCCTTGTGCAGGGTGTTTTTTTATTGCCCATTTTGAATGGCTGACTCGATCCTTTAGCCATATCAATGGTAGGATATGGCGCCTTTTTGCGTGGGCTCGATGCTCACCGGCTACGATAAGTAGATAGATAGCGAGAAACGTCGTGAGTAATCAAATCCGCTTACTAGTGGGATTGGCCAATCCAGGCCCTGAATACAGCCAAACGCGCCATAATGCCGGTGCTTGGGTCGTTCAGGAGCTAGCACGTATTCACAACGTGCCGCTAAAAGAAGAGAAAAAGTTCTTCGGCTTAACCGGCCGTATCAATGTACATGGACACGATCTCCGTGTGTTGATCCCGACCACGTACATGAACTTGTCGGGTAAAGCGGTGCAAGCCATGGCCAACTTTTACAATATTCCCGTCGACGCCATCATGGTGGCGCATGACGAGCTAGACTTACCACCCGGTGTGGCCAAGTTTAAGCAAGGTGGTGGACACGGTGGCCATAATGGCCTGCGTGATACCATTAGCAAACTTGCAAATGACAAATCGTTTTATCGGCTTCGGATAGGCATCGGTCATCCGGGTCACAAGGATAAGGTAGCGGGATACGTGCTTACCAAAGCCCCCGCTAATGAGCAGAGCCTGCTAGAGCAGGCCACTGATGAGGCAGTACGCAGCCTCGAGATCCTGCTCAAAGATGATCTCGCCAAGGCGCAAAATCGTCTACATACCTTCAAAGCACAGTAATTTTGATTAAAGGGTTACCATCTCATGGGTTTTAAATGTGGCATCGTGGGTCTACCAAACGTAGGCAAATCCACTCTGTTTAATGCACTGACCAAGGCCGGCATTGATGCGGCTAACTTTCCATTTTGTACGATTGAACCCAATACGGGCGTGGTCCCTGTTCCTGATCTACGCTTGGATGCGCTGGCGAAAATTGTCAATCCACAGAAAGTGCTCCCCACCACGATGGAGTTCGTTGACATCGCCGGCTTAGTTGCCGGCGCATCGCGCGGTGAAGGTTTAGGGAACAAGTTCCTAGCGAACATCCGTGAAACCGATGCGATTGGTCATGTGGTACGTTGCTTTGAGAATGACAATATCGTTCACGTGGCAGGTAAAGTGGATCCGGCTGATGATATCGACGTGATTAACACCGAGCTTGCGCTGGCTGATCTTGAAAGCTGTGAGCGTGCGATGCAGCGCAACGCCAAAAAAGCCAAAGGTGGCGATAAAGATGCCAAATTTGAGCTAACCGTGCTTGAAAAACTGCTCCCTGTCCTAGAAGAAGGCAAGATGTTGCGCTCGGTCGAACTGAGCAAAGAAGAAGCCGCAGCAGTACAATATCTTAACTTTTTGACGCTTAAGCCGACCATGTACATTGCCAACGTCAATGATGATGGTTTTGAAAACAACCCGTACCTCGACAAAGTGCGTGAAATTGCCGCCCAAGAAGACGCAACCGTGGTGGCCGTGTGTGCGGAAATCGAAGGCGAGATTGCCGAGCTAGATGCCGAAGAAGCGGCGGCTTTCTTGGATGAAATGGGGCTAGAAGAGCCAGGCCTAAACCGCGTGATTCGCGCCGGTTACGAGCTGCTTACCTTGCATACCTATTTCACTGCAGGTGTAAAAGAAGTACGTGCTTGGACAGTGCCGATTGGCTCAACCGCGCCACAGGCGGCGGGTAAAATCCATACCGACTTTGAAAAAGGCTTTATCCGCGCCGAAGTGGTTGGCTATGATGATTATATCGCTAACAATGGTGAAAACGGCGCCAAAGATGCCGGTAAATGGCGCTTGGAAGGGAAAGAATATATCGTTAAAGATGGCGATGTGATTCACTTCCKTTTCAACGTTTAATACGCACATACGTTATGCTTTAGGGTGCGTTGTCGAGACCCCATCCTATTGATATTTAGACCAGCCTCCGGGCTGGTTTTTTTATTCCCATCATTCAACGTTCTCCGCCACCTACTCGGTAGGCTTTGCCGTTAAATTGTTCAAAATGGCGATTATTGCAGCCAATGAATGCAAAATCGCAAAAAAAACAATAACCAGACCTTGACGACTTTCGCCCAGATCCGCATAATTCGCAGCGTCTTAAGGCACTATGCCTGACAGAGTGGCTACGTAGCTCAGTTGGTTAGAGCACATCACTCATAATGATGGGGTCACAGGTTCGAATCCCGTCGTAGCCACCATTTATTTTTGTAATTCGGCATGATGTTTAAATGGCCGGGTTAGGTAACACCTACTGGGGTATCGCCAAGCGGTAAGGCAACGGGTTTTGATCTCGTCATTCCCAGGTTCGAATCCTGGTACCCCAGCCATATTAAAAAGCCCACACCATGTGGGCTTTTTTGCGTTTATCTACAAGCCTAACGCATACTTCAATACATGTTTTTTCACCGGGCCGCTGTGTTCAGCCAGTTTAAACACCGCATTACGTGCCAGTTTTAAAGGCGTGATTCGGTTACTAAACGCGGCATAAAACACATCCATCCCGGTTTGCATCATCATGTTATCCGTACGGCGTGCTTTTTCGTACGCCGCTAACGTTGACTCTGCTTGCCATTGTGCGCCTGCATCGGCACAGGCATCCAGCAACGCGCTCACGTCTTTGAAGCCTAAGTTCACCCCTTGCCCCGCGAGCGGGTTAATGGTGTGGGCGGCATCTCCCATGACTACTACGCCGTTACGATGGTATTGCTGGGCATGACGACGCGTTAGCGGAAATGCGCCCCAGTTGATGGGGGTGACATCACCCACTTGTGGTGGGAAATGGCGCCCTATCTCGGCTTTAAGCTGCTCAGCATTGAGCTGACACAACTGTTGAACTCGCGCCGGGCTGTCATACCACACTAATGAGGCATTGTTGCCGCACAATGGCAGTAATGACCGCGGCCCTGAGGGAAAGAATTGCTGCCAGGTAATATCTTGTTGGGGCGCGGCCGTTTCGACATGAATTAACATGCAATGCTGACGATAATCCCAGCTGGTAAGACCGATTTGCGCGTAATCTCGCACTTTGGAGTGGGCACCGTCGGCACCAATCAACCAGGGCGCTTCTAGTGTTTCGCCACTGTCTAATTGGAGTTGATGCAGACGGCCCGCCTGCGCCATACCCGTGATCGAGGCCGGTGAGACAAGGTGCAAATTGTCAAAACGAGCAAACTGTTGCCACAAGCCGAGTTGAATCAAGCGGTTCTCGACCATATATCCTAACTGTGGTAATTCGAGTTGGTCGGCACTGAAACACACACGGCTGTCTTCTGCTTCCCAGGTTTCTAATCGTCGATAGGGACAGACTCGCATGGCTTCAATGTCGGCCCATGCGCCTAAGTCTTGAAGCAAACTGACAGACGCATGAGATATCGCAGACACCCGTAAATCCATCGGTTGTGACGCATGGAAAGGATCCGGTTCTTGGCGTTCTATCAATGCCACCTGCCGACCTTGGCGGGCAAGTCCTAATGCGGCAGCGGCACCGACCATGCCACCGCCGACAATAATAATTTCAAATTGATTCATGACTGTCTCTTTGTCCCGTTAATGCCAGCATTCTACTGAAGGTAAACGAGAATTCGATATCAATCCGATCAAAGTGGGGGCAAATTCGCTTTTCCGATCTCGTTTTGCGGCGTCGGCTCAATCACTTATCCAGATTGACACCATTTCTCCCAGCCTGTGATCTGGTCAGCGATATAGGAAAGCAGTACAATACGCGGCTTGCCAAGCTGATTGACTGATTAAAAACCATACAGCTTGAAAGGGTAATGTCGACCATAAGATTAATAATGAGCGTGAAGTTACATGGCTAAGAAACTGCTGATCAAAACCTGGGGTTGCCAAATGAATGAGTATGACTCATCCAAGATGGCAGATCTGCTAAATTCTGCCGGTGGCTATGAGCTGACCGAACAACCAGAAGACGCAGATGTTCTCCTCCTCAATACCTGTTCAATTCGTGAAAAAGCACAAGAAAAGGTATTCCACCAACTGGGGCGTTGGAAAACACTCAAAGACAAGAATCCAGAGCTGGTGATCGGCGTTGGTGGTTGTGTGGCAACCCAAGAAGGCGATCACATCCGCGAGCGTGCGCCTTATGTGGACGTCATTTTTGGCCCCCAAACGCTACATCGTCTACCTGAAATGATAAAACAATCACGTGGCGACAGTGGCACAGTGATGGACATTACCTTCCCAGAAATTGAGAAGTTTGACAGTCTGCCTGAGCCGCGTGCCGATGGCGCGACAGCGTTTGTCTCCATTATGGAAGGCTGCTCGAAATACTGTACGTTCTGTGTTGTGCCGTATACGCGCGGCGAAGAAGTGAGCCGTCCGCTCGACGATGTGCTGTTCGAAATTGCCCAGCTTGCCGAGCAAGGTGTGCGTGAGGTAAACCTGCTAGGCCAGAATGTGAATGCCTATCGCGGTGAGACTCATGATGGCGACATCTGTACCTTTGCTGACTTACTGCGCTATGTCGCCGCTATCGATGGTATTGATCGCATTCGCTACACCACCAGTCATCCGGTTGAGTTTACCGATGATATCATTGAGGTGTATCGTGATACGCCAGAAGTGGTGAGCTTTTTGCACTTGCCGGTACAAAGTGGCTCTGATCGAATCTTGACCATGATGAAACGCCCGCACACGGCGATTGAGTACAAATCCAAGATCCGTAAGTTGCGTCAGGCACGTCCCGATATCACCATCAGCTCAGACTTTATCGTCGGCTTCCCGGGAGAAACTGAGCAAGACTTTGAAGCGACCATGAAGCTGATTACCGATATCGACTTTGATATGAGCTTCAGCTTTGTGTATTCACCTCGCCCAGGGACGCCAGCGGCAGATATGCCTGACGACACACCAGAGCAAGTGAAAAAAGAACGCCTGTACCGTTTGCAGCAGCAAGTGAACAGCCAAGCGATGCGCTATTCACGTATGATGCTAGAAACCGAACAACGTATCTTAGTCGAAGGGCCATCGCGTAAGAATCTTATGGAGCTGCGCGGCCGTACTGAGAATAACCGAGTGGTCAACTTTGAAGGCTCTGTCGATTTGATTGGCCAATTTGTTGACGTAAAAATTACTGAAGTGATGCCAAACTCGCTCCGCGGTGAGCTGGTTCGTACCGAAAAAGATATGGACTTGCGTGTCGCCGTCTCGCCAACCGAAATCATGGCGAAGACGCGCAACGAAAACGAGCTTGGTGTTGGTGTATACACGCCATAACGCGTTCATCAATTCAACGGCGTCGGGTGACCGGCGCCGAAAGCGAGGATAATCTTGTCTAAAATCATCTCTCTTGACCTTACATTAGAACCTGCCGACAACACCCGTCTTGCCAACTTATGTGGCCCGTTTGACGATAATATCAAACAACTAGAGCGCCGCTTGGGTGTTGAAATTAGCCACCGCCATAATGCCTTTACGGTGATGGGCAAACCCCACACCGCCAACGCCGCCGTCGACATCTTAAAGCGGCTGTATGTGGATACGGCCCCCGTGCGTGGCAGTTCGCCCGACATTGAGCCCGAAGCCATTCATTTGGCGATCAAAGAGTCTGGCGTGTTAGAACAGAACACCGAATCGAGCATCCCTTACGGTAAAGAGATTAACATCAAGACCAAAAAAGGGGTGATTAAACCGCGCACGCCAAATCAGGCGCAATACATCGCCAATATGGTCAATCATGACATTACTTTTGGCATTGGTCCGGCGGGCACAGGTAAAACCTACCTCGCCGTCGCAGCCGCGGTAGACGCGCTGGAACGCCAAGAAATTCGCCGTATTTTGCTGACACGTCCTGCGGTAGAGGCCGGTGAAAAACTGGGCTTTTTGCCCGGCGATCTCAGCCAAAAAGTCGATCCTTATCTGCGCCCTTTGTACGATGCCTTGTTTGAAATGCTTGGCTTTGAGCGGGTCGAAAAACTGATTGATCGTAATGTGATCGAGGTAGCACCGCTGGCTTATATGCGTGGCCGAACCTTGAATGATGCTTTTATCATCCTAGATGAAAGCCAAAACACCACGGTCGAGCAGATGAAAATGTTCCTGACTCGGATTGGTTTTAATTCACGGGCCGTCATCACCGGTGACGTTACCCAAGTCGATTTACCGCGCAATGCCCGCTCAGGGCTACGCCATGCGATTGAAGTGCTGTCTGACGTGAATGAAATTAGCTTTCACTTCTTCCAAGCCGACGATGTGGTGCGCCACCAAGTGGTTACCCGTATTGTTCAGGCCTATGATAAGTGGGAAGCAGAAGATGCGAAGGCACGCAAAGAGGCTGAAGCACGTCGCCGAGAAGCGCGTGAAGCACAGCAAGTCGCGGTGCAACCAACCTCTATCCCACCACAGGACCCATCATGAGCTATTACGTCGATGTCCAGGTCGCCTGTGATGACGAACAGGGGCTGCCCAGTGATGACCAGCTTCAAGCTTGGTTTGAACATGCAATACGCGAAGCCAAGCCTCAAGCGGAAGTGACGATCCGGATTGTGGATGAAGGTGAGAGCCAGAGCTTAAATCGCGACTATCGTGGCAAAGATAAACCGACGAATGTGTTATCTTTCCCCTTTGAAGCACCTCCTGGGGTAGACATAGATTTACTCGGTGATCTGGTGGTATGTCGCCAAGTTGTTGAGCAAGAGGCACAGCAGCAAGGCAAAACGCTGATGGATCACTGGGCACACATGGTCGTCCATGGTAGCTTACACTTATTGGGCTACGACCATATTGAGGATGATGAAGCCGAGCAAATGGAAGCCTTGGAACGAAAGATCCTGGCAACCATGGGGGTCAGTGACCCTTATGCGAATGACTTCATTGAGCGTTAACTAACTGAATGAAATTGAATGAACGACGATAATTCGCAAAACGCAGACGGTCCGAGTAGGAAGACCTTCTTCGAACGGCTGGGTCAGTTTTTCCAAGCTGATCCAAAAGACAGACAAGAACTGGTGGACGTATTTCGCGACTCAGAGCAAAACGCCCTGATCGATCAGGACACCCGGGATATGCTGGAAGGTGTGATGCAAATCTCTGACATGCGTGTGAGAGATATCATGATACCCCGTTCGCAGATGGTAATCGTTGAACGATCGCAGTCATTGGAAGCGATCATTAATATTATTATTGATGCCCAACACTCACGTTATCCTGTGATCAGTGATGACAAAGACCATGTTGAAGGCATCTTGCTTGCGAAAGATTTGTTGCGCTATCTGCGCCCCGATGCTGAAGATTTCGACATCGAAAAGGTCTTACGCCCTGTTGTGGTGGTACCAGAGAGTAAGCGGGTTGACCGTCTACTTAAAGAGTTCCAAGAAGAACGCTACCACATGGCGATCGTCATCGATGAATTCGGCGGGGTATCGGGCGTTGTCACCATTGAAGATATTCTCGAAGAAATTGTAGGCGAGATCGAAGACGAGTATGACGATGAGGAAGAGCAAGAGATTCGCCAACTCAGTCGCCATACCTTCTCGATGAAAGCACTGACCACCTTAGAAGACTTTAACGAGCATTTTGGCGCCCAGTTCCAAGATGACGTGGTAGACACTATCGGTGGGTTGGTTATGACCAGTTTTGGTCATCTTCCTGATCGTGGTGAAGAAGTCGACATTGGTGACTACCATTTTAAAGTGACGGCCGCTGATAGTCGTCGTATCATTCAGCTACAAGTCACCATTCCAGACAGTAGCGAATCGAACAGTGAAAACGCCTAACCGTTTACGCCCATTGGGGCAGCCATTATTGGCTGCCCTTTTTGGTGCGCTCGCCACCCTCGCCTTTTCCCCTTTTTCCTATTGGCCCTTTATGTTGGTCGCACTCTGGGGCTTGTTGCTTCTTCTGCAAGTTGCTTCCTCGCCCAAACGCGCGGCTTGGATAGGTTTTAGCTGGGGGCTCGGCCAGTTTACAACTGGGGTAAGCTGGGTGTATGTCAGTATTGACCATTTTGGCGGGATGCCTGTGATCGCAGGCCTGTTTTTGATGGCACTGCTTATCGTCTATTTATCGCTTTACCCCGCGCTATTCGGCTGGCTGATACATAAATCACCCATCAAGCAAGCGGGCATAAAATGGACGATGCTGGCACCTGCCTTGTGGTTAGTGGTTGATTGGCTAAGAGGCTGGGTATTTACCGGTTTTCCCTGGTTATGGCCAGGTTATAGCCAAATAGACAGCCCGTTTGCGGGTATCGCCCCGGTACTGGGTGTACAAGGGATCACGCTCGTCTTGGTGTCGCTTGCGGGCTTAGCCGCCTTGGTGACCCCCCATTGGGGACAATGGCAGGGGCGTGTTCGCCTCTTCGGTATGATCGCTATCATAGGGCTTTTTGCCGTCAGTGAAGGGCTCGGGTCGGTCAAGTGGACAACCAAAACCGATCAGCAGCAAACGGTCTCACTGATCCAAGGCAACGTCCCTCAAGCACTCAAGTGGCGCGCCGACCAACGCTGGCCAACCTTGATGAAGTATCTGGATTTAACCCGTCAACATTGGGACAGTGACGTGGTGATTTGGCCAGAAGCCGCCATTCCCGCATTAGAGCGAGATCTCCCCCGCTTTTTTTCGCAGCTGGACCAAGCGGGCAAGCACAATCAAACCACGGTGATCACGGGGGCGCTCGATCAGCGTGAGGATGGCACCTATTTTAATAATGTGCTCGCGCTCGGTGCAAAAACGCCGCGCTATCAGTATCCAGCACCCGCCCAGTACAGCAAACATCACTTACTCCCCTTTGGCGAGTTTGTGCCGTTTGAGTCACTGCTTCGTCCTTTGGCGCCGATTTTTAATCTGCCCATGTCGTCATTTTCCCCAGGCGAAGCGATTCAACCGGCTTTGCCTGCGAACGGCTGGGAATACATTACCGCCCTGTGTTATGAAATTGCGTTTCCCGCGCAAATCCGTGAAAACCTCACCGCCAGTAGCGACGCCATTATTACCCTCTCGAATGACGCCTGGTTTGGGCGCTCTATTGGGCCTTGGCAACATCTAGAAATTGCGCGTATGCGCGCGCTCGAGTTCGGCTTACCCGTGATCCGAGCCACCAATAACGGGGTGACGGCTTTAGTCGATGAACGCGGTCAGATTGACGCCTCATTGCCACAATTTGAGACGCAAGTTTTAACCACACAAATTACTCAAACACAGGGGCTGACACCCTATCGTCAATGGGGAAACGGACCGCTTTGGATGTGGATTGTTATCAGTGGCCTGGTGAGTCTGATTGCTTGGCGTCGTACTATTTATTCACAAAAGGGCTAGCGGTCGTCGCTAGCCTTTATGTTTGACTATTGCTTTTCAGGTCAGATTAAGACGTCCACACAAACCACAGGCGTTGATTGTCGGTTGAATCGGCATCGCGGCTATCCGTCAGTGCTGGGGTAGCAAACAACAACTCGGTTGTCTGCTTGTCACTATCAGTATCGGATACAGCAGTCTCACTCTTGTCCTCTGACATCGTGCTGTCTTGCTCTTCAGCGGGTGCCATCGTACGTGCCTCACGCTCTTGAGGCGTCATCAAGCGAATATGTCGATTGGCGGTGAGCTCGTTGATTAGTGCTTGTTGAGAGGCCGCTAAACGTACATCGAAAATCAGGGTATCATCGTTTAATTCTGCTAAGTGCACCTGTTGTAGCGCATTTAACCCCGCTAATGTGCGCTCAAGATCGACATAGTCATCGCCGTTATCCATGCCTGCAATGGCAATTTGAAGCGATGCACGCTCATCATCGTTATCGAGTACCACACCAGTTTGCTCGGCATAGTAATCAGCAATAGTATCAATCATGGCTTGGGCATTATTGGCTTGCCCGCGAGTTTGATCTAATTGCATGTCACTGGTATCGGGGAAGAATTGCCAACGGATCCCTTGCTCAGTCAACTTTCCGATCACAATGCCATCGGGCTGGTAGCGCTGACTGGCTTGCTCAACAGGATCAATAAAGCCGCCCCACAGATCACTGCTAGAGATCGCCATCAAATCATCAAAGTCACCCACCGGAATTAACACCGGCAGGCCGCGTATGGCCGCTGCATCACGTAGTTGGTCAATCACAGGACGCCCACTTTGCTCCCAAATAATTTGCCGGTCGCCATCACGGTCATCGACAAGCCACACTAATACTGCTGGGCGAGGACTCCCCCATAAGGGCAACCCTGCCTGGCGCAGCACGGCGCGAATTTTTTGACTATCAAACCCGACTTCGAGTGTTCGCTGTGCGGTACCATCAGATTGATCCTTGCTTTCTCCATATCCGAGCTGAGAGATGAAACCATCAACGTCTTGCTGCGCTTGCTCGACCGCAGGATTATCCGACACCTCGCGTTGTCCCGAGACTTTAGTCAGTACCGCGATCAGCGCTTGTTTTTTTGCCGCTTGTTGTGAGGTTTGCGCGCCATTATCCAGCGGGATACTGGCATGATAAAGGGGGCTTGCCATCGCACTTGGCAACCAAACACAGGCAATAAGGGCCAACAAAAATCGATTCATAGTTTTTCCACATAGATAAATGGGCGTCCAGCGATCATAAGCGGATAGCGCTAGGTTCAGCAATCCTCAATTGTAAAAAAGAGAGGACAAAGGGGATCGCACCACCAGCAAACAGCCTTGATTCGATGCCATCAAGGCGAGCAAGCGA
The DNA here is from genome assembly GCF_001996065.1 of Salinivibrio sp. MA351. Lineage (NCBI taxonomy): Bacteria > Pseudomonadati > Pseudomonadota > Gammaproteobacteria > Vibrionales > Vibrionaceae > Salinivibrio > Salinivibrio sp. MA351. The sequence continues at coordinate 44,896 of NZ_MUFG01000009.1, read as the reverse complement.
TCATGAGGCTGACTATGTTTGCATATGGATTAAAATGAAATCCGTTACATCATTTATTTGCTACCGATCTCACATTTAAAAACATGATGGGAATCACATAAACGCTTTGTGCTAGCATTGCGCGATTTTTTTTGGAGGTGAGATTATGTTGCAAGTTTTACAAGGGGCACAAATGCTGTTCGTCGCATTTGGTGCCTTGGTGTTAGTGCCACTGTTAACCGGGCTCGACCCGAACGTCGCACTCTTTGGGGCCGGGATCGGTACCCTGATATTCCAAGTCATCACCCGCCGCTCCGTCCCTATCTTCCTTGCCTCTTCCTTTGCTTTTATTGCTCCCATTCTGTACGGCGTCAACAATTTTGGTATTCCCGCCACCATGGGTGGCCTCATGGCAGCCGGTGTGATCTATTTATTGATGGGCGCCATCATTCGGATTAAAGGCGTGGATATTATTCACAAGCTCCTGCCACCGGTTGTAGTTGGCCCTGTGATTATGGTTATCGGCCTTGGGTTGGCTCCCACCGCCGTGAATATGGCACTCGGTAAAACTGGCGATGGGAGTGAGCAGTTAATTGCGGGGGACATGGCTATCTGGATCTCTTTGCTGTCATTGCTCACGACCATTGCAGTGAGTGTGTTTGCGAAAGGCTTTTTCAAATTAGTCCCGATTATGGCAGGGATTGTGGTGGGCTATGTTGCCAGCCTCGTCGTTGGTATTGTTGACTTTACTCAAGTTGCGAATGCGAGCTGGTTGATGATGCCTGCTTTTACGCTCCCAGAGTTTAACATCAATGCCATCTTATTTATGATCCCTGTCGCCATCGCGCCTGCCGTTGAGCACGTAGGCGATATGCTGGCCATTTCTAATGTCACCCGTAAAGACTACCTGAAAAAGCCAGGCCTACACCGCACGATGGCCGGTGATGGTGCCGCAACCATTGCCGCTTCACTGTTCGGCGCGCCACCCAATACCACGTATAGTGAAGTGACGGGCGCGGTAATGCTGACCAAAGCGTTTAACCCCAAAATCATGACCTATGCGGCGGTCACTGCCATCGTACTCGCCTTTGTGGGTAAGCTCGGGGCAATGCTGCTTACCATTCCTTTACCAGTGATGGGCGGGATTATGATCTTGCTGTTTGGCTCTATTGCGACCGTCGGGCTCAATACGTTAATTCGTAATCAAGTCGACCTACATGATTCGCGTAACCTTGCCATTGTTGGCGTCACCTTGGTATTTGGTATCGGCGGCATGGCGTTTGGCATTGGCGATTTTAGCCTGCAAGGTATTAGCCTATGTGGTGTGGTAGCGATTGTGCTCAACTTAGTACTCCCGCGCCAAATGGGCGAAAACCATATTGTTGACAGTGCGCAAATGGAAGAAGAAAAGCACTAATCCCCCAACCTTCATCCATTAAAAAGGGCGCTGACATTCAGCGCCCTTATCTTTTGTCATCAGACTAACGTACCTAGTCTTCAAGATAACCGGATTTAGCTTTGTGCTGCGCGCGCTTCAACCAGCTTGATCGCTTGGTCGATGCGGGCAACTACCCGATCTTTACCAATCAGGTGCATCACCGCATCAACAGATGGGGATTGACCGCCACCCGTGACTGCAACACGCAATGGCATGCCGACTTTACCCATACCAACGTCTAGCTCTGCACATGTATCGGCAATCACCGCTTTCAGGGCATCAACCGTCCAATCATCCAGCGCTTCAATCTTGCCTTTTGCCACTTGCAACGGCTCTAAAGCGACGGGACGCAGATGTTTTTTCGCGGCGGTCGCGTCTATTTCATCAAAGTCTTGGTAGAAGTAACGGCTTTGTGCGGCTAATTCCACCAGGGTGTTGCAGCGCTCGCCAACCAATCCAATGACGTCCGTCAAGGCAGGGCCTTGGCTAGCGTCAATCTGTTGTTGATCAAGATGCCACTGCAAGTGCTTAGCGACCTCGTCCGGATCACCATGCTTAATGTAATGGTTGTTCAACCAATGCAGTTTCTCCGTATTGAACGCTGACGCCGACTTGCTGATCGCTCCTAATGAGAAAAATTCAATCATTTCTTCCATTGAAAATATCTCTTGGTCACCGTGCGACCAACCAAGACGCACAAGGTAGTTACGCAACGCTTGCGGCAAGAAGCCTTGATCACGGTACTGCATGACGCTGACCGCACCGTGGCGTTTAGACAATTTGGCGCCATCGTCGCCTAGAATCATCGAGCAATGAGCAAACTCAGGAACGGGCGCGCCCAGTGCCTCGTAGATATTAATCTGGCGCGGCGTGTTGTTAATGTGATCTTCGCCGCGGACAACTTGGGTGATCCCCATGTCCCAATCATCCACGACGACGCAGAAGTTGTAAGTTGGGCTGCCATCCGTTCGACGAATAATCAGATCGTCAAGCTCGCTGTTGGCAATCTCAATACGACCACGAATTTTATCGTCAAAAACAACCTTACCCTCTTTCGGGTTGCGGAAACGGATCACATGCGGGTCATCCGCCTTGGCTTGGCTGTTTGCTTCAACCACTTTGGGGTGATTAGCATCGTAACGTGCCTTTAAGCCATTCGCTTTTTGCTCTTCACGAATGGTGTCCAAAAGATCTTTGGGCGCATAACACTTGTAGGCTTTGTCTTCGGCCAGCAACTGATCGACTAATTCGTTATAACGATCAAAGCGCTTGGTTTGGTAGTACGGCCCTTCATCCCAATCAAGACCTAACCATTCCATGCCGGTTAAAATAGCATCAACCGCTTCTTGGGTTGAACGTTCGATATCAGTATCTTCAATTCGCAAGACAAATTGACCGCCTTGGCTGCGTGCTGCTAACCAAGAATACAGTGCGGTACGTGCACCGCCCACGTGCAAAAAGCCGGTTGGGCTGGGGGCAAAGCGGGTTTTGATAGTCATTAGGATCCCTATCCCAGTGCTGAGAATGATGAGTAACGGTTAGTTTACCAGTCCAGGTAAATTCCACAATCAGGCCATGCGCAGAGGCTGCACATGGCCATGTAAACTACTGGTTGATTAAGGCGATCATCGCGTCTTCGTCGAGGACTGTTACGCCAAGATCTTGTGCTTTCGTCAGTTTAGAGCCAGCCGCTTCACCGGCGATCAACATATCGGTTTTTGCCGAGACACTGCCGGTCACTTTCGCGCCCAGTGCCTGTAACGCCGTTTTGGCATCGGTGCGTGACATTTGCGATAGCGTACCGGTCAGCACAATGGTTTTCCCCGCCAGCGGTTGTGCCTGTTCGTCTAATGGCGCACTCACCGCTGGCCAGTGAATGCCGGTGTTGAGCAGCGCATCTAAAACCGCTTGGTTATGTGGCTCAGCAAAAAAGCGAACGATATGGCCCGCGACAATGGCGCCCACATCAGGTACCGCAATCAGTGCTTCTTCATCCGCTGCACGCAGAGCGCCTAAGGTTTTAAAATGCAGGGCAAGATTTTGCGCGGTAGCTTCACCGACTTCTCGGATCCCAAGCGCATAGATAAAGCGTGATAACGTCGTCGCTTTGGCTTTATCCAACGCATCAACCAAATTTTGCGCCGATTTCGGCCCCATTCGATCGAGCTGCGTCACACGCCCTGGGGTTAAGGTGAAGAGATCGGCAGGCGTTTCAATCAGCTCTTTTTCAATTAACTGCTCGACAATTTTATCGCCTAGGCCGTCAATATCCATGGCCTTGCGTGAGGCAAAGTGTTTAATCGCTTCTTTACGCTGAGCCAGACAAATAAGCCCGCCGGTGCAGCGTGCGACCGCTTCACCCTCAATGCGGATCACGGCCGACTCACAGACCGGACAGGCGTCGGGAAACACAATCGGTTTCGCCTGCGCCGGACGCCGGCTTTCCACGACGCCAACCACTTGTGGGATCACATCACCCGCACGGCGAATGACCACAGTATCGCCAATGTGCACGCCTAAACGTTCTATTTCATCACCGTTATGTAAGGTCGCGTTGCTCACCGTCACGCCCCCGACAAAAACAGGTTCAAGCTTCGCCACTGGGGTGATAGCGCCCGTGCGGCCAACTTGAAATTCAACATCGTTGAGGCGGGTGATTTCTTCTTGTGCCGGAAATTTATAGGCAATCGCCCAGCGTGGTGCCCGTGCAACAAATCCGAGCGTTTCTTGGCTGGCTATCTTGTCCACTTTGATCACCACCCCATCAATTTCATAGGGCAGATCATCACGGCGGGCCAAAATATCTTGGTAGTAGGCTTTAACGCCCTCAAGTCCCGACACTTGTTTTACTTCTGGGCTCAGGGCAAGCCCCCATTTTTTAAGCCTATTTAAGCGCTCGCTCTGCCCTTCTCCGAACGGTGTCGACATCACGCCCACCGCATAGGCATAAAAGCTCAGCGGTCGATTGGCGGCGACTTTCGAGTCAAGTTGACGCAGGCTACCCGCCGCAGCGTTCCGTGGGTTAGCGAAGGTTTTATCGCCACGCTTTAACGCTGCCTCATTAAGCGCTTCAAAGCCTGCTTTCGGCATAAACACTTCGCCACGCACTTCTAAACGCTCAGGCCAATCCCCTGCTTGCAAGGTCAATGGGACATTGCGAATCGTTTTTACATTGTGCGTAATATTCTCGCCCGTGGTCCCATCGCCTCGCGTCGCGGCCTGCACCAATACACCGTTTTCATAAATCAGGCTGACAGCCAAGCCATCAAGCTTTGGTTCACAGGTATAGGTGACGGGTTCAGTGTTACCGAGTCTGTCTTTGACTCGGCGCTCAAAATCGACGAGATCATCATCACTGAACGCGTTACCAAGCGACAACATCGCCAGCTCATGGGTAACGGTTTCAAAAGCGCTCAGTGGCGCGCCGCCTACACGCTGGCTAGGCGAATCTGACGTCACCCATTCAGGATGCTCAGCTTCAATGGCCAGCAACGTTTGCATCAAACGATCGTATTCGGCATCGGGCAGCTCAGGACTGTCTTCAACGTAATAACGGTAGGCGTGATAGTTGAGCTGATGCTTAATGTCATCAAGTTGTTGTTTACTGTAAGCCATGGTTTGGTTCGTCGTATCAGCAGAGTTGCAGGCAAGTATATCGATAAATCGCCAACAGCGGGAGCCATGTCCCGCTGTCCGTCTAAGCAATCATCAATCGGTGTTAAGCGCGTTACGAGGCGTTGAAGGCTTTCACTCGCTCACGGTATTCGTCAAGGCGTGATGGTGTCATCATTGAGCGGGCATCATCTAATACCAATCCACCCAACTCATCCGCAATTTGTTGTGCCGTTTGCAGCATCAATTTAAAGTTTTGCTCTGGCTCACCGTAGCAAGGTAGCGTCATAAAAAAGCTGATCCCAGGCGTTTCAAAGCTCTCTGAGTGACTCACATCAAAGGTGCCGGGCTTGACCATATTCGCGACGCTGAATAGAACCTTACCACTGCCAGATAAGTCTGAATGACGATGATAAATCCCCATGTCACCAAAGCGCAGTCCATATTGCTCAAGGGTCGGAATTAAGTCCAAACCACTAAATACCGCATTATTATTGGCATGCACGTGTAAGACTAATACTTCGGTATCGTCGGGCTCATCGGCTTGGGTTGCCGTTTTTTCTGACGCACGCTCGTGGCTTTCATGCTCATCAACCTCAGCTTGAGTCGCCCCGTCGGTATGCATTGTTTCCGCTTCTGGTTGCGCGGAGGCGATATTGGCAGCTTCTGTCTCTCCTGTCTCGTCGCCATCATTGGAGGCAACCGACGCAGAGGCAAAGCTAGGATCATCATCGGTTGCCGACATTGACGGGTAAAGCGTTTGTTCTGAGTCAGACGCCACCTGAGTGTCACCGGCAAATAGAGGATCAACATCAGGCTTGTCGCCGAAGCTGACAGCAGGCTCCTGACGCGCGGGCTTTTCATTGCCATGCTTAGTATTACTGACCACTCTCACCGCACCAATACCGTCTTGGTCAAACTTTTGCGCGTCGTTATCGTCTTCCAGTTTTCCCAACGGCTTTTCGCCGAACTTGGTCGTCTTTTCTTTCTTGTTTGTCCAGAGACCATGCAACAGCAAAGCTGCAATTGCTAATGCTCCCAAAACAATCAGTACAAGGCGCAATTCCTGCATCATTGATTCTCAAATCTATCTATGTTCAGCGTTTTGATTAGCTTATGTCACAACGCCGACAGCTTTGCAAACGTTAGTGGAATCATAAGCGGGGCCCGATGGCTGACGCAATGCGTTCATGGTCAACTTAGTTAACTGTATCAAAAGTTGGGAAGAATTTAACGAATCGAGACACACAAATCCGTAAACTTTCCCATTATGGGGTCATTGTCATCGCCATGGCTCCCCCATACTATAACCGCAAACCGTCAGTCGATACCGTAAACCATCAAGGAGAAACAATGAACAACGCGACACGCCCTCGTCCTCAAAGCGGCGCGGGCTACCTTTTTCAGGGGTTTTCATTAATGATGACACCCGGATTACGCCGCTTTGTGATCATTCCGATCCTCGTAAATGTGCTGCTACTTGGCGGGGCGTTTATCTATTTACTCTCACAATTTAGTGAATGGCTCGATCACTGGATGGCTATGCTACCTGAGTGGTTATCCTGGCTCTCGTTTGTGATTTGGCCTTTGGTCGTGATTGCGATTTTAGTGGTGTTCTCCTACGCATTCAGTACTCTCGCTAACTGGATTGCGGCGCCATTCAACGGCTTATTGTCTGAGCATCTGGAAGCGAAACTCACCGGTGCCCCCGCGCCCGACGATGGGATCACGGGACTTATCAAGGATGTACCGCGTGTTATGAAGCGCGAGTGGCAAAAGCTAACCTATTACATACCCAAAGCACTCGGATTATTGTTATTGCTTTGGATCCCCGCCATTGGCCAAACCTTAGGCCCTGTGCTTTGGTTTTTATTTAGCGCTTGGATGATGGCCATTCAGTATTGCGACTACCCGTTCGATAACCATAAGGTCGCTTTCCCAACCATGCGCGATACTCTCAAACAACAGCGAGGCACCTCGTTGAGCTTTGGCGCAGTCGTCATGTTGTTTACTATGACACCTTTACTGAATCTCATCGTCATGCCTGCCGCAGTATGTGGTGCAACCGCCATGTGGGTCGATCGCCATAAAGAGCAGTTGGGGCGTAATTAGCGCCCCTTACGCTTTCACACTCACAATAAGATATAACCAACCGATCCTTTCAAAAACAGGCATTAGCGATATGCTTGGAGCAGTAATTTAAATCGGTGTCATGAAGGAACGATACAATGGGCAAGATTTACGAAGACAATACGCAAACAATTGGCCATACCCCACTGGTACGCCTAAACCGTGTTGCTAAGCCGAATGTGTTAGCAAAAGTAGAAGCACGTAACCCAAGCTTTAGTGTGAAGTGCCGCATCGGTGCCAACATGATCTGGGATGCGGAAAAAAAAGGCACCCTGAAACCAGGCATTGAGCTGATTGAACCTACGAGTGGTAATACCGGGGTTGCGCTGGCTTATGTTGCCGCAGCACGCGGGTATAAATTGACGCTTACCATGCCAGAGTCGATGAGCCTTGAGCGTCGTAAGCTACTTAAAGCGATGGGCGCGACATTGGTGCTCACCGAAGCGCCTAAAGGGATGAAAGGCGCAATTGCGAAAGCAGAGGAAATCATGGCGCAAGCGCCTGGTAAATATCTTATGCTCCAGCAGTTCGACAACCCAGCCAACCCAGAAATTCACGAAAAGACCACAGGCCCTGAGATCTGGGAAGATACTGACGGTGAAATCGATGTGTTTGTTGCCGGTGTCGGCACCGGGGGGACACTGACCGGTGTGAGCCGCTATATCAAAAACACGCAAGGGAAAGCCATTACCACCGTCGCGGTGGAGCCTGCGGAGTCACCCGTGATTGCTCAAACTATTGCTGGCCAAGACGTACAACCGGCCCCTCATAAAATTCAGGGCATCGGCGCCGGCTTTGTCCCAAAAAACTTGGATATTAAGTTAGTTGATCAGGTCGTTTCTGTGAGCTCAGATGAAGCGATTGCCATGGCACGCCGCTTGATGGAAGAAGAAGGTATCCTAGGTGGGATCTCATCAGGCGCAGCCGTTGTCGCCGCGAACAAAATTGCCGAGCTCCCCGAGTTTGCGAATAAGACGATTGTCACAATTTTACCAAGTGCCGCCGAGCGTTATCTCAGTTCGCCACTATTTGCTGGCATGTTCACTGAGCTGGAAACAGAGCAGTAACAGCAGGTTAGCAATCTTCAACTGGTTTCTTCCCACAACAAAGGCCCAAATTGGGCCTTTTTTGTTTGATTTTTATATTAAGCTTTAGTAAAACACAGCAACATTTTTATTTTCCGCATCAAAATAAAAGCCCTTGAGGCGAGTGAGTGGAAGGTCAAAAATGAGAGAAAGATGACATGAAATTGACATGGATTAAGCTATCTGGTCGATTTCTTGGTTAGGTTAGCGTCAACGGATAGCGAAATCGCCCGTTAGCGGTTAAGCTAATCTTATATTTAATACATAGATTTAAAAAAATACAGAAACGGGGTGAATCATGTATCAGAAGCAAGTTGAAATTAGTGCAGAAAACGGCCTACACACTCGTCCAGCGGCGCAGTTCGTCAAAGAAGCAAAAAGCTATGACGCTGACATCACTGTTGAGTCAAACGGTAAGAGCGCGAGCGCGAAAAGCCTATTTAAACTGCAAACCCTTGGCTTGACCAAAGGCACCAAGGTGACTATCTCTGCTGAAGGTGCGCAAGCACAACAAGCCGTTGATCACCTGGTAAAACTGATGGACGAGCTGGAGTAATCCGGCTCTTTTTCTATCGGTTTTAAGTTGGATAAACGTAAGGTAAAGCTATGATTTCAGGCATCCTGGCATCACCTGGTATTGCTTTTGGTAAAGCACTGCTGTTGCAAGAAGAAGACGTTGTCATCAATAAAGATAAGATTGATGCGTCTCGAATTGAAAAAGAAATTCAGCGCGTATTGGATGCTCGCGAACAGTCTAAGACGCAACTCGAAGCGATCAAAGACAAAGCAAGGGAAACCTTCGGCGAAGAGAAAGAAGCGATCTTCGAAGGTCACATCATGCTGCTAGAAGATGAAGAGCTGGAAGACGAGATTGTCAGCTTCATCAAATCTAACCATGCCACTGCAGATCATGCGATTTACGCTGTGATTGAAGAGCAGGCGGTGACGCTTGAATCTCTGGATGATGATTATCTGAAAGAGCGTGCGGCAGACATCCGTGATATTGGTTCTCGTTTTGTTAAAAACGCACTCGGCATCAACATGGTGTCTCTGAGCGCGATCAACGAAGAAGTGATCCTGGTTGCGAATGATCTGACGCCTTCAGAAACAGCACAGGTTGACCTGAATTATGTGCTCGGTTTTATCACCGATATCGGTGGTCGCACCTCGCACTCGTCGATCATGGCACGCTCGTTAGAGCTTCCAGCGATTGTGGGCACTAACAACGCCACCGCCAATGTTAAAAACGGTGACATGTTGGTGCTTGATGCGATTAACAACCAAATTGTCGTTAATCCTTCTGACGACGAGCTCAACAAGTTTAAAGCGATTCGTGATCAACACATCGCGGAAAAAGCCGAGCTCGCGAAGCTCAAAGACTTGCCTGCTATCACATTAGACGGCCACCAAGTCGAAGTGTGCGGCAACGTGGGCACAGTAAAAGACTGTGACGGTGTAAACCGTAACGGTGGTGAAGGTGTGGGTCTTTATCGCACTGAGTTCTTGTTCATGGACCGTGACTCGCTCCCTACTGAAGAAGAGCAATATCAAGCGTATAAGGCGGTCGCAAAAGCGATTGATGGTCACCCAGTGATCATTCGCACCATGGACATTGGCGGTGACAAAGATCTGCCTTATATGGACCTGCCTGAAGAAATGAACCCATTCTTGGGCTGGCGAGCCGTCCGTATCAGTCTTGACCGTCGCGAAATTCTCCGCGATCAGCTACGTGCGATTCTACGTGCATCGGCACACGGTAAAATTCGTGTCATGTTCCCGATGATTATTTCTGTCGAAGAAATCCGCGAGCTAAAAGAAGCGATTGAAACCTACAAAGCAGAGCTACGCCAAGAAGGCCTAGACTTTGATGCTGATCTTGAAATCGGCGTAATGGTTGAGACACCGGCCGCGGCTGCAATCGCTCACCACCTCGCGAAAGAAGTGGAATTTTTCAGCATCGGCACTAACGATTTGACCCAATACACCTTAGCGGTCGATCGTGGTAATGAGCTTATTTCGCACCTGTACAATCCACTGTCTCCTGCAGTACTAACGGTTATCAAGCAAGTGATTGATGCCTCACATGCTGAAGGAAAATGGACGGGGATGTGCGGAGAGCTTGCAGGTGATGAGAAAGCAACGTTACTATTGATGGGAATGGGTTTGGATGAGTTCAGCATGAGTGCCATTTCTATCCCTCGCATCAAGAAGATTATCCGTAATGCYAACTTTGCTGATGTGAAAGCGATGGCCGACACAGCGCTCACTTTGCCAACTGCGGCAGAAATCGAGGCCTATGTCGAAAAATTTATTGCGGAAAAAACCGCTTGCTAATATACAATCAGCAAAGAATTACTGCTTAGGAGCAACACTATGGGTCTGTTCGACAAACTGAAGAAGTTGGTGTCTGAAGACAGCAACGACGCTAGTGCTATTGAAATTATCGCCCCATTGTCGGGTGAGATCGTCAACATCGAAGACGTGCCTGACGTTGTGTTTGCTGAGAAAATCGTCGGTGATGGTGTTGCGATTAAGCCATCTGGTGACAAAATGGTAGCGCCAGTAAACGGCACTATCGGTAAGATTTTCGAAACCAACCACGCTTTCTCAATTGAGTCAGACGATGGCGTCGAGCTTTTTGTTCACTTTGGTATCGACACCGTCGAGCTGAAAGGCGAAGGCTTCAAGCGCATTGCCGAAGAAGGTCAAACGGTTAAAGCCGGTGATACCGTGATTGAATTTGATTTAGCGACACTCGAAGAGAAAGCGAAATCAACACTGACACCTGTTGTGATCTCGAATATGGATGAGATCAAAGAGTTGACCAAACTATCAGGTGCCGTCACTGTGGGTGAAACCCCAGTATTACGCGTCACCAAGTAATAAACCGTCTCTGGTTTAGACAAACGCAGCCAATTGGCTGCGTTTTTTTTAAGCCATCGCTCGGCCATCACTCGTAAACTGAAAAAAGAAGCGTTTGACGCGTCGGCTTCTTGCCCAATAAAGGCTTGCCCAAGCTAGCCAAAGGCCGTGTAAAGCAAGCAGCCAATCAAACTGCCCCCTAGTGACGATGAACGTTTGCCAGACTTGATAAGCTTCCCATAGCCATAATAGCCAAACCCACCAATAGCCAATGTGCCAGTGTTGTCTTAGCCATTCAGGCGCTCTGTCGCAGTTACCGACTAATAACAACAACCCGAGCGGCACCACGCCAATTGCCAAGCTTATATAAAACGCCGATAACTCAGGATAGACCAGCGCGAGCAACTCACTACCCTGCTCTCGACTCACGCCAGCCATTGCCAATAGCCACCACGCGCGGCTTAATAACAGTAAACACAACACGGCAATCTGCGGTGCCTTGATATACCCTTTGTCGTCAAAGTGATGAAATGTATCCATAAGCTTATTGATTGAGAAGTCACATATTTACCATGGCGACATGCAATAAAAACTGCAAGCCTAAAAGTAAAATTTGTTATCCTTGGCTGGAGTTATTTATTAAGCGTTACATGGAGCCCTTATGGCCAAAGCCAAAGCCAACGCGACGATTTCGCCAGAAACGCAACAAGACGCCATGCGCGTTGCGAAAGCCACGCAAAAACCGGGACAAACAAAAGCGCAGACCAAACTGATTGCACAAGGGATTGAAAAAGGGATTGCCCAATATAAAAAGGAACAAAAAGCAAAAGCACGCGAGCAGGATAAAGCACGAAAAAAACAACAAAATAAACCATCAAGCGCCGCGCCTGTGAAAGCGTCTCAAGCCCCAGTCGATGACTCCAGCCCCGCTGAACCAGGGTTGGATAAAAGCTACAGCAGTCTCCCATGGCTTTTACTTGTGGTAAGCTGGATAGGGTTCATTGGCTATATATTGGTGAGGGCGTAATGTGGAAGCGACTGATAACGGTTATAGGGATCATCACTTTGGTTGGCTGCAGCAAAGGAGAAACGATGGCTAAACATCCGCCAGTGACGGCCTGTGGCGATAGTCCCAACTGTGTGTCCACGGCAGATACCCGAGAAAAATTCCAGCTGGCACCGCTTTATATCGCCAACGACAATGTGGTGTTTTCAGCCATTGTCGCGCATATCGCCGCCATGCCTCGTGCTGAGGTCGCCACCTCGCAAGATAATTACGCACACTTACGCTTCACCACTAAGGTGCTGCGCTTTGTGGATGATGTTGAAGTCTCGCTTGAGGGCAACCAGATCGCCCTTCGCTCCGCATCTCGGATTGGCTACTATGACTTTGGCGCCAACCGTCAACGTGCCGAGGTCATTCGCCAACGTTTAACCGACGCTGAGCTTATCACGCCTTAAGCGAGCAGCTAGTTGATATAAGAGCGAATATCGCGCTTTTTATCTTCGACCCAATCACGGCGGAACGGTCCCCAGTCTTTAAGCTGGTAGTAACCATCGTTATGACGCTTTCCATCTTGGATAAAAGTCATATCAATACCGAGCCCAGACAGTGATTTCAATACATCTTGGATCGTACGACGGGGCCAGCCTGTCGCCTCGATAAGGCGTGGCACATTTGGGCGTTCCATTTCTTCTACCAACACGGCAAGATAGAGACGCCGGGCGAATACCGGGTTTAGTTCCATATGAACCTCCAACAGTTACGAATGTTCCCATTATTCATGCCGCCTGCGAAGAGGCTTTGCGTTTGATCAAAAGGCCATCAAATCGACGTGCTGCAGACTCATTTAGTGGCACATTTCACACGCTTCATCCCTTATCGCATCGCCAAACGGCCCCTTCCCCACTATTGCGTTCAATGTTGAGCGATGTCACTCTTAATTGTCCGTAAATAATGATGATAACGACCATGACAACTGTATTTGGCATTAAAAACTGCGACACCCTAAAAAAAGCCCTTAAATGGTTGGATAACCAAGGCATTAACTATCAGTATCACGATTACCGCAAGACGGGGTTAGATGCCGAGATGTTACAGACCTTTGTTGCCGAATTAGGGTGGGAGCCTTTGATTAACAAGCGTGGCACCACTTATCGCCAGCTAAGTGACGAACAAAAAGCCAGCTTAGACCAACCCCGTGCGATTGCGATCATGTTAGACAATCCAGCGATCATTAAACGCCCTTTACTCGTACACGAAGGGAAGTACTATCTTGGCTTTAAAGAGAGCCAATACGCTGAGATTTTCGCGTAATGTAAGCACTTATTTACTGTTGCTGTAAGGAAACTCCAATGACTGATACTGCTACGCTGGCTTTGGCAAAAGACTTGATCAATCGTGAGTCGGTAACACCGGAAGATGCGGGTTGCCAAGCTCAAATGATTGCTCGATTAGAAGCCCTGGGCTTTACGATTGAAACCATGGTGTTTGACGATACCACCAACCTTTGGGCGCGACGGGGCACTGATGGGCCGCTCTTCACGTTTGCGGGCCACACCGATGTCGTCCCCGCTGGCCCGCGCGATCAATGGCATACGCCGCCATTTGAAGCCACTGTCATTGACGATCACCTTCATGGACGTGGCGCCGCGGACATGAAGGGCTCACTCGCCGCCATGGTTGTGGCTGTTGAGCGCTTTATTGCCGAGCATCCAGACCACTCGGGTTCACTCGCGTTTCTGATCACGTCGGATGAAGAAGGACCCTTTATTAATGGCACCACCCGCGTCGTCGATACGCTGATGGCTCGAAATGAGAAAATCGACATGTGTATTGTCGGTGAACCCTCAAGTACGAATCACGTCGGTGATGTGGTCAAAAACGGTCGTCGCGGATCCATCACTGGCGATTTGTACGTTAAAGGTGTACAAGGCCATGTCGCCTATCCGCACCTTGCAAGTAATCCTGTCCATCAGGCCATGCCAGCGCTAACAGAGTTAGTGCAAACAGTGTGGGATAATGGCAATGCTTTTTTCCCACCGACAAGCTTTCAAATCCCAAATATAGAGGCAGGTACCGGCGCAGCCAATGTGGTCCCGGGTGAGTGTCATGCGCAATTTAACTTCCGCTTTAGTACCGAGCTAGATAGTGAAACCATCAAACAGCGAGTTTATTCTATTCTGGACGCGCACGGGCTCGACTACACCTTAGAATGGACCCACAGTGGTGACCCGTTTTTGACCGATGAAGGTACCTTGCTTGATGCAGTTGTGGCCGCGGTTGAAGAGGTGAATCATCAAACGCCGCAATTACTGACAACCGGTGGCACCTCCGATGGTCGTTTTATCGCCCAGATGGGCGCTCAAGTGATTGAGCTGGGTCCGGTCAATGCCACGATTCATAAGGTCAATGAGTGTGTGAGTATTCCTGACTTGGAAAAGCTGACCGACATGTACCAAAAAGTGTTGGAAAAGGCGCTACCGTGAGCCTACGCGCAGCACAGTTGATTGGGCAAGACTCTTCAGCCCTCCAACCAATGAACGCGCAACCTGGGGCGCCCTGTTTGCATCAGGATGTGTTATCTGACGTCGCCGCCTTACAACAGGCGGCGAGTCGTGCTGGGTTCGCGTTGAGAGTCGCCAGTGGTTATCGCGCTTTTGAACGCCAGTTGGCGATCTGGAATGGTAAATTTAACGGCGATCTGCCTGTCCTTGATGCTCACAGCCAACCGATGGATATGACCCGCTTATCAGACAACGAGCGGGTGCACGCGATCTTGCGCTGGTCGGCGTTACCCGGCGCCAGTCGACATCATTGGGGAACAGACATGGATGTGTACGATAAGCAGTCTCTTATCCCTGATCAGCCGCTGGCTTTAACGCCCCCCGAATACGACAGCGGCCCGCAAGCGGCCTTTTCTTCTTGGCTACATGCCAATGTATCAGCATTTGGTTTCTTTCTTCCTTATGCGAGATACCAAGGCGGGGTTGCCAGAGAGCCATGGCATATCAGCCATATTGCCACCAGTGCGTCAATGTTATCCGCTTTCTCTCAGGATATGCTCGCGGCTGCGATCACCCATGCGCCGATTTGTGGGAAAGACGCTATCCTCGGCCAATTAGATTGGATATATTCAACTTACGTCACCAACTTATGCGAGGTGGAAAGATGGAATGGCTAACCAATCCTTATGTGATTATTACCATTGTGGTCGCCGTGGTCGTGAGTAACATCATGGCGCTCAAATACACCGCCAACGCCAAGTTTGGGCTCAAATACAAAGACAAGCCTGATAAGCATCAACGTTCAGCGTCTGACGATGACGCAAACGATAATACCGACCTCCCTACTGATAAGAGCGACGATAAAAAATAGCGCCATATCCATGGCGCTATTTTATTTACACGGTGCTATTGTCTTCACACGCGACGCAATCGTTTGCTTTTTAAGCCAAAAAATTATAGGTCTAAGCCGATACGCTTTGCTACTTCGATATAAGCTTCTACCACACCACCTAGACCTTGGCGGAAGCGATCTTTATCCAATTTTTCTCGCGTGTTGGCATCCCACAAACGACAGCCATCTGGGCTAAACTCATCGCCAAGGACAATATTACCGTTGACGTCAACGCCAAACTCCAGCTTGTAGTCCACCAGCAATAAGTCACCCTCAGCAAACAGCGCCTTAAGCACATCGTTAACCTGATACGTCAGCGACTTCATGGTCGCTAATTGGGCTTGGCTCGCGAACCCTAAGGACTCACACAGTGATTCATTGACCATAGGATCATGCAGCGCATCGTTTTTTAAAAACAACTCAAAAGTGGGTGGAGTGAGTGCTGTGCCCTCTTCTACGCCCAGTCGGCGACAAAGTGAGCCCGCGGCAATGTTTCTTACCACACACTCAACCGGGATCATATCGAGCTTTTTCACCACGCACTCGGTATCGGACAACAGTTGGTCCATTTGGGTGGGAATACCTGCCTGCTCAAGCTTTTGCATGATGAAGTGATTAAACTTGTTATTCACTTCACCTTTTCGCTCAAGTTGCTCAACACGCTCACCATCAAACGCAGAGGTGTCATTGCGAAAGTGCAGAACAAAGCGGTTTTCATCATCGGTTGTATAAACAGATTTTGCCTTACCGCGATACAACTCAGCACGTTTTTCCATTACCTATTCTCTCCATTAGGCGCTAAAAAATAAGGGACGCTGTCTGGCGTCCCTATAAGATTACTGCGATGTGGCCTGGCTAAGCTGCGCAATGGCCGCTTTCAGCGCTGGGCTAAGCGCTTCTAACGTTGCTTTTTTAACCGGCTTTCCATCACTGTCGGTCACATTGATTGAGGTGCGGTTGCCTAAATCCCCTAACAATAGTGTGTAGCTATTGTCCGGCAGCGAGATAGGTTCAACCCCAAGGGCTTGCCAACGCTCATCATTCGGCGCAACGTGACGCGTTTTCACCGTACCTTGCGATTGGTTGCGGCTTTCTACCGTAAATCCGAGCGGTTTAATCATCTCAGGAAGTTTTTCCCATACGACATCATACGGAGCACGCGCAATAATCACTGGCAAGCCACTTCGATCAGTACCAAAACTCATCGGAATATCTGACTGACGTTGCGCAGCTAAACGGCGCGCCTCTGCACGTAGTGCTGCATC
This sequence comes from Salinivibrio sp. MA351, assembly GCF_001996065.1. Taxonomy (NCBI): domain Bacteria; kingdom Pseudomonadati; phylum Pseudomonadota; class Gammaproteobacteria; order Vibrionales; family Vibrionaceae; genus Salinivibrio; species Salinivibrio sp. MA351. Next base: position 28,126 of record NZ_MUFG01000009.1, on the reverse strand, counting down.
ATGGCTCACCGTAATCAGATTGGTCATTAAGGTGTTATAGCGTTCCTGCTCTGCCGGCGTCAAAGGTTCATCACTGGCCTTGGCGCGTGAATCAATCATATTGACGCCCAGTGCAAATCGCCGCCCTTGTTCGAGTCGTGATAGGCGGAACCGAGCCTGATGAGCACTGTCTTCTTTTTCCCAAGCGATCCAGCCGGTGTCAATTTGATCTGCGGCTTGTGTCTCAACAGGAATGGTCTTATCGTTCGCCAGACGTTCAACGGTTTCCCATAATTGGGTAAGCTGCTGCTCATTGGCAACCGCGACGGTTATTCCACGACTGTCACGCTCAATACGCGCCCCTGGCACTAAATCAAGCACTTGACGCGGCGGACGAATATCGACATTTTTGCCGATTTCGCCCTTAAAGTCTTGCTCAGGGATCTGATAATTGGTGGAAAAGTAAGGCGCTTGATCCGGCAAGGTTTGCCACTGCGACAGCGGGGTCGTTTGCAAGTAGCTAAAATCATCTTTGGCTTGACGGCGTTGCTCGGCGCCACCACTACAGGCTACCAGCCCAGTGACCATGATGGCACAAAGGCCGAGCTTAAATACTGGTTTCATTGACACTCCAACGGCTTAAACAACACCCGCAACCTGCATGGCCTCTCGGACATCGGGACGCAAATGCTCGCTTAATTCGGTTAATGGCAGACGAAGATGGCCATCCGCAATCAATCCCATTTCTCGGACTGCCCACTTCACAGGGATCGGATTGGCTTCGTCAAAAAGGTGACGATGTAAAGGGATCAGCGTCTCGTTGATTGCATGCGCTTGGTCTGCTTCACCGGCGCGCGCCAATTGAATCATTTTGGCCATTGCCGCAGCGGCAACATTGTTAGTGACCGAAATCACACCATGTCCACCAGCAAGGACAAAATCTAGCCCTGTTAAATCATCACCACTAAATAAGAGGAAGTCATCGCCACAAAGTTCCCGATGAATGGCGACACGACTGACATCGGCAGTGGCATCTTTTAGGCCGATAATATTGTCAAAGGTCGCTAGGCGCGCCACCGTTTCAGGCTGAATATCTACGGCGGTACGACCGGGAACATTATAGAGAATCTGAGGTAAGTCGGTCGCTTCGGCAATGGCTTTATAATGCTGGAATAAGCCTTCTTGCGTCGGCTTGTTGTAATAAGGGGTCACACTCAAACAAGCGGCTACGCCCGACCCGGCAAACATTTTACTGAAGGTGATCGCTTCGTGGGTGGCATTTGCCCCCGTACCTGCAATAACGGGAATCCGTCCATCCGCAAATTCCAAGGTCTTTAGGACCACTTTAATGTGCTCATCCACGGTTACTGTCGACGACTCACCCGTTGTGCCCACTGCGACAATCGCATCTGTGCCCGCTTGGATATGAAACTCGACCAGTTTTTTCAGGCTAACGTAATCCACCTCGCCATGTGCATCCATTGGTGTGACGAGCGCCACTATGCTTCCAGAAACCATGTTCGTCTCCCTTATTGGTGATGCTTGCAATGTTACTTTTGGCGCTGGGTAAACACAAGAATAACCCTGCGCGCTGGCGTGTCTTATTCGACATTTCTTACCGCTACATTCAAGTTTGCGATTTTATCATTGAATCAGCGTCTCGTTAGCGTCAATAAAAGGTCAAACACTGTCAAGAGCGTGATCGTAATATCAAAAACTTGCGTAATCTCGAACACCCTCTATCATCGTCAATTCGGTTTACCGACAAAAAAGGAAACGCAGCGCATGCAAACATTAACGGAAGGCGCTCTAGCGCCCGATTTTTCATTGCAAGATCAAAATGGCGACACCGTCACGCTTAGCCAGTTTCAAGGCGAAAAACGCGTCCTCGTGTATTTTTACCCCAAAGCAATGACACCAGGCTGCACCACACAAGCCTGCTCTTTGCGTGATACTAAGGCCGAGCTCGACGCGCTGGATACCGTGGTGTTAGGTATCAGCCCGGATCCCGTCAAAAAGATCGCCCGCTTTGTCGCGCGCGATGAACTCAATTTCACCCTACTGAGCGACGAAGATCATGCGGTTGCGGATGCATTTGGCGTCTGGGGACCCAAGAAGTTCATGGGGAAAGAATATGACGGCATTCATCGCCTCAGCTTTTTGGTCGGCAAAGATGGCAAAATTGAACATGTGTTCAATAAGTTTAAGACCAAAGATCATCACCAAGTGGTATTGGACTTCCTGAACCAAGCCTAGGACGGCGCCTTATCCTGCCTGTTAACAAAAAAGCGCACGATGAATCGTGCGCTTTTTTCAAACGATGACCATGGGTTCACTCAGCCCACAGGCTTTGCCAATGCTTCTGGATAACCACGCTGTACCGCAAATTCACACGCAGCGCTGACAATCTTAGCGGTCGACGGGCGCGTCATGACGTAATGAGAGGTTGGCGAAATCCAGCCGGCATCTTCAAATTGCGTCAGGACTTTGTTTATCGCCGTCAGCGCCGAGGAGGCTTTCACGATTTCCATCCGCGCGTAGCGCTCACCATCGAAAGATACATCCGACGCCCGCAGCGACGGGTCCTCACCGGGAATTTGTTGCGCGCCACACAAGGGTTTTCCTCCGACTTCGGCCTGCTTAAACTCAGGCAGCCATTGAGCAAAATGTTCGATGGCCCGGTCCGTGCGCTGGCACACTTGATCCCAGTCCCAACCTTGATCGATGTTTTTAACATAGCGCGCGTCGACATTCGGTTGCGCCGATTGCACTGAGCTTTTCACCAAGCCACGCTCAAAGAGGGTCACGTCTTGCGTCATGCCGTGCAGTTGAAAGAAACCATCAGGATAAGGCGTCAGTTGTGCCATACCTTGTGGCGTGCCACGCTGGCCATGAACAATAATTTCTGGCCATTGGTACGCCGTCGACGTCCAGTGGGCGACGTATGCTGCCTTGTACTCAACCAGACGCTGACGCCCGAAGCCCGCCATATCGTCAATGGTCCCGGTGCGAAATCCCGCCGCATTAATCAGATAGTCAACCTCAGTGGTGTGCGATTGGCCTGCCTTATCTTGATACGTCACTTGCCAACCCGACGCTGTCTGCTGTGTATCCACGACCTTATGATTAAAGTTGAGTTGGCAATGCGGCACGTCGGCAAGCGTTAATTGCGCTTCAGCGGCGAGGCGAAATACACTCAGCCCGTATTCTTGCACCAATACCAACGGATACTTCATCGCACTGAGATCCAGCGACTGCGCAACCGGCCACATCCACTGATCAGCCGAATCGGTTATACTGCGATAATCTTTTGCTTTCAGCGCTTCAAGGTCTGATTGCTGATACAGGCGGAAATAATCAGCAGGTTCGCCCATCACTTTGTTGGCGCTATCAAGCTCGACCAATTGCGCATAACGCTCGCGCAAGGTTTCTAATCGTGCAATCACACTGTCTAACGATCCTGGGTCTTGCTCTGGCACCGCCAACACCGTTGGGCGGCGATTCACAGAGTGCGGATACATGCGTACGGTCGCAACGGACTGGTCCAGTAAGGTTAAGCACTGATCGAGCGAGATTTCTCGATACAAATTGCCGCCCGCATGAAGATGACAGATAGGTGGGCCACTGACTAGCCCGGTTCCCGCTTCAAACACTTGGGTATCAATACCACGTTCAGCCAGTCGCATGGCCGCTGTCGTGCCCGCCACGCCGCCACCGATCACAGCGACGCGGAACCCCTCTAAATGCGTATGTTCTTGCCTGTTTTGTACCATGCCAACCCTGTTTTTCATTACTACTTCTGTGGGCCAAACTGATCACGGTAAAGCCTGTGCTCGTGCCGCTCAGCTCCTTTATTTAGGAGCCTGAAAACAAGATGGATCACTCTACGTCTTTTTTTGGATCATCATCGAGCTCAATTTCAGGCAATGCTTGCCATACCGCTTTCACTAACGTCGCCAATGGAATGGCAAAAAATACCCCCCAAAAGCCCCAGAGTCCACCGAAAACCAGTACGGCTATGATGAGTGCCACCGGGTGTAAATTGACCGCTTCCGAGAAAAGCACCGGCACAAGGACGTTACCGTCAAGGGTTTGAATCACGCCGTAAGCAATCATCACATACCAAAACCCGGGCTCAAGTCCCCATTGGAAAAGGGCCACGATCGCTATCGGCACCGTAACAATGGCCGCCCCGATATAGGGGACAAGGACAGAAAAGCCGGTGGCGACACTTAGCAACACGGCATAGCGGAGATCAAGTAACATGAAAGTCAGATAGCTGGTGATACCAACAATAATAATCTCGGTCACTTTCCCGCGAATGTAATTCGATATCTGTTGGTTCATCTCATGACCAACCCGAGAGGCAAGGCGGCGGTTACGCGGCAATAATCCTTTAAACATCGCCAACATTTGCGTTTTATCTTTCAGTAAAAAGAAAACCAAGAGCGGGACCAAAATCAAATAGACCGCTAGCGCCACGATATTCACCAGCGATGATAACGATCCCCTCACCAAGGTTTCCCCGATGTTGAGGACTTTAAACTGCAAGGCATCGACAAGTGTGTTCACCATATGCGGATTAATTAATCCTGGATAGCGCTCGGGTAAGCTCATCATCAGTATCTGCATGTTATTAAACATGTTCGGCACATCGGCCACCAGGCTTACCCCTTGATTCCAAATCGTCGGTACCAAGCCAAACAACGCCATGAATGTGAAGCTGGCAAATAAGGCGATCACCACCAAAACCGATAACGTGCGAGGCAGCCCCAGTCGACTAAGACGATTGACTGGCCAATCGAGTAAATACGCCATGACAATGGCCACGAGTAAAGGCGCCAATAAGTTGCCGAAAAAATAGATGGTGACAAAACCGACCAAAAGAATCAGCACTAGGCTGACCGCATGTGGGTCGGAAAAGCGTCGCCGATACCAGCGATGTAACAATTCAAACATATCAGGCTCGTTATTGTTTTGTGACGTGTAAACGCGAGGCTGGCGTATCTAACCAAGCAATGGTAAATCCTTCACGAGTAAAGTAGGTTGGAATATCGTTTTTCGCGCCTTGATCGCCCAGTAAAATCACTAACTGCTCGCCGGCACGCAACGACGCTGCTGCACGCTTGGCGAGTAGCAGGGCCATTGGGCAAACATGTGCTCGTAAATCAAGAGTTTGACATTCCATTCTGTCTCACCGGTCGGTATTATCGTTGGTATTGTAATGGACATTAGATAGAACGCCAACGAAACCCAGACAGGTTTTATCGGTCTGTACTTAAGTACACTTGCGTATTTTAAAAGGTAATGACACTTATGCCGCCACGTGCATCTTGCTCTTGGAAAGGAAAAACGGCTCGCCGCCTCGTCGCCTATGCGCTTGCAGGGACACTGGTCAGTGCGCCTGTGTCAGCAAACGTCGAGTCATATCAAAGTGACTTGCCTAACATTGGCACCGCTGCCGCGAGTACGCTGTCGGTGGCAAAAGAAAAAGAGTTTGGTGATGCTTATATGCGAATGCTACGAGCCAGCAAACCCATTATTGATGATCCTTTACTCAGTGAATATGTTAACGCCCTCGGGCATCGGTTGGTGGCGAACGCCAACGATGTCCGCACGCCCTTCCAATTTATTTTGATTGATAATCAAGCGATCAATGCGTTTGCCTTTTTTGGCGGGTATGTAGCCATGCATTCTGGGCTTTTCCTGCATGCCAAGACAGAAAGCGAACTGGCATCTGTGATGGCGCACGAAATTGCGCACGTGACCCAACGCCACCTTGCGCGCAGCATGGAAGCGCAGGCACAAACCTCGCCGCTAACGGTTGCCGCTTTAGTCGGCTCTTTAATGCTCGCGATTGCAGCGCCTGAAGCAGGGATTGCCGCAGCTCATGCAGCAACGGCGGGGAGTATGCAAAGCCAAATAAACTTTACCCGCCGTAACGAAGAAGAGGCCGACCGCGTCGGAATTGAAACCCTCGCTCGCGCGGATTTCGATGTTGAGGCGATGCCACGCTTTTTCTCTCGGTTAGCCGATGAGTACCGCTACGCCAGTCAAATGCCGGAGTATTTCAGCACTCACCCATTACCCGCGTCTCGGATCACAGATTCACGCGCGCGGGCGCGTCAGTATCCTCAAAAAAGCGTGCCCGACTCTCCCGATTACCAACTCGCACGAGCGCGTATCGTTGCACGATATAGCGGTATCGCTGATCGCTCCGCCATGGACTGGTTTGAACGGCGTCATAAAGCAGCATCGCCAGCGGAAAAACATAGCCTTGATTACGGCATGGCGCTGTTGGATATTGATGCAAGGCGCTATCAACAAGCGCGTGAGAAGCTGGCGCCCCTCATTAAAGCTCAACCCAATAATCGTTTTTATATTGACGCGATGACCGACTTAGAGATTGGCGAAAAGCAGTATGACAGCGCCTTATCCCGCCTGAATCAAGCCTTGAACCAGCAGCCTAACAATCGCGTATTGTTGCTTAATCACGCTTACACCTTGGTAAAAGCCAAGCGTGGCGGTGAAGCGATCAAGGCATTAGAGCGCTACACTCACCAGCATGCCGATGACAGCAACGGATGGTTTTTGTTACAACAAGCGTACGAAAGCACTGGCACACACCGTGACGGCGAATTAGCTGCTCAAGGAGAGCGTTACGCGCTGCGCGGTCAATGGAGCAAAGCCATTCGTAACTACACCCAAGCCGCTCAACTGGCTGAGTTAGGCAGCTTGGCACAAGCACGTTATGATGCGCGTATCGATCAATTACGCCATCAGCAGGCACGCTTTAAAGCGCTCAGTGATCGTTAACTCAACTTAAAAAGGATAGATGTTGTGAGCCCCATTACTCTGTACCACAATCCACGTTGCTCAAAAAGTCGAGAAACCCTCAAGCTGCTTGAGTCAAAGGGCGTCACGCCGACAATCGTTAAATATTTAGAGACGCCATTATCTGCCGATACGCTCCGTGAGTTAAAGCGACAGCTGGGCATGGCATCATTTCGCGACATGATGCGCACCAAAGAAGCGGACTACAAGGCGGCCAATTTGGGCGACGCTTCGGTGGAAGAAGCGCAATTGTTGGAGGCAATGGTTAATCACCCAAAACTGATTGAACGTCCCATTGCCGTTCAAGGCGACAAAGCGGTCATCGGCCGTCCACCCGAAAATGTATTGGTATTCGTTCAATGACACAAGTTCTCGTGCTTTATTACAGCCGTTCAGGTAATACACGTAAGCTTGCTCAACAAGTCGCACGCGGTATTGAAGCGCAAGGCGTTGAGGCGGTGTTACGAACTGTGCCCGAGCTGCCTGCTTATGCCGATGGCAAAATACCGGACGTCTCGCCAAACGATCCCTTTGTCAGCCGTCAGGATCTATTAGATTGCCATGGCCTCGCGCTCGGCAGTCCGGTACGTTTTGGCAATATGGCCGCGCCATTGAAGCAATTTATCGATAGTACCAGTGGCGAATGGTTATCGGGTGCCTTAATTGATAAACCCGCCGCGGTCTTTGGCGCCGGATCAATGCTTCATGGTGGCCAAGAAACCACGCTGCTCACGATGACCATCCCCTTACTTCATCATGGTATGATGTTAGTCGGTGTTCCACATAGCGAGCGTGCGCTTCATACAACGGAAGGCGGCGGTTCCCCTTACGGTGCATCCAGTGTTGCGGAGCCACATCACCCTTTAATGGCCGACGAAAAGCAAATCGCAAAAACATTAGGCCAACGCTTGGCGCGTTTTGCCCACACTTTTTACCACCACCTAAGATAAAAGGACAGAATCGTGACAGATCCTCGGCTCGCCTTCATGCGCAAATTGTCTTTGCTGAGTAACCTTGGCCTCATTGCTTGGGTGGTCGCGTGGCATGCTTACTTATCGCCCCATCCCCACTTGAATGCATGGGCGGTGACCATCGGCTGGACAATCCCTTTACTGCTCCCTTTACCTGGGATCATCAAAGGCAAAGCGTTTACCCATGCATGGGCCAACTTTATTTTGATGTTCTATTTTTTACACGCCCTTACCATTCTCTATGTCGATGAAGGCGAACGGTGGATGGCTGCTGCAGAGCTCGTCTTCGTCACCGCGGCATTTGCTTGTAATATTGTCTTTGCCCGTTGGATGGGGCAATCACAAGGCCTAAAGCTGCCACGGCTTTCTCAAGTCGAAAAAGAAGAACGCCAGCGCTTTGAAGGTCGCGACGACGCCTCTTAGGCACCTTTGGCCACGGATAGACCGACCCGCGCTTTAAAACCAAACGCAAAAGCCAAGCTCTAAAACTTGGCTTACACCGGGTAAGGGCGGCGAGAAAAGTAGCGATGACCACATTGCGTACACGGTGCAATCACATCGACCCGACTGTGCCGCGTTTGATGATGGCACTGTTCACATTGCAACACGCCCAGTCCGACAATTTCACCCGCTTCATAAACGCCATGATGCTGAAGATCATCGAACACTTCACGCCACTCTAGCTGCGTACGGTCGGTGATCTCTGCCAATTGCTCCCAAATCGAGTTAGCAATCAGATCGTTAAACACCTGACTATCAATCTCTTCGGTTTGAGATTTATCGTACTGTTCACCGAACGCTTTCACATCACGTTTAAAGTATGCCTCGATCAAGGCCCATTCATCTTTGGTCAGATCGGCCGCGGCTTTGAGGTATTGATCAGACAAGGTCACCCAATGAGACAGTGCCTCGGGGCTGTTTTCTAACGCCTCTTTTACCCGCTCGATGATACTTTGTTGGGGTTCTTTCTCTTTATTCATGGTCCTGTCCTGATTCAAGTGTTGTTGCGGTCTCTGCCTTTCGTTATTCTATGCTGATATTTCTCTTTCAGGTTTTACCTTTCTCACAGAATCTCGGAAGCCATCGATGCAAGAACAATATAGCCCGCAAGATATTGAACAAAAAGTTCAAGCCCATTGGGATGACAATAAAACCTTTGTGGTTCATGAAGACCCTAACAAAGAAAAATTCTACTGTCTTTCTATGTTTCCTTACCCAAGTGGCCGACTGCACATGGGGCATGTCCGTAACTACACCATCGGTGATGTCATTTCCCGTTATCAGCGACTGCAAGGCAAGAATGTCATGCAGCCGATTGGTTGGGATGCGTTTGGCCTTCCTGCCGAAGGCGCTGCGATCAAAAACAAAACCGCGCCCGCGCCTTGGACTTACGAAAACATTGATTACATGAAAGGCCAGCTAAAAATGCTGGGCTTTGGCTACGACTGGAGCCGTGAAGTCGCCACCTGTAGTCCCGATTACTACCGCTGGGAGCAAGGCTTCTTTACCACGCTCTACAACAAGGGGCTGGTTTATAAAAAGACCTCATCAGTGAACTGGTGTCCCAACGATCAGACCGTGCTCGCCAATGAGCAAGTTCACGAAGGTTGCTGCTGGCGCTGCGATACGCCGGTTGAGCAAAAAGAAATCCCGCAGTGGTTTATTAAAATCACCGATTACGCAGAAGAGCTGCTGCAAGACATCGACAAACTGGACGGCTGGCCAGACATGGTAAAAACCATGCAGCGTAACTGGATTGGTCGCTCAGAAGGTGTTGAGCTGACGTTTGATGTTGAAGGCGATCACCCCGCACTCGACGTCTACACCACGCGTCCAGATACGCTGATGGGCGTCACTTACGTGGGGATTGCCGCCGGTCACCCCCTCGCGGAGGCGGCGGCCAAAGACAACCCTGCCCTCGCTGAATTCGTACAAGAGTGCCGTAACACCAAAGTTGCCGAAGCCGAGCTGGCGACCATGGAGAAAAAAGGCATGGCGACCGGTTTGTATGCCACGCACCCATTGAACGGGCGTCGTGTCCCTATCTTTGTCGCTAACTTTGTATTGATGGATTACGGCACTGGCGCCGTGATGGCGGTGCCTGCTCACGACCAACGCGACTTCGAATTTGCTCATAAGTACGCGCTGGATATCGAGCCGGTGATCCTCGATGAAAACGGCCATGCGCCCGATTTGTCAGAACAAGCGTATACCGAAAAAGGTAAGCTGTTTAACTCGGGTGAGTTTGACGGGTTAGATTTTAACGCGGCCTTCGATGCGATTGCGAGCAAGCTTGAATCGCTAGGTAAAGGCAAGAAAACGGTTAATTTCCGTTTACGTGATTGGGGCGTCTCTCGTCAGCGTTATTGGGGTGCGCCAATTCCGATGCTGAATACCGAAGACGGTGAGGTTGTTCCTGTCCCAACTGAGCAGCTGCCCGTCATCCTGCCAGAAGATGTGGTGATGGATGGTGTACAAAGCCCTATCAAAGCTGACAAGCAATGGGCACAAACGCAATATCAAGGTAAGCCAGCGCTGCGTGAAACCGACACTTTCGATACCTTTATGGAGTCGTCGTGGTACTACGCACGTTATTGCTCACCGCAAGCGGATCAAATGCTCGACCCAAGCGCCGCCAATTATTGGCTACCGGTCGATCAGTATATCGGTGGCATTGAGCACGCTTGTATGCACCTGTTGTATTCGCGCTTTTTCCATAAACTATTGCGCGATGAAAATATGGTCGATAGCGACGAGCCATTCAAGCAGTTACTCTGTCAGGGTATGGTGCTCGCCGATGCATTTTATTACACCGACGAAAAAGGGGTACGTGTTTGGGTCTCGCCGACTGATGTGACCGTTGAACGGGACACCAAAGGGCAAATTATTCATGCGGTCGATAGCCAAGGGAACGCCGTCACCCACGCTGGCATGACTAAGATGTCAAAGTCGAAGAACAACGGCATTGATCCCCAATTAATGGTGGAAAAATACGGTGCCGATACCATGCGTCTCTTTATGATGTTTGCCGCACCGGCGGACATGACGTTGGAATGGCAAGAGTCTGGCGTGGAAGGTTCACACCGTTTCTTACGCCGTGTTTGGAAACTGGTCTATGAGCATACCCACAAAGGCGACGTTACTGCGCTGGCAGTCGATACGCTCAATAATGATCAAAAAGCCTTGCGCCGTGATGTGCACAAAGCCATCGCCAAAGTCAGTGATGACATGGGCCGTCGTCAGACGTTCAACACCGCCATTGCCGCGATCATGGAGCTGATGAATCGCTTAGTTAAAGCGCCACAGGACAATGAACAAGACCGTGCTGTGTTAGACGAAGCACTAAAAGCCGTGGTATTGATGCTATATCCCATCACCCCGCACATCTGCTTTACGCTTTGGCAGGCCCTGGGCGAAACCGATATCGACAGTGCCGATTGGCCGCAAGCCGATAAAGCGGCCTTGGTCGAGGAGGAAAAGCTAATCATTGTGCAAGTGAACGGTAAGCTACGTGCCAAGATCACCGTGGCCGCCGACGCCGAGAAAGAAGCCGTTGAAGCACAAGCCATGTCAGACGAAAACGTGGTCAAATTTACCGACGGTAAAACGGTTCGCAAAGTCATTTATGTACCAGGGAAACTGGTTAATATTGTTGCTAACTAACAAGGAGCGATGGAGTGGATCTGTTTAACACTGTGCTTCGCTCCCTGCTCGTCGCGATGGTCTCACTGACCATCGCGTCTTGCGGGTTTGCCTTGCGTGGCAGCTATAATTTGCCCGATGAGGTAGACAAAGTGTCATTGACGAGTTTTGACCCCTATGGGGAGCTGACTCGCCAAATGCGCAACGCTTTGCGTCAACATAACGTTCAGATGGTGTCACCCTCTGACGACGTGGCGAATATCGAGTTGCTTAGCGAAAGTGATAGTGCACAAACTTTGTCGCTCTATCAAAACAGCCGAGTAGCAGAGAAAGAGTTTCGCTATGTTGCACGTTATCGTGTCACTGTGCCGGGGAAAGGTAGCTACACCTACAATACGACCTTGAGCCGTAACTTTCTCGATAACCCACTGACCGCGTTGGCCAAGTCAGTCGAGCAAAATAAGTTAGTCGCAGAAATGCGTACCGAGGCGACCCGTCAAATAATGCGTCAACTGTCTCAACTGAAAGGGGATATCGCCGCATTTGAGCGTCAGCAAGCGGAACAAGCGGCATTAGAGCAACTCGAACAGGGAGAGGCGCCCACTGAACCCAATGTGATCATCGAAACGCGTCAAACTGAAACACAGCCCGCGCAATGATGAGAGCCTATCCAGAACAATTGGCGCAGCAGCTTAATCAGCCACTGCGTCAAACTTACTTAGTCTTTGGCACCGATCCTTTGTTAAAGCTCGAGTCTCGTGATGCCATTTGCCACGCGGCACGCTCACAAGGCTTTGAAGAGCATCATAAGTTTATGATTGATGGCCAATTAGATTGGCAAGAAGTGTTTGACTGCTGCCAAGCCCTCAGTTTGTTTTCCTCTCGGCAGATTATTGAATTGACCTGTCCTGAAAATGGCCTGAGCAGCGCCCAAGCCAAGCAACTGACCGAGCTTGCCAGCTATCTCCATCCTGATATTCTCTTGCTCGTTCAAGGCGAGCGGCTCAATAAAAAGCAAGAAAGTGCCAAGTGGTTTACCACGTTGGCAAAGCAAGCCTTGTATGTGGTTTGCCAAACTCCAGATGCACGTCACTTGCCCCGTTTTATTGAACAGCGCTGCCGCCATCTCGGGCTACAACCCGATCAACCCGCGCTGCAGTTGCTTGCCCAATGGCATGAAGGCAACTTACTCGCGCTGGTGCAAAGTTTACAAATCCTCCACTTACTTTATCCCGATGGTGCCCTTACCTTACCTCGGATTGAGAGTGCGTTGTCGCGGCATCATCACTTCACCCCTTTCCAACTGACCGATGCGCTACTTGCCGGTAAGGCTAATCGCGCGCAGCGTATTATCGAACAACTGCATGCCGAAGGCGAAGAGCTCACCTTGTTACTACGTTTGATCCAAAAAGAACTCAAACAACTCTATACAATCCAAGAGCAAGGGCAACAAGGGCGACCACTCAACGTGCTATTCGATCAGTTGCGTGTTTGGCAAGCGCGCAGACCCATGATCACCGCAGCACTCAATCGGCTAAACAAAGTGCGTCTCGCCTCATTACTGCACCAGCTCGCTGAGTTAGAGATACAGTTAAAAACCGATTTTGGCAGTGACCCTTGGCCTAATCTGCACTATTTTTGTGCACTTATGTGCCAACCCGCCGAACCTCTGGCGCCCTAGCGTGTCCAAAGGGCTGCCAAGTGATATACTGCCACTGAATACAATCAGCACATACATCGAGGTTCTCTTTGCAAGCTACCGAATTAAAACAGTTTGTCGCCGACAAAGTCGATGAGTTAAAAGCCAGCGATATCGTGACGCTAGACGTGCGAGATAAATCCTGCATTACTGACTTTTTAGTGCTTTGTACAGGCAATTCACGTCGCCATGTGGCTTCAATTGCCGATCACGTTTGTGAGCAAGCCCAAGCGGCTGATATTGGCGCCATGGGAACAGAAGGCAAAGATGACAGTGAGTGGGTCGTTGTCGATTTAGGCGACGTCATGGTTCACGTCATGCAAGAAGAACAACGCCAACTTTATCAACTGGAAAAACTCTGGAATTAATCCATGAAAATCCAGTTGATTGCAGTCGGCAATAAAATGCCCAAGTGGGTACAACAAGGCTTTGATGAGTATCAGCGCCGCTTTCCAAAAGACATGCCACTTGAGCTGGTTGAAGTGCCTGCCGGTAAACGCGGTAAAAATGCAGACATTGCCCGCATTTTACAAAAAGAAGGCGAAGCCATGCTCGCTGCGGTGAATCGAGGTAGTCGTATCGTTACCTTAGATATTCCCGGCAAGCCTTGGAATACGCCGCAATTAGCCAGTCAACTCGAAAAGTGGAAACTGGACGGGCGCGATGTCGCCATTTTAATTGGTGGCCCAGAAGGGTTGGCCCCCGACTGTAAAGCAGCCGCTGAGCAAAGCTGGTCACTTTCGCCTCTGACCCTGCCACACCCACTGGTTCGCGTCATCATGGCGGAGAGCCTGTATCGCGCTTGGAGTCTCACCACCAACCATCCTTATCATCGAGAATAACGACAGATGAAGCGCCAACGAGTTGAAATCCGAGACCACAGTACCGAGGCTGCGTTATTTGTGCGCCGCGCTATTGTCTCTTTTGTCGGCATTATGGCGCTTGTTGGAGCGTTGCTCACCAACCTTTATCATATTCAAGTAACCGAGCATCAAGACTACCAAACTCGCTCGAATGATAATCGTATTAAAGTGGTCCCTGTCGCGCCTAACCGTGGCCTCATTTATGACCGCCATGGAAAACTGCTGGCTGAAAACCGCCCGGTTTATCATTTAGAAGTGACCCCCGAGCAAGTCGATGATATGTCGGCAACCTTGGCCAAGCTTAAGCGCTTGTTGTCGCTGGATGACAAAGATATTGCACGTTTTCAACAAGAACGTCGCCGCTCTCGCCGTTTTAATGCCGTGGCACTCAAAACACAACTGACTGACAAAGAGGTCGCGATTTTTTCCGCCCACCAGCATCAATTTACCGGGGTTGAAATCAAAGCCTATCTAAAACGTCATTACCCATATGGCGATGCGTTGACGCACGTGCTGGGTTATGTCGCAAGAATTAATGATCGCGATATTGCCAAGTTGCGACAAAAAGACGTGCTCAATAACTACCGAGCGACGCGTGACATTGGCAAAATCGGGATAGAAAAATATTACGAGTCCGAGTTACACGGAAAAGCCGGCTATCAGGAAGTCGAAGTGAATAGCCGAGGTCGTGTGATCCGGACACTTAAGTACGTTCCCCCTGAGCCCGGTAAAGACTTAATCCTCAACCTCGATATTGATTTGCAGCTGTACGTGCGCGGTATTCTTGGCGATCGCCGTGGTGCAGTGGTGGTGGTTGATCCTGACACCTCCGGGATATTGGCCATGGTATCGACCCCAAGCTATGATCCGAACTTATTCGTCCACGGCATTTCGAGTAAACAGTATCAGCAATTACTCAATAATAAAGATCGTCCACTGGTGAATCGGGCGACCCTAGGCATTTATCCCCCCGCCTCAACGGTGAAGCCTTTTATCGCTGTCTCTGCGTTGGAAGAAGGCGTGATCACGACCCAGACCACCCGCAATGATCCTGGTTATTGGCGTATCCCTAATTCAGACACCCGCCCATTCCGTGACTGGCGTCCCTGGGGCCATGGCCGCGTTAATATTGTTCAAGCGATTGAAGAATCGGTTGATACGTTTTTCTATCAAATCGCCTACGACATGGGGATTGATAAATTATCATCATGGATGGGTCGATTCGGGTTTGGTCATTACACTGGCATTGATATTCATGAAGAGAGCAGTGCCAATATGCCTAACCGAGAATGGAAAATGAGCCGCTATCGGCAACCTTGGTACAAGGGTGACACCATTCCGGTTGGTATTGGACAAGGCTACTGGACGGCGACACCCATGCAGATTGTTAAAGCACTTACGGTGTTGCTTAACCGTGGCGAAGTGAAAGCCCCAAAACTATTAATGAAAACCCGCGATGAAACGGGTGAACACAAACCGAAGGCTGAGCCATTTCCACCGATAAAAGGGGTAGAGGACAAATATTGGGATGTGGGACTAAAAGGCATGCAATTGGTTAATCATGGGCGTAAAGGGACAGCGCGTCGTGCTTTCCGCTCCGCGGAGTATCTATCGGGAGGAAAATCGGGCACCGCTCAGGTCTTTGGCCTAGGCAAAAACGAAGAGTATAACGCCGATGAAATCGCCGAACATCTGCGCGATCATGCGCTATTTATTGGGTTCGCGCCTTTTGAAAATCCCGAAGTCGCGGTATCTATGGTATTAGAAAATGCCGGTGGCGGGTCAAGCAATGGTGCGCCGATCGCGCGCCGTATCTTCGATCATATTCTCGTGGAAGACAAAGAGACTGAAGAGGAAAAATAATGAGTTCGTTAGCTCAAGCCAGCACAAAACGCTCTTTGTTTGAGCGCTTACATCTCGATTTGCCCATGCTGATTGGTGTTTTGTTGCTAATGGGCTTTGGGCTAGTGGTCATGTATAGCGCAAGCGGACAAAGCCTGGCGATGATGGAACGCCAAGCCATTCGCATGGCGCTGGCACTTGCCGTCATGTTTGCACTCGCCCAAGTTCCTCCTCGCCACTATGAGTTTTGGTCACCTTATTTATACGCCGTAGGCGTGGTGTTATTAGCAGCGGTATTATTCGTCGGAGAAACCGCCAAAGGGGCACAACGCTGGCTTGATCTGGGTTTTGTTACCTTCCAGCCTTCAGAAATCATTAAATTGGCGGTGCCTTTAATGCTGGCTCGCTTTATTGGTAAAGATCCCCTCCCCCCGAAAATACCCACTTTGCTGATCGCACTATTCTTGTTGTTGGTCCCTACACTCATGATTGCCAAACAACCCGATTTAGGGACCTCTATATTGATCGCCGCATCCGGCATATTCGTGTTGTTCCTAGCCGGTATTAGTTGGAAAATCATCACCGCTGCTGTCGTCGCGCTTGCCAGCTTTATACCAGTACTTTGGTTTTTCCTGATGCACGATTACCAACGAACACGGGTGCTTACCTTGTTCAATCCTGAATCGGATCCGCTCGGTGCCGGCTATCACATTATCCAATCTAAGATCGCGATAGGCTCGGGCGGTTTAACCGGTAAAGGCTGGCTCCATGGAACACAATCGCAGCTCGAGTTTCTCCCTGAGCGCCATACTGATTTTATTTTTGCCGTCATCGCCGAAGAATGGGGGTTAGTGGGTGTTTGCGTGCTACTGGCTTTATATGTGTTTTTGATTGGGCGAGGGTTAATGTTGGCAAGCCGAGCACAAACCGCCTTTGGCCGTATGATGGCCGGCAGTATTGTGTTGAGCTTTTTTGTTTATGTTTTTGTCAACATTGGCATGGTCAGCGGTATTTTACCTGTGGTTGGGGTACCCTTACCTTTAATCAGCTATGGTGGCACCTCAATGGTCACGCTCATGGCGGGTTTTGGTATTCTCATGTCCATTCATACTCACCGTAAAATGTTATCCAGGGCATAAACATGCGAGCTATTCTTGTTGTTATTACTTCCCTTTTATTCAGCGCCTGTAGCAACCAGCAAGGGCGCTACGATATGCATAATGACAAAGCCCCAGAGCGGGTTCCACAAACCATTCATGTTGAGGACGCACACCCTAAATATGAGCCTTACAGCCTCGCGGGTAATAAGGATTACACGTTAAACGGGCAGTCATACCAGATTTTACGTAAGCCTAAGGGGTATCAACAAGCAGGAATTGCCTCCTGGTATGGAGAGAAGTTTCACGGCCATCGCACCTCCAATGGTGAGGTCTACGATATGTACTCCATGTCTGCGGCGCACAAAACCTTGCCCTTGCCGAGCTATGTCGAAGTCACTAACCAAAACAATGGCAAAAAAGCAGTTGTGCGTGTCAATGACCGCGGTCCTTTTCACAACCAACGCGTGATTGATCTTAGCTATGCTGCAGCGAAAAAGTTGGACGTGTTAAAAACCGGCACTGCGCCTGTCTCACTGCGGCTTATCTCCCCTGAAAAACCCAAGGAAGATGAATGGCACTCCGCCCGGCATCATGCCTATTATGTTCAACTGGCGGCGCTTTCAGATGGTTTAAAAGCCAATCAAACCGCGGAACAATTAGCAAAAAACCATGGTCTACCTACTCATATCGCGCGCCATGACCAAGTTTATCGCGTACGTTTTGGTCCGTTTTACGACCGTGGCCAAGCACAACAAGCGATGCGCACAGCAAAACAACACCAATTGCCAGGCGCCTTTATCGTCACCGAGGCACTTGTGAATACTGACTCAACGGTAACAAGTGCCAAAACAGATAATCAATAAGTTAAAGAAATCGAGCCTGTCGCTCTCTACGCAATTTGGTATAGTGACAAATACAGTATCGACATCGATAACCGACAAAAGTACTAACAATGATGAATAAAACCGTTTTTCGCATACGCGCGCTGCTTTCAGCGGCTGTGCTCACCACAGCGACTGTCCAAGCCGCGCCCGCTGTCATCCCTGATGCACCGCAAATTGCGGCGAAAGGATATGTGCTCATGGATTACCATTCGGGCAAAGTGTTGGCAGAATATAATGCTCATGAGCGCCTCAATCCAGCCAGCTTAACCAAAATGATGACCAGCTACGTCATCGGCCAAGAAGTCGAGCGTGGTAACATTTCAATGGATGATGATGTTGTCATTAGCGAAAACGCTTGGGCAAAAAATTACCCTGAATCGTCAAAAATGTTTATCGAGGTCGGCACCACGGTCAAAGCGGCCGATCTAAACCGCGGTATCATCATCCAATCCGGTAATGATGCCTGTGTGGCAATGGCAGAACATGTTGCGGGCTCTGAAGACGCCTTTGTCGATTTGATGAACCGCTGGGGCGAAAGCTTGGGCATGAACAGCTCGCATTTTTCTAATGTGCATGGTTTAGACTCTCAAAATTTGTATACCACCCCCTATGATATGGCGTTACTCGGCCAAGCGCTGATTCGTGATGTGCCAGAAGAGTATCGGATATACAAAGAAAAAGCCTTTACCTACAACGGCATTACTCAATACAACCGTAATGGCTTGCTCTGGGATAAAAGCCTGAATGTCGATGGCATTAAAACGGGCCACACTGATGGGGCCGGTTACAACCTCGTCACGTCAGCGACTGAGGGCGACATGCGTCTTATTTCAGTTGTCATGGGGACGAAGAGTGCAAATGCCCGTAAGGCTGAGAGTAAAAAGCTGCTGAACTATGGTTTCCGTTTCTTTGAAACAGTTGCACCGCATAAGGCCAATGAAACCTTTGTCACTGAGAAAGTATGGATGGGTGATACAGACGAAGTCGCGCTAGGCGTCACCGAAGATACCTTTGTCACTCTTCCTCGCGGTAAAGCACGCGATTTGAAAGCGAGCTTTGTTTTAGAACAAACCCTCGAAGCGCCTATCAGTCAGGGCGACGTGGTCGGTAAGTTGTTCTATCAAGTTGATGATGAAGACATCGCTGAATATCCACTGGTTGCCCTCAACGATGTCGAAAAAGGCGGTATCTTTAGCCGTTTCATTGACTACATCGTGATGATGTTCAAAAACTTACTCGGATAACTCCCACTTTACGCCGCCCTCCAACCTCGTGGGCGGCTTGTTTTCTGACTCTTAGCCGATTAGTATTTCGCGTTAATCGTGATCAATCGCACAAACGTGTGTCTTAACAGACATACTGTTAGGAGTTTACATGCAAGAGCAACCAAAATTAAAAGACCTGCTGGAGTTTCCTTGCCAATTTACCTACAAGGTCGTGGGCCAAGCGAAACCCGAGCTACCGGATCAAGTGTTAAGCGTTATTCAACGCCATGCGCCGGGAGACTATAGCCCCGCCGTCAAACCGAGTGCAAAAGGCAACTATCACTCTGTGTCTATTACCATTAAAGCGACCTCCATTGAGCAAGTTGAGACGCTTTATAAAGAACTCAGCGATATTGATATCGTCCGTATGGTCCTTTAATTCAAATACCCACACGACTGGCGGCTTTTAATCACGCCGCCAGGCTCTATAATATCGCCACTGACAACAATATGGGAAATGGGTTTGCAGCACCAACTCGTTGTGAGACACCTCGGCCGTCAACCGTATTCACGTGTTTGGGAACAGATGCGTGACTTCACCGACACACGTGATGAACAGACCCAAGATGAGGTCTGGTTGGTTGAACATGACCCCGTTTTTACCCAAGGGCAAGCGGGAAAAACGGAACATATTTTGGTCCCGGGAGACATTCCAGTCGTACAATCAGACCGTGGAGGGCAAGTTACCTATCATGGTCCCGGTCAGCTGATTGCCTATTTCCTGATTAATCTTAAAAGAAAAAAAGTCGGTGTGCGGGCACTGGTTAGTCATATTGAAAATCTAGTCGTTGACACGCTGGCACACTTCCATGTCGACGCTTACGCGCGACCCGATGCACCTGGCGTTTACGTTAACGATGCAAAAATATGTTCTCTTGGGCTCCGCATCCGTCGCGGATGCTCATTCCACGGATTGGCACTAAACATCAATATGGATTTATCACCATTCCAGCGCATCAACCCATGTGGGTATGCCGGTATGGCCATGACGCAACTGAGCGATCAGGTTGATCACGTCACACTCGCTGACGTCCAACCTGTGCTGGTAGACACTTTAACTCAACAGTTAGGTTACTCTCAGGTTGAGTTTACAACGGAAAGCAGCGATTTATGAGCAAACCGATTCAGATGGAACGCGGCGTTAAATACCGCGACGCCGATAAAATGGCGCTTATCCCGGTCAAAAATATGCAGACCGAGCAAAAAGAAGTGCTGCGCAAGCCTGATTGGATGAAAATCAAGCTCCCGGCTGAAACTGCGCGTATAAAAGAAATTAAAGACGCGATGCGTAAAAATAACCTCCACTCGGTGTGTGAGGAAGCGTCGTGTCCTAACTTGGCTGAGTGCTTTAGCCACGGTACGGCAACCTTTATGATTCTGGGTGCCATCTGTACACGTCGTTGCCCTTTCTGTGATGTGGCCCATGGCCGCCCTGTGGCCCCTGACAGTGAAGAGCCAAAGCATTTGGCACAAACTATCAAGGACATGAAGCTACGTTATGTGGTGATCACCTCGGTGGATCGTGACGATCTCCGCGACGGCGGCGCTCAGCATTTTGTCGATTGCACCCGTGAGATCCGTGCGCTTAACCCTGATATTCAAATAGAGACACTGGTCCCTGACTTCCGTGGTCGTATGGATAAAGCCCTCGATATCTTGCGTGACAATCCACCCGATGTGTTCAACCACAACCTTGAAACGGCACCGCGTTTGTACCGAAAAGCGCGCCCCGGCGCTAATTATCAGTGGTCACTGGATCTGTTGCAAAAGTTTGGCGAAATGCATCCAGACGTACCAACCAAGTCAGGATTGATGATGGGTCTCGGTGAGACCAAAGAAGAAATTATCGAGGTGCTCAAAGACTTACGTGCGCATGGTGTCACAATGCTAACGCTAGGACAGTACCTCGCCCCAAGCCGTCACCACTTGCCGGTTGAGCGCTATGTGCCGCCAGAAGAATTCGATGAATTAAAAGAAATCGCGCTAGATCTTGGCTTTACGCATGCAGCCTGTGGCCCGTTTGTTCGCTCCTCTTATCATGCAGACTTGCAAGCAAAAGGCGTTGAAGTGAAATAGCCTTATCGTGTGGGTATATGGTAAATAGTGGGTACACGGATAAATAAGAAAAAGCCGCAAGTGCTGAATGCACTTGCGGCTTTTCTAGTCGGTTAGGACTGACTAACTTTCGCCATTATACGCGCGATAAGTAATCAGCCTTACCAACCCATTTATAGGTCGTTAGCTCTTCGAGTCCCATCGGACCGCGGGCATGGAGCTTTTGAGTGGATACCGCCACTTCAGCGCCAAGACCAAACTGCGCACCATCGGTAAAACGCGTTGATGCATTGACATACACAGCCGCCGATCCGGCACCGTTGATAAAGGCTTCAGCCGATTGTAAATCATTAGTCAGTATGGCATCAGAGTGACTCGCGTTATGGGTCCTCATGTGCGCAAGCGCCTGATCCACGTCATCAACAACGGCCACACCCAGTGTCGGCCCTAGCCACTCAGTATCAAAGTCACCCGCTTGTGCTTCACGTAACTGCTCAACACCATCCAGATAGGGTAATGCACTTGATGCGGCAACAACATTCAGCTCATGTTGATTAAACAGCGTGACTAAACGCGAGAACAACTGCGCAGCTACGTCCTTATGCACTAACAAGGTGTCCAATGCATTGCACGCTGATGGGCGATCTGTTTTTGCATTGAGGATCACCTCTGGCGCTCTATCAAGATCAGCACTGTGATCAACATACAGATGACTAATACCAAAACCTCCGATAATGACAGGAATGGTACTGTTTTGCTTGCACATTTTATGCAGCCCTGCCCCACCACGGGGAATAATCATATCGACGTAATCATCAAGGGCCAGCAGTTCAGAGACGAGGGCGCGATCGGGCTTATCAATATACTGAACGGACGCGAGCGGAAGGCCTGCTTTTTCTAACCCAGTTTGGATCACATTCACCAGCACCTGGTTGGTTGCGAACGTTTCTTTGCCACCGCGTAAAATACTGGCATTGCCGGTTTTCAAGCATAACGCGGCAATATCGATGGTGACATTTGGACGCGCTTCATAAATCACACCAATCACACCCAGAGGCTCACGTCGCTTGGATAATGACAGGCCATTTTCGAGCAGTTTATGATCGAACTGTTGACCGACAGGATCGGCTAATGCGATGACTTGCCTAACGTCTTTTGCCATATTGGTGAGACGTTCTGGGGTCAGTGTGAGTCTATCCAACATCGCGGCATCCATCTGTGCCTCGCGAGCGGCGGCAAGATCGATTTGGTTTGCGGCTAAAATGGCCGCCTGCTGTGCATCAAGTTCATCGGCAATGATCGCTAACGCCTGGTTTTTCGTCGCGGTCGATGTGATTGCCAGTTGGTAAGCGGCATCTTTTGCCGACTTACCCATCGTTTGTAAGCTCATCTGTTATTCGTCTCTTCTATTCTTCTCTGCTTGGATGTTATTCGTCGATGACCACAAGATCGTCGCGATGCATCGCAACCGGTCCATACTCATAGCCTAAAATATCTGCAATCTGTTGGCTATGTGCGCCGGCAATACGGCGCAAATCACGTGCGGCATAACGACAGATCCCCCGGGCCAGACACTTACCATCAACCGATTCAATACGTGCCACTTCGCCACGGACAAACTCGCCTTTCACAGCGACAATCCCTTTGCTCAACAAACTGCTTCCGTTTTGCGTCACTGCTGTGGCGGCACCGGCATCTACCACGATCTCGCCTGCTGGAGGAGGACCCGCCAAAATCCAACGCTTGCGGCTTTCTAACGGACTGTCTAAGGGTAAAAAGCGAGTCCCCGCATTATCACCGGCGGCAGCTTTTTGGATCACCTCCGGCTTACTGCCTGCTGCAATGGTGACTTCGACACCGGCTCGACGACCAATATCCGCCGCTTGCAGTTTGGTCGCCATACCTCCCGTGCCCAAGCCACCGACACTGCCTCCGGCTAATTTGCGTAAGGTTTCATCAATCGTGTGCACTTCACGAATTAATTCAGCGTCAGGATTCGCGCGAGGATCGGCGGTAAAGAGGCCAGGCTGATCCGTTAAGAGCAAAAGCTTGTCAGCATCAGCTAAAATCGCGACCAGTGCCGACAAGTTATCATTGTCTCCAACTTTTATTTCAGCGGTGGCCACCGCATCGTTTTCGTTCACAATCGGGATGATACCGTTATCTAACAACGCATGAAGCATGTCACGGGCATTGAGAAAACGTTCTCGGTGTTCTAAATCGGCGCGAGTTAATAACATTTGCCCAACCTGAAAGCCGTATAAACTAAACAGGTGTTCCCACGTTTGAATCAAACGACACTGGCCAACGGCAGCAAGCATTTGCTTATTTGCAACCGTATCGGCTAATACCGGATAACCAAGATGCTCTCGCCCTGCTGCAATGGCTGCAGATGAGACGATAATGACCTGATGGCCTTGTTGTCTTAACCTTGCACATTGGCGGACTAACTCAACCATATGAGCTTGATCCAGGCGCGTCGAGCCACCCGTAAGCACACTGGTGCCCAATTTAACCACGAGAGTTTGCGAGGGAATGTTGGCTGCTAGGCCACCATCTTGAAATGCGTCTTGAATAGTCATGCTTGCCTGATCCACAAAAGCTTAGGTGTCTCTTTTATCAATCCCTTGCTCATTTAACAAGAGCTGGGATCAGGCAATTCACGGGTTACTTGGCGCCCGTCAGTTTAGGCTCGGTGAGCGCGGCGCTGGGTGACAAGGATAGATCGAGCTCTTGGTCTAGCAAGGTATACAGCTTGGTATAAAAGTTAGTTAGCGTTTTGTCTACCGCTTCTCTCGCCTCTTGAGGAATTGACTCATTCACCCAATCCCCTTTGTGGTCATAAAGACCAAACCCATAGCGATAATTGAACCCGTCTTCGGTGGGGGCTAACTCAAACCACCATCCCCAGAATTCTCGCGCATCAGGATCTTTTTCCGCATCCACACATACGGACAGGCTATCAAAAAAGTAACGTTCTGGTGCCGATATCCCCTCTCGAAAATAGGGGCCCAAAGCCGTAAATCGCGTTTTTAATCGTCCATGTGAAAGCGTCGTTTTATCGCTCATCGTGTCCTCCAGTGGCACTTTAACGTCCTTGTACATGGTATATCATGCGGTTAACGTTCAGGTGAATGTCAATCCTTCGCTTTCGGCGGTAGATCACACCTTCGATTCGGGCCACCACCTCTTATGATAGGTTTAAAGCATGTCCGTAAACCATTTGACGGTTTCTGTGAGTGCACGATGATAGCCATCGTGTAATGGCGTGTTTGGGAGGGTAACGGCTTTCCCTCCGCGACTGTATCGCGCGATTAACTGGTTATCTGACTCCGGACACACAGGATCATCTTTTAAGCTTAGCGCGAGAATCGGTACGTCTGTGCGGCGGCCAGTGAGCAGACCTTGATTTTTTAATGACCACGCTTGTAAGCGTGTTTTCAAGGTATCGATAGGCAGCCGGCGTCCTATGCGAGAGCCTAAGGTATCTAGGTACATGGGTGGCATTTTCTTCATTCTTGTCGCATCGGTGAGTAATGCATGCACAATCCCCCCCAGTGACGCACTGGCCTTGATACGATGAGGTTCTAAAAATGCCATCCGTACTGCTGGGTTAGCCCCAAAACGGATACCCATGGTGCCGACGCGATGGTGATCCGCCCATGGCACATCAGCGAGCTTATCAAGCATCGCCGCATGCAAGCGGCTGGTGTCTTCGTTTAAATGCCAGTGGCTGCTGTGGCCCACCGATGGCATATCAAGCGTCAGTACCGCGATATCGGCAGGAGCAAAGTAATCGACAAATAAGCGCCAGAGATCGGTTTGTAAACTGTCAAGGCTGCCACTCAAGATCACAACCGGCAAGGTGGCGTCTGTACGTGGTAAATAGAGATACCCTTTTAACGTCTTACCGTCTAATTGCGTTTCGACAGTCTTCACCGTAAACGGCAGTTGTGACATTGCTTTTTCAAACGCTTTAAATGCCAAGGTTTCGGCCTGTAAGGCAAGGTTGTCCCCTTTAAGATGAGGGTAAGCCGCGATACCAAAGTAAGTACACGCCTGAAGCCACTGTTCACTCGCCTGCTCAGCCTTTCCTTCATCCGCCAACACTTTGGCTTTTTTTTGGTGTTGCATCCCTACCGCGGTCCACTCATAGTTCCAATTACCCGCTCGGTAACCTTCAACCGTATCCAATAACGCATCAACAGAACGGGTATTGTCAGAAGAGGCAATACGAGAAAAGATCGCTTCCATTTCGACCGGATCGACCCCCTGCCAAGTCCACTGACCACGACGACGCATACGGTACCAACTCGATTCGCTGTCGCCATCAAATGCCGAGTAATTGGTTTGCTGGCTTTGTTGAACCGCACCAAATAGTGTTGATGTTTCGGTAGCATGTTTGTGTTTAGCAAAAAGCGTCACCGATAGGTTTTGTGATTCTTTCTTGGACACACCCACTCCTAGGCTTTTTTGTAACGTGATGTTAGTTTAAACCATACACATAGCAAGACCATGATTTTCCGCACTTAATCACAGGAATAAAAAACGCCGCGTGAAAACGCGGCGTTTTGGCTCAATCCGGTAGGCTATTTGCGTTGCCAACGGCATTTATTTTGCAATCGGATCAACATAGCTGACCGCCATATCCCAAGGCTGCTCAATCCAAGTATCTTGGGGAATATCAACGACGTAGTCATCAACAAGAGACTTGCCCGCTGGCTTCGCACTCACGGTCACAAAACGTGCTTTGGGGTAGAGTTGACGCACCATTTCAGCCGTCCCACCCGTATCAACGAGATCGTCAACCACAATAAAACCGTCACCATCACCGGGCGCTTGCTTGACGACACGCATATCGCGTTGATGGTCGTGGTCATAACTGGAAATACAGACTGTGTCGACATGGCGAATACCCAGCTCACGGGCAAGAATGGCAGCAGGGACCAAACCACCGCGGGTAACGGCGATAATACCTTGCCATTGCTCTGCGGGAAGCAACTTTTCTGCCAATTGCCGGGTGTACATCTGCATATTGTCCCAGGTAATAATAAACTTAGTGCTCATGGTGAAAACCTCGTGGCGTCTCTCGCCTTATTTTAATGTCAATGTGGGCACGTTGCTTTACACTAAGAAGACAAACTTGAGTAAGAACAACCCCGCCAAAATCCAGATACTGACAGGAACTTCTCGCCCTTTGCCCGCAAAGGTTTTTACGGCACAAAACGCAATAAAGCCAAGCCCAATACCGCTTGCTATTGAATAAGTCAGCGGCATCAGCAAACACACCACCACAACAGGCGCAGCCTCAGTCAGATCACGCCAATTAATGCTCACCAAACCTGACATCATCAAGATGGCCACATAAAATAAGGCGCCAGCAGTCGCATAGGCAGGCACCATACCTGCTAACGGTGCAAAAAAGAGCGCCAGTAAAAACAGAATACCAACAACCACAGCGGTCAATCCCGTGCGACCGCCAGCGGCAACCCCTGATACGCTCTCAATGTAAGATGTTGTGTTTGACGTGCCTAAAAGCGCCCCGACTGATGTCGCGGTACTATCTGCCAGTAATGCACGATTTAAGCGCGGTAGTTTACCATCTTTATCCAAAAGTTCCGCGCGCTGTGCCACACCCACTAAGGTTCCTGCAGTATCAAAAAGATCGACAAATAAAAATGCGAACACAATCGACACTAATCCCACTTCAAACGCGCCAGAAAAATCGAGTTGCATAAAGGTCGGCGCTAAACTCGGCGGCGCGGACATCACACCACCGTATGCCACATCACCGGCGATGACACCGATGATCGTGACCGCCAAAATGGCAATCATTACCGCCCCTTTCATTCCTCGGTGCACCAAACCGATGGTCAGAAAGAAACCAAGTGCCGCCATGGCGGGAGCAAAGGCTGTCACATCACCGAGCGCAACCAATGTTGCTGGGTGGTCAACGACAATCCCAGCGTTTTGCAACGCAATGAGCGCCAAAAAAAGTCCGATACCGGCTGATATACCGGTTCGTAGTGCCATTGGAATCGAATTAATGATCCATTCACGCACGCGCAAGACACTTAACAAAATGAAACATAACCCGGAGATAAATACGGCGGCTAACGCAACCTGCCAAGAGTGTCCCATTTGTAAAACCACGGTGTAGGTAAAAAAGGCATTCAGTCCCATCCCCGGCGCCTGTGCGACTGGATAGTTTGCCACAATCCCCATCACTAGACAGCCAACCGCTGCCGCTAGACAGGTCGCGACAAAGACAGCGCCTTTATCCATGCCTGCCTCAGCCAAAATAGAGGGATTGACGAAAATGATATACGCCATGGTTAAAAAAGTGGTGAACCCGGCGATGACTTCAGTACGAAGATCGGTGCCGTGGGCTTTAAGTTGAAATAAACGCTCTAACATCGGTTTTGTCCCAAACTAAAAAGTGATGTATCGCTAGATACCAAAAGGAAAACGTTTGCGTATTTAAAATTGGCGCAAATCTTACCGATCGATCGCTAAAATTTCCAGCGCTAAAATCATTTAGTAGTGACGAGGAGGTAGAGGAGGAGAACATTCTGTGGCAGCGAGTCGATATAACTAGACAAGTACGATTTATAGACAAAAAACTTATAAAAAAAACGCCACACATTGTGTGGCGCCAGAATAAAAGCTTTTGCTTTCTGGATCAGAAATCTCTCTGTAAGAGCGGGGGAATCATAAAACTTACTTGCGGTAGCCGAACGAAGCCGGATACGTAAAACCTTTGGTGTAGACTGACTGCTGATTCCAGTAGTAGCTCGATACCATGCCTTCCATTTTTTACCTCTCTCAAGTTTAAACCAATGTTGTTCACATTTATCTCGGTTCCTTGGAGGCGAATGCTCGGGTTCACTCCATGAACAACTGGCAAGCGATGTTGCCAATGTCTAGATAATATACCAAAGGTAATTTATTTACAAGCTTTAAGGTGACAGGAGTCACAAAAAGTTCATATA
>NZ_MUFG01000008.1:0-95545 GCF_001996065.1 Salinivibrio sp. MA351 | reverse complement strand
TTAGATGGGTGTTAAAAAGGCCTTATCCAATGATAAGGCCAAACATATTACGGAAATGGACTACTTCATCATCTCTGATTTACTTGTTCTGCCTTCGCGCCACCCGCCAAGCCAGTAACTTCTTGCATCAGTTTGTTGGTAAGGACATATCTCAGACGATCGACCGTTTACTCCCGCTTGAAAGCCTTTTGACTGTGCGCGTTCCAAACGATCTCGCTTCTGTCTTTTCATAGGGTCGCCCTCTTCATTCCATCTTGTTCAATGCTGCGCTTGCTATTCGCAAGAATGCTCCCGTCCATGACGTTTTTATGAAGCATCAACTACAGCTTCGATCATGAACATTTTTTAATCAAGCACTATCGCTGCTGTAAAAGACAAACTGTGAGTCATCTCCCCCCCCAAAGTGACGCCGTCACTCACTTTCTTGTTGCATTGCCTCCAAGGCTTCCCAACGTTCAAATGCTTGCTCAAGCTCGTGTTCCGCTTCTGCCAATCGGGTAAGTTTTGGTTGAGTAATCTCCTGACTTTTCGAGAAAAACTCGGGATCATTCATCTCTGATTGCAAAACTTCAATTTCGTTTTCTAATGCTTCAAGCTGCGCAGGTAAACCTTCCAATTCACGCTGTAATTTGTACGAAAGCTTCCGCGGTTTACTTTTCGGTTTTGCCGTCTTTTGTTCCGTATCAGCGTGACGGTTTGATGGGGTACCTTTATCATTTGGGGTAATCGCTTTGAGGTACTGTTCACGTTGTTGCTGCGCATCGTGATAGCCGCCCACAAACTTATTGATCGTGCCGTCCCCTTCAAATATCCAACTGTGCGTCACCGTATTATCAACAAACTGTCGATCGTGACTGACTAACAACAAGGTTCCTTGGAACTGAGAGAGTAAGTCTTCTAGCAGCTCTAACGTCTCAATGTCCAAATCGTTCGTTGGCTCATCAAGCACTAAGAGATTCGCAGGCTTGAGGAACAGTTTGGCTAACAGTAAGCGATTTTTCTCTCCTCCCGATAGGGCTTTTACCGGGGTTTGTGCACGTCGTGGATGGAACAAGAAATCTTGCAGATACCCCATCACGTGGCGCTTACGCCCACCGACTTCAACTTCTGTTTTTCCTCCCGCCAAGTTATCAATCACGGTCTTTTCCGGATCGAGTTTTTCGCGGTATTGGTCAAAGTAGGCCACATCCAGCTTGGTGCCAACATGTAAAGAGCCACTGTCGGGCGTCAGCGTCTCTAGCATCAGTTTTAGCAGCGTGCTTTTTCCGCATCCGTTGGGGCCGATTAGCGCGATGCGATCACCACGCATCACCGTAAAGCTCAGCGGTTTAATTAACGGTTCATCTTGATAAGTGAATGTCACGTTTTCAGCTTCAAAAACAATTTTTCCTGAACGCGTTGCATCATCCAGTTGCAAGTTGGCGTTACCTTGTAACTCTACGCGGTTAGCGCGCTCTTGACGTAACGCTTTCAGTTCTCGCACCCTTCCCTCATTACGAGTACGACGTGCTTTAATACCTTGACGAATCCATGATTCTTCTTGGGCCAGTTTTTTATCAAACTCAGCGTTTTGCTCAGCTTCAACCCGTAGTGCCTCTTCTTTACCATCAAGGTAGGCTTGATAATTCCCCGGCCAGGATGTCAGCTTACCGCGATCTAAGTCGACAATGCGTGTTGCCATGGCGCCGATGAACGAACGATCGTGTGAGATAAATACGATCGCGCCCCGAAAGTCTTTCAAAAATTGCTCTAACCACAGAATGGTCGATACATCAAGATGGTTAGTCGGCTCGTCGAGGAGCAATACATCGGGCTCGCAAACCAGTGCCCGGGCTAATGCTGCCTTGCGCTGCCAGCCACCTGACAACGCGTTGAGCGCGGTATTACCATCCAGCCCAAGGGCACCAAGAACCACCATAATTTGGTTATCAAAGCGCCATGCATCGGCATGATCTAGCGCTTCTTGTACCTTTGCCAGCTCGGCGATGTTTCGATCGCTAGGATCGGTTTCGATCGTTGCGATCAGTTGATGGTATTGCTTAAGCTTATCGCCCGCATCGGCAAGCCCTTCCGCGACATAGTCAAACACGGAACCTGGGCTATCTCGAGGTGGATCTTGCTCCAGTCGTGAGACTTTAAGCTCGGATTGACTTTGAATAGTGCCATCATCAAGTTGCACTTGTCCGTCGATGACCTTCATCAACGTAGACTTGCCTGCGCCATTACGTCCAACCAAACAAACACGCTCTCCAGGCTGAAGAATGAAGTCTGTTTTGTCTAACAATGGATTGTCGCCATACGCTAACTGCGCAGCGGTAATTTTAATTAATGCCATGTTGCGATAACCAAGCTTGTAGTTGTATGTGATCAAACGGCCAGCCTAACTCTGCGCTCACCTCTCCTGCTTGATTGCGAATTGCAATCACCGGAATAGTGACGCCGTAACGCTCAAAGAGCGTATCGTCAAAGGCAATATCTTGGGTTGCAAGTGGCGTTTGATAACCGAGTGATTGATAAAGTGACCAGGCTTGCTCACACAGATGACAGCCTTCGGTACTGAATAACACGAGTGTCATGCAACCACGTCCTGATGCTGAATAATCCAACAATTGTGAATATGGGGATTACGTGCAAAGTCTTCTGGGATCGAACGCTTACTCATATTTTCTGCATAAAGTCCGACATCGGCCAATCGCTCAAGATCCATCTTAAAGTGGCGTTTGTTATTGGAGAAAATAATTTCGCCCCCAGGGCGCAACCGTGCTTTGAGAGCCAATAGTAAATCGATGTGATCACGTTGTACGTCAAAGGTTGTCTGCATCCGCTTCGAGTTAGAGAAAGTCGGTGGATCAACAAAAATAAGATCAAATTGTTGGTCCGATTGCTCTATCCACTGCAAGCAGTCGGCCTGTTCAAACTGATGCTGACGTCCGACCATTCCGTTAAGCTTCATATTGCGCTCAGCCCACGCAAGATACGTTTTCGACATATCCACGGTGGTCGTTGACCGTGCACCACCGACCGCTGCATGTACCGATGCACTTCCCGTATAAGCAAACAGGTTAAGTACATCTTTTCCAGCCGCTTTCTCGCCAATTAGTCGACGCGTGTAGCGATGATCGAGAAACAAGCCGGTATCGAGGTAGTCATAAAGATTAACTTCAAGTGTTACACCGTATTCCTGTACGGTCATAGTATGCGCGGCACCTGACAGCTTTTGGTATTGATTATTCCCTTTTTGCTTCTCACGCGTTTTGAGCACCACTTTATTCACATCAACACCTGTGACAGCAATGGCAGCACGCACCATATCCAGCAATCGCCGACGTGCCTTTTCTGGGGCGATCGTCTTAGGTGCCGCATATTCTTGGATCACTAAAAAGTCGCGATAGCGATCAATCGCGGCTTTGTAATCCGGCAGGTCAGCATCATAGAGTCGATAACACTCGATGGCCTCTTTTTTCGCCCATTTATCCAATTTTGTCATGTTTTTACGGAGCCGATTGGCAAAGTCAGGGGCAACGTCAACCGTCGGGGCCGCATCTCCTGCCTCTTTCACGCCACGTGCGGTAATGGCATACGTTTTCATTACACAATCAAGGGCGCCATTGCGTAGTGCAAACTTGTCATCGGCACGCATCCGTAGACAACTAAGCAGCTCGTCCGAGCCGGAATATAAAGAGACAGTGTTACCTGCAAACGCGTGCTTAAGATGGTCACCCAGCTGCGTGTACAACGCAATCAGTCCAGGCGTCGTGCCTAAACGCTCACCATAAGGGGGATTTGAGATAATATGCCCTCCGGTGAAGTCTTCTGGCGGGACCACCTCAGTGGCATCTGCGACATTAAATTCGATCAATTCTGCGACACCCGCGCGTCGGGCGTTTGCCCGGGCCGTCTCAATCATACGTGCATCATTATCTGTCCCATAAAAACGCGTTTGGCATTGGCTCACCCCGCGTTTAGCTTTAACGCTCGCCTCTGCTTTGATCGTTTTAAAAGCCTCGTCATCAAAACCAAGCAGTGATTCAAAGCCCCAACGTTTGCGCTTAAGCCCAGGAGCGACATTCGCGGCAATCATCGCCCCTTCAATCAGAAGCGTTCCGGAACCACACATGATATCCATCATAGGTTGCCCGCTTTGCCACCCACTGCGTAACACTAACGCTGCTGCATGGGTTTCGCGTAAAGGAGCCGCCCCTGCCTGAGTACGATATCCTCGTTGGTGCAAACCACTGCCAACCATATCAATACCGAGCACACCTTTATCTTTCGACAAGCGCATGTGAATGCGTAAGTCTGGTTGCTCACGATCAATACTTGGCCGTGGCAGATTGGCTTTTTCAAATTTATCGACAATCGCATCTTTGACTTTTAGGGCACCATATTGGCTATTGCGAATCTCTTGGTTAGTACCGTTAAAGTCAACCGCTATCCGCTGGCTGGAATGGAAATGATCCGGCCAATTAATCGCCGTAGCGCCAAGGTATAAATCCATATCATCGCGAACCGCGAACTCACCCAGCACCAGCACAAAACGGGATGCAACCCGACTCCACAAACAACATTGATAAAGCGTGGAATCGTCGGCTTTAAATTTTACACCGGCATGGACTTGCTTAAGGCTGGATGCACCAAGCTGTTCAAGCTCCTGAGCCAACAAATGCTCGAGACCTCGAGCGGTTATAGCGAGATAGTGTTTCATTGAGTCTCTACACCCTCTGGGCGTGGTTGTCATAATGGCGCCGATTATACATCAATCTGACCCGCCCCGTTGACCCAAGGCGAAACAATCTCCGTTGAATGGTGAATTAATCGCCACCCCACTGTTTCTGTAAAGAATCAATCACCCGATGATTATTGTTTCCCTCAGGAATCCTATCTCAGCAAACCCTGACTGACTACGTTTCCTGGTGGAAACACGACCTAATCAAGGCGCGCCACGTCTAGCATGAAGTGTTAGAAAATATAACGTGTAAGCATTCACTTTGCCTTGAGAGGCGAGTCATGGCGGGTTGATAGGCGTGCAGAATTCGATTATTTCCCACTAGGAATTAGGTTAGCCTCTAAAAACTGGTATATACCAGATAGCGGCTAAGGAAAGGATTATTGCTGTAAAACAGGAAAAAGCGGTAAAGATTTGCCGTTAAAGCGGATAAAAACGCGACGAAAATACCCAATTTTAGACATTATTGGTGCACGTTTTTTGCTCAAACGTGAAGAGAGATCACAGGTTTTAGACGCACCTGTTTGGTATCAGAAACATTAATCGCGCAAAAAGAAGTGGGAATAGTGACGTCAAATCAGGGGAAAGGTTGGATAAAAGAAAACGTGAGCTGAGTGAAAGCCACTCAGCCCACTAACGCAAAGCGACCTTTTTGGCTATTAGTTTGGTGTTTAGATTGCGATAGCCGGTCGTTCATTACTTTAATCGCACCACAAAACGCCATGGTTTTATTTGCGCTCAGTTCAAAATCGGCTTCGCGAGCGAGCATGCATAGCGAGGCTGAACCGGCGTTTTCTATAATAATAAATGGCGCCCTGTCCCCGGTTTGGCTCGTGAGTTCGACAATCTGCCCCCACTCGGGTGCGGCGATCGTTTCTTGTTGCGTCTCAAAAAACCAACTTTTGGGTAGCACAGGTTTGTGGAAGCGATGGGCTGCCACTGCGTTCAAAGCAAGCTCGGCCCGGCGCGGCCCGGACAGTGACAGTAATGACAGAGGATCTGTCAGATACTGAAAAAGCGATGCGTCCTCAACTGAAAATGGGGATGTCGAGAACGCATCAGGGATGAGATGTTTGGCATTGATCGCCACGCGAAAAACCATGTCATCACCCAAATCGAGCATCAGTGATGTCGATGCATCATCGAAATACCATCTCCATGCATTGTTAGGTTTTAACATACTTCAGCTCCCGCGAAGACTCAAAAACTGGGGGTCTGGCGATATCAAGACTGCCATTGACTGAAGTGTAATGGGTTGAGGGCAAAAAAAAAGGGGAAGAAACCCTCCCCCTTTTAGCCTTAAGACTTTATTTTTTAAATTAAATATGACGAACGATTTGCTTCACTAAGCCTGGACCTTGATAAATAAGTCCTGAATAGAGTTGCACTAAATCAGCTCCAGCCTCCAACTTTTCACGTGCCGCTGTCACTGAGTCAATACCGCCAACGCCAATGATCGGCATTGCTCCATTGAGTGCGCGATGAAGTTGACGAATCACTTCCGTACTTTTCAACTGTACCGGCCGGCCACTTAATCCACCAGCTTCACGGTAGTGCGGCATCCCATCCACCAGCGAACGCTCTAACGTCGTATTGGTCGCAATCACGCCATCAATGTTATGGCGAACCAAACTATCAGCGACGTGTTGGATCTCATCACAACTTAAATCAGGTGCAATCTTCACTGCAAGGGGGACATATTTGCCGTGTGTTTCGGCTAATTGACCTTGTTCCTTTTTTAACGCACTGAGCAACTCGTCAAATATGTTGCCATATTGCAAACTTCGTAACCCGGGAGTGTTCGGTGAGGAAATGTTAACCGCAATATAATCAGCATACGGATATACTTTTTGCATGCAGGCAATGTAGTCATCGGTGCCCTGCTCAATGGGTGTATCTTTATTTTTACCGATATTAATACCGAGCACACCCGTAAAATTTTTCGCCTGTTTCACGTTTTCAATCAGGGCCTCAACACCATGATTGTTAAACCCCATTCGGTTAATAATTCCTTCCGCCGCTTTAAGGCGAAAGAGGCGCGGTTTATCATTACCTGGTTGGGCGCGTGGGGTAACCGTCCCCACTTCCACAAAGCCAAACCCCATGGCGCCAAACGCTTCTATACACTCACCATTTTTATCTAACCCTGCGGCTAAGCCTACTGGATTGGTAAAATGCAGTCCCATGACAGTCACTGGGCGAGGAGGAAGATGCTGAGAGTATAAAAAGCGAAGCGGTGTGTGATGGAAACGGGAAAGCGTTTTGATGGTTAAGTCGTGTGCTTTTTCTGGATCTAACTGAAAGATAGCCGGTCTGGCGAGGCGGTATAGCATTATCCCTCCTAATAAAAAAGCCCCGTTATAAACGGGGCTAGATTATTGCGTTATTGGCGCACTAATTCAATTTAAATTTAGTAACGACAATTCACGCAGCGCGACAGAGAACTTGGCAAACTCATGCATAGAACCGACTTTGAACTCATCGACAATGCTTTGCCAACGGCTCAGGATTACAGCATGATCATCCATCCACTGCGTTAACCCTGTCTCGGCATCGTGTTGTGAATCCATCTCTGAAACGATGCGAGCGGTCAATAAGCGCTGTTGCCAGTCAAGATCTTCACGGAACGAGGCGCGGGCAAGCGCTTGCCAGTGGTTATCAACCGGCTGGTTATTGATTTGCTTCAAGAACCAGTGCAGTGATAAACGATCACCCAGTACATAGTACAAGCGCGCCACTAGCTCGAATGGCTTGTCGAGTTGTTCTGACACTTGGGCAAGATCTAATCCCGAGAAAACGCTCGTCAGGCGACAAACCTTGTTCGCAAGCGCATCAGGTACACCCGCTTTTATCAATGCCTCCGCTTGTTGATCGTGCTCGGTGATCTCACCCTCAACCAAATACTGATCGAGGTGATCCACCAAGTTTTGCAATGCAGGACGATAAAAGCCAACTTGGGCCTCAATACTCTCTCCTTTGCGTTTGTTACGTAACATCCAACGGGTTGCACGGCGTAACATTCGGCGACAGCGGAATATGATGTCATACTGCACTTTGGCGCTCACACGATTATCGAGTTCGCGCACATCATCAAATAGCTGCTCAAAACCAAATACCTCTCTGGCAATGGCATAAGACTTAGCAATATCACTCACGCTGGCGCCGGTCTCATCTTGCATGCGGGTCACAAAGTTAAAACCCATGTCATTCGACATTTGATTCGCCAGTGCGGTGGCAATGATCTCACCACGCAGTGGATGAGATTCCATCTCGCCTCGATAGTGACGTTGTAACTCTTTAGGGAAGTAACTAGGGAGTAGCTGTCCGAAGTGAGCATCTTGCGTGACATCATCAACAACCAGCTGCTCTTTGAGAACCATTTTGCCGTAGGCAACCAACACAGCAATTTCTGGGCGCGTTAAACCGGTGCCACGCAAGTTACGTTCAGACAAGGTTTCATCGTCTGGCAGATATTCAAGCGCCCGATCGAGCTTACCCTCTTTCTCTAAATAGTGAATAAACCGGATCTGCTCTTTTAACAAAGCGGCCTGCTGGTTATGGGTGACAGAGATCGACTCACTTTGACTATAAGCATCCTCGAGCACGATGTCAGACACTTCGTCTTCCATTCGCTCCAGCAACTCATTGCGCTTTTTCATGGTCAGATCACCGGCTGCCACCAGCCCATTAAGCAGGATCTTGATGTTGACCTCGTTATCCGAGCAATCGACACCACCGACATTATCAATAAAGTCGGTATTCACTCGACCGCCGTTAAGCGCATACTCAATTCGCCCTAATTGGGTCATGCCAAGGTTACCGCCCTCACCAATGATACGAGCACCCACTTCATTGCCGTTGACACGCAAACCATCATTAGCACGGTCACCTACCGAGGTATGGGTTTCGCTCGATGACTTAACATAGGTGCCGATACCGCCATTCCAAAGCAGATCAACCTTGGCTTTTACGATCTGTTTAATCAGATCGTTAGGCGCCATCGTCTGCTTACGGGTGCCGAGCAGCTTTTGTATCTCCGGCGTTAAGGTGATTGATTTCGCACGGCGAGAAAACACCCCCCCACCTTTGGCTATCAACTGAGTATCGTAGTCTTCCCAAGTTGACCGCGGCAAATTGAAGAGACGTTGGCGCTCTTCCCAGCTTTTCGCGGCATCTGGATCGGGATCAATAAAGATATGCATGTGGTTAAACGCTGCGACTAAGCGAATATGCTTGGAAAGCAGCATGCCATTACCAAACACATCGCCGCCCATATCGCCAATGCCGACACAGGTAAAGTCCGTGGTTTGACAGTTAATATCAATTTCACGGAAGTGGCGTTTTACCGATTCCCAAGCACCTGCGGCCGTAATCCCCATTTTTTTGTGGTCATACCCATTCGAGCCACCGGACGCAAAAGCATCTCCCAGCCAAAAGTTATATTGCGCTGAGACACTGTTCGCTAAATCAGAGAAAGTTGCCGTTCCCTTATCTGCCGCGACGACTAAATAGGCGTCATC
Source organism: Salinivibrio sp. MA351 (assembly GCF_001996065.1). Taxonomy (NCBI): domain Bacteria; kingdom Pseudomonadati; phylum Pseudomonadota; class Gammaproteobacteria; order Vibrionales; family Vibrionaceae; genus Salinivibrio; species Salinivibrio sp. MA351. The sequence continues at coordinate 86,299 of NZ_MUFG01000008.1, read as the reverse complement.
GTCGTCATGACGGATCACATGGTCAGGCGGCGTCAAGGTGCCTTCGACAATGTTATCGGTAATATCAAGTAACCCTTGGATAAAGATTCGATAGCATCGCTTACCCTCAGCAATGATCGCATCCCGCTCAGTTAACTGATGTTGACGCTTGCAGACAAAGCCCCCTTTCGCCCCGACTGGCACAATCACGGTGTTTTTGACCTGCTGCGCTTTCACCAAGCCTAATACTTCGGTACGGAAGTCTTCTTGGCGATCGGACCAACGAAGTCCACCACGCGCGACTTTACCACCGCGTAAGTGCACCCCTTCTACATCAGGGGAGTAAACAAAGATCTCAAACGCGGGAACCGGCTTAGGCATATCCGGAATATCCGATGCTTGCAGTTTTAGCGATAGATAGGGTTTGTCTTGGCCATTGTCCGGATCTTTCTGGAAAAAGTTTGTGCGCATGGTCGCGAGCATGATTTCCATGTATCGACGAATAATACGGTCATCATCCAAACTTTCAACATTGTTTAGTGCCTCTTCAATCTCGTGAATAATCGCATCTTGTTCTCGCTTGTTTTGCTTACCCGCAGGGTCAAAGCGTCGATTAAACAACCTGACCAAGAACCCAGCAAGATGCGGGTGCGAAGCTAATGTATCCTCGATATACGCCTGACTGAAAGGAAAGCCAATCTGGCGCATATACCGAGCATAGGCGCGTAGAATCGTGACTTCTCGTCCGGATAACCCCGCGTTTAATACCAAGCGGTTAAAGCCGTCATTATCCAAGCGGCCATGCCAAATGTCGGCAAATGCATGTTGGAAGCGATCACGCGCATTACCAAGATCAAACGCTGCTCCCGCACTGTGCAACATAGAGAAGTCGAGAATCCAATACACATCCCCCTGGCTGGTTTCAACCTCATACGGCGATTCGCCGATCACACGCAGCCCTAGATTTTCTAGCATCGGCATCACATCCGATAAATGGATCGGCTCCCCCTTTTGGAAAAGCTTTAGGCTAATGGCATTAGATTGATGGCTAACTTCTTGCGGCCTGTAGAGCAACATATCGAGTTTATTGTCATCACTGAGCCCTTCTAGGCGTTCAATATCCGCCACTGCTGACCCTGGTAACATCGCTTCTTTGTAGGAACGCGGAAACGCACGCAAATACCGTTTCGCGATCGGTGTACCACGATTTTCACCAAAATTAGCAATCACGGCTTCTTGTAAACGATCATCCCACGATGACGCTGCCTCTGTGAGGTTTTGTTCGATTTTTTTCACATCAATATCGAAGTTATTATTTTCCACTCGGACAATATAATGCGTCCGCGCCAGCGGGCTTTCCGAGAAAAAAGTGGTAAATTCAACCGTCTGATCTGATCCAAAGTATTGCTGAAAAATACGCTGGGTTTGACGACGGAACTCGGTGTCATAGCGCTCTCGGGTGATATACACCATGCACGAGAAAAAACGACCAAACGGATCACGACGCACAAATACACGGAGCATGTCGCGGTCTTGCATTTGTACCACGCCCATTCCCACATTGCGCATTTCGTCTTCTGTCGCTTGGAACAGTTCATCACGCGGGTAGTTTTCTAGGATATTAGCCAGTGCTTTCCACGCGTGTGATTCGCGATAAAAACCGCTGTTATCAAGGATACGGCGTACTTTATTACGCAGCACCGGAATGCTAGCGGTCGACTGGTTATAAGCAGACGATGCATAGAGCCCAGTAAACCGGTGCTCGCCGATCACATTACCGTTGCTATCAAACTTTTTGATCCCGATATAATCGACATAAGCCGGACGGTGAACCCGAGATTTCGCATTACTTTTGGTAAGCACTAACAGCTCTTTTTTCAGCGCTTCTGCTCGGGCTGACTCAGGCATTTCGGATAAACGCAGAGCCTGGGGGGATTTGTGCTTTTTAGCTAAACCTAGTGCGTCACAGTCACTGCTTGCGCGAAGCTCGTAATCGCCTTCAACCGGAACCAGGTCAAAGCACTTGTAGCCCATAAAGGTAAAGTTATTGTCCGTGATCCAACTTAGGAACTCGACAGCTTCTTGGCGGCGCTCATCATCAATCGGTAATTGGGTCTCTTTTAATGATGCTAATAGCTCAAGCATTTGCGCGCGCATTGGCTTCCAGTCGTTCACCACCATTACAACATCGGTCAAGGTTTCAGAGAGCTCAGATTCAAGTGCTGCCATCTCTGAGTCATCTGACATCTTGTCGATTTCAATATGGAACGTGCTTTGGAATTGGCCGTCCTCACTGCCAATGCCGACCACATCTCCCTGCTCATTCTTGCGCGCTTTGATCGGGCTATTCAGCATCAAGTGCGTTGTGATACCTAAGCGATTAAGGGCCATACGCACAGAATCGACAAGGAAGGGGGCATCTGGAGCGAGGATTTCAACAATCGTATGGGTTGATTGCCATCCATTTCCGCTCAGGCTTGGGTTAAAAACTTTAACAAAGACTTTATCTTGTTCAAACGTGTTGAGATGGTGCCATAAGCTCATTACTGCACCATAAAGATCTGACTCATTGCGTTCCTGCAAATCGTCATCAGATACTTGACCCAATATCCTTTTGGCTAACGCATCGACAAGTGGTTGTTGAGGATCATCGAGTTTATCAGCGATGAGTTGATAAACCTTCTCAAGTAACACTGGTACTATAGGGTCACGCGAGGTCATTCTGGCACTCCGTTGTCCTTTTTAGAACATTATCATTGTGAGTCGTCATCAGAGGTAAACATTGCGTTAACAAACGCACTGTCTAGTGTAAGGCTTGGATAGCAAAAACGTTATAGATAAACGGCTGGATTTACGCGATTTTCGCGAGAATGTGACTGGTGTGGCTATTTAATTAGAGATTGGATGAGGCTTTAACCAACGCCTATTAAGCAACGCGCATTAACGATTGAAAGCGGTGGTGCGCGTCCGTCGTCAGTTTAAAACGCCCCCTAATGCCAAGCTGTGAAAGAAAAGGGCGAAAGCGAGACGCCGGGATTTGTAAGCGCAGCCCTTGGTCCGTGGTCACAACCACATTCGCAGCTGCACCACTGTAGTAATGCTGATACTCAGAATAGGCAATATAGACGCTAAAAAAGTACTCCATGGTTCACTTTTTAATCCGCTCATAAGTTTATTCGTTAAAAAGCCGCCCAACCAGGCGGCTTTTGAGGTTCACTTGTCGTACGTCTTGATTTTATCCCAACTTATTGGTTACTGCTCAAGTGTTTTTTCCACTTTTTCATACAAATCGTTCGCCAAGTTATCCATATCGGCGAGCTCTTGCAGTACATTACGCATTTGCTGTTGACGCGCTGAGTCGTAGTACGCCAGTTTCAATAGCGGATCAATCAAGCGCGACGCCACTTGCGGGTTAGACTGGTTTAAAGTCACCAAGATCTCTTTTAAGAATCGATACCCTGCACCATCTTTAGCATGAAAACGTGCCGGGTTACGATTACAAAATGCGCCAATTAAACTCCGTATACGGTTAGGGTTTTTCAACGTAAATGCTGGGTGCGACATTTGCGCTTTTACTTGCTCTAACGCATTATCGGCTGGATTGGCGCCTTGCAGCATAAACCATTTATCCATCACCAACCCATCATGCTGCCACTGATCACTGAAGCCTTTCATCAGCGGCTCTCGGCAAGGCAATTGTGCACTGTTTGCTGCGCTCAGGGCTGCCATGGTATCTGTCATATTGTGCGCTTCTTGATAATGCTGCTCAACATAGCCATTGCCATTTTCTGTATGGGCCAAGTAACTCAAACAGGCATTACGCAAGGCACGCTCACCCATCGCTTTGTGTGTGATTTGATAATCCGTTTGTGCATACTGACGATACACAGCGGCAAGCTCATCCACCATATGATCAGCAAACTGCTGTTTAAACGCTGCCATCACTTGGTGAATAGCATCCACGTCGACCGTTTCAAACCAACCTGCTACCTCTGTCTCTGAAGGTAAATTGAGCACTTCAGCAATCAAGGCAGGATCGGTATTGTCACTCAGCAACACACCACGGAAGGCATCAACTACGGATAAGGGCACATCGATCGGTTGGTCATCTTGCACACGCGCTACATTCGCTTTGATATGCTTAGCCAGTAAGCTTTGGCCCGCATCCCAGCGCGCAAAGTCATTCCGAGCGTGCTGCAATAAGAACGCCAACTCATCGTCCTGATAATCATATTCGAGTTTAACCGGTGCTGAGAATTCGCGTAGTAGCGATAGGACCGGTTGCTCATCGACATGATCAAACAGATAGGTTTGCTCTGCTTGTGTGACCGCCAATACGTTAGAAACCGACTCTCCGTGACGCTGTAACTCAATCACACTGCCATCTTGACGGTACATTTCGATATCGAGCGGAATATACAGCGGCTGCTTTTCTTGCTGATCAGCCGTCGCCGGCGTGTGCTGTGCCACATGCAGCGCCAGTTGCTTGGTAGCCGCATCATAGGTGGATGAAACGGTCAGCACCGGTGTACCTGACTGGCTATACCACAGACGGAACTGGGTAAGATCAATGCCTGATGCCTCTTCCATCGCTTGGACGAAATCATCACAGGTCGATGCGGTACCATCATGGCGTTCAAAATACAGCTTCATCCCTTTTTGGAAAGCAGATTCACCGAGAATGGTGTGCATCATACGAATGACTTCACTACCCTTTTCGTACACAGTTAGGGTGTAGAAGTTATTCATCTCAATCACCTTTTCAGGGCGGATTGGATGAGACATAGGGCTTGCATCTTCAGCAAATTGCGGGCCACGCACGATGCGTGCATTGCTGATGCGGTTGACGGAGCGCGACCCCAAGTCAGAAGAGAACTCTTGATCACGGAAAACCGTTAACCCTTCTTTGAGGCTAAGTTGAAACCAATCCCGACAGGTAACACGGTTGCCTGTCCAATTGTGGAAGTATTCGTGGCCAATCACCGCTTCAATACCCAGGTAATCGGTATCGGTTGCCGTCTCTGCATTGGCAAGCACATACTTGGAGTTAAAGATATTTAGGCCTTTGTTCTCCATCGCGCCCATATTGAAAAAGTCGACGGCAACAATCATGTAGATATCGAGATCGTATTCTAAGTCAAATCGCTCTTCGTCCCACTTCATGGCGTTTTTCAGTGACACCATGGCGTGGTCGGCACGATCTAAATTGCCTTTATCGACGAATATTTCTAACACGACATTGCGCCCTGAGCGCGTTTCAAACGTGTCTCGCAAGACATCAAAATCACCGCCCACTAAGGCGAATAGATAGCTTGGTTTGGCATGAGGATCATGCCATTCAACCCAGTGACGGCCGTCATCAAGATCACCCGCCGCCATTTTATTACCGTTACTAAGCAAATAAGGATACGCCGCTTTATTCGCAATCACTTTGGTGGTAAATCGCGCCAGTACATCAGGACGGTCTAAGTAGTAGGTGATACGACGGAAGCCTTCTGCTTCACACTGGGTACAATACGCACCGCCAGAAATGTATAACCCTTCTAACGCAGAGTTATTCTCCGGATCTAGCTGGGTTTGAATGGTCAAAGTAAAGGCGGCGGGGACATCGCGAATAATCAATTTACCCGCTTCTTCGCTGTATGCCGTCCAGGTGTCACCATTAATATCCAGGCGCACCAGAGTCAGATCATCACCATCGAGTACGAGATCCGTCGCGCGTTCATTAAGACGTTTTACCTGACTGACTGCTGTCACCAGGGTCTTATTCGGATCAAGATCGAACTCAAGATTGATATCCGTGATAGTAAAGTCCGGTGCGCGGTAGTCATCACGGTATTTGGCGGTAGGTTGTTGAGACATGTTATTTCCTTTTTATCGGGTGTACCTCAGCCAACGAATTGTATTCATTCGCCTTTAGGACGATGTGCATGCCATACCATACCGCGGCTGAGCAAAGATGACTATAGGTTTAACAGTTTGTTATCAAATGTTTGCGTTTACATTTAACGCGATGGCGACAAAGGATTAACGCCCGCTCAATGGGAGACAGACAAAGACACGCCGCTGTACTAAAAACAAACGGTAGTGGTTAAAAGCGCAACAAAATGTCAACGAAGCCTGCCAATCCATGCGGAAATATAATGTGACGACGGTTAAATTTTTTGAAAATTACGGTACTATGAAGCCAATTTCGTTTTGTAACCCGTAAGGCGTTCCTCACGCATGCACAATCCGATCATCACATCGCTTTTGGATACTGATGCTTATAAACTGAATATGCAGCAGGCTGTCTTTCATCATTACCCTGACGTTCATGTCAGTGCGGACTTTTATTGCCGCAGTGATGAAAACCTTGCCTATCTGCGCGAGCAGCTTATCGACCATATTCACCACATGGGGACACTCCGTTTCCAAGCGGACGAGATTGATTATCTCGCCTCGTTAGATTTGTATCAGGCTGATTTTCTCGCCTACCTCTCGCACTTCCAGCTCAACCCTCAACAGGTGACGGTGTCCATTGAAGAGGGACAACTTGCTGTGCATATCGATGGGCCATGGTGTGACGTTATTCTGTGGGAAGTGCCACTGCTTGCGATTATCTGTGAGCTACGCAATCGCGCTTGCTATCCAGAATTGGGAGTCGCGGATGCCTTAGCGCGCCTTGACGACAAACTGGCACACTTACCGGCCGATGGCTACTCGGATGACTTTCATCTGGTTGATTTTGGTACACGCCGTCGTTTTTCGCGCGATGTCCATCAGGCTATCGTCACGCGTTTACACGCCGTTTATCCACCGCTAAAGGGGACCTCGAATTGCTGGTTAGCAAAGCAGCTAGGGCTTCCTCCGGTTGGCACACAAGCGCATGAGTGGTTTCAAGCCCACCAACAACTGGCGGGCGATCTAGCAGATTCTCAACAGCTCGCGCTTAATGTATGGCTACGCGAGTATCCGAATAGTCTTGGGATCGCCCTTACCGACTGTATCAATATGGATGCCTTTTTGCGCGATCTTGATGCGTCTCTATCTCAGGCATTCAGTGGCTTACGTCACGACAGCGGCGATCCCATCATCTGGGGCGAAAAAGCCATTGCGCACTATCGCCACCACCATATCGATCCTAAAGATAAAACACTCGTTTTTTCAGATAGCTTGACACTGGCTAAAGCCATTCATATTTATCAACACTTTGCGGGTAAGGCGAGTACGTCGTTTGGGATTGGCACACAACTGACTTGTGATCTACCCAATGTGAAAACACTAAATGTGGTGATCAAGCTGACCAGCTGCCAAGGTAAACCGGTTGCCAAAATATCGGATGAACCGAACAAGGCGATTTGTAAGGACGAGGCGCATTTATCGGCGCTAAAGGCCGCATTTAATTTGTCGCCGTGAATCACGGATTGGGCCCGTAAAATGCCATGACGATAACCGACTTTTACGGGCTGAACGATTCTTGACACTGCTATTCTTGGCGTTGCCGTTGTAATACCGCTTCCATACCAAATACATCATTGGTTAATCGCAAAGTATCAGCGGCCAGTTGGTATTGCGACGAGTGACGCCCTTCTTTGTAAATCAACATTAAGTGATCCCCCTCGACCAAATAGACGCCTCGATGGGTCACTAAACGGCCACTATCGCCTCTTACTTGCATCGCAAACAAAAAGTCTGGGCGCAACTTTAGCGACACACCGTCTACGTCTTCGCTAACATCATCACCTTCAATACTGTTTGAACGCCACAAACCACTCAGGTTGTCTGGAAGCAACTTCGTAAAGATAGCCCCCTGTAATTGCAACTGGTGATGATTCAATTGATAAGCATGTACCTGATCCGTGCCATTCTCATCATAAAGCCTCAGTGTTTGCTGAGTAACGCTATATTGGCCGGCCGCTGTTTCCAGCTTTCCGTTACGACGTAACATATCGATACGAAATTCATAGTGGGAGTTAAAGGAGATATTAATTGCTTTATAAGGATGGGGGGCTGATGTTTCGCTTGCTTCACTAAACCAGTACCATTGCCCCAGCAGCAAAGGAACGTCAAAGCGCCCTAAATCCTCGCTATGCACTGGCCATGCCATAAACATGGCAAGTGTGATCCCGTAGAAATAACGCATACCTTCCCCCTACTGATGGTGATGCCTTATTACTAAGATTAGACCTAGTTCTCATTTTGAGTGAAAAAAAAGCCCAGGTCGGATGACCCAGGCTTGTAGTGATCACAGTCGTGTCTTTTTCGGGCGCACTACTCGTTAAGAGATGACTCGTTACGCGATGTCGTGAGATTAACCAGATCTCGCGTAATACTAGCGGCTTCGTCTAGGTAGGCATCGGGCTCTTCATACTCTTTAGGTACATCATCGAGTGACTTGAAGCGAGGCTCACCCATGGCTTCTTGACGTGCATTTAAACGCGCTAAGCGGTCTGCATCTTCGTCATCCATCTCTTGACGTCGTACTTTCTCATTTAAAGACAAGGTATTGTCGTCCTTTTCTTTTTGATAGCGCGCGATATCTTGACGAATGAAACCGAACTCTCGATCGTCAGCAATCCTTGCTTGATGACGTTGCGCGAGGGTATCAATCACTGATTCAGGCAAAGACTGTGCCTGATAATCCGCTTTTTCAATACGATCCCAAGGCAATGCATTGTCTTCCATACTTTCACCAGTTTCATCAGGCGATACAGGCGATGGAAACGCAATGTCAGGTACGACACCTTTATTTTGGGTACTGCCGCCACTGATGCGATAAAACTTTTGGATTGTATATTGCACGTAACCCAGTGGGTTATCGAACAAATCGTAAATATGGTTGAGCGAACGATGCTGTTGCACTGTTCCTTTACCAAACGATTGTTCGCCAATCACTACCGCTCGATCATAATCCTGCATGGCAGCGGCAAAAATTTCCGACGCAGAGGCACTATAGCGATTTATCAGCACGGTCATTGGACCATCGTAATAGCTTTTGCCATCACTGTCGGCGTTGACTTTCACTCGACCGTAGCTGTCTCTTACTTGCACAATCGGGCCTTTGTCGATGAACAAACCACTGAGCGCCGTTGCTTCACTCAGCGCCCCGCCACCGTTATTACGTAAATCGACAACGATGCCACTGACATCTTTCTCTTGTAAGTTTGCCAATTCTTTTTTGGTATCATCGGCTAAGCCGACATAAAACCCCGGTACCGTGAGTACACCAATTTTATCTTCGCCGCGCGCGATCACTTCCGACTTCACCGCACGATCTTCAAGACGAATTTTATCGCGGGTTAACGTGACATTGTAACTTTTAGCATTAGCGCCTTCAGGAAGAATTTTGAGTTGAACCTCGCTCCCTTTCGGGCCTTTGATCAGTTCCACCACGTCATCCAGACGCCAGCCAATAACGTCGACAACCGATTCGTCTTCCTGGCCAACACCAATAATGCGGTCACCTGGCGACAACTGTTTTGACTTGGACGCAGGGCCACCAGCAACCAGAGAACGAATGACGGTATATTCGTTTTTGACCTGTAAAACGGCACCAATTCCTTCAAGAGACAGGTTCATTTCCGATTGAAATTGTTCGGCATTACGGGGAGATAAGTAGCTCGTATGCGGATCAACCTCACGGGCGAAGGCGTTCATGTAGACTTGAAACACATCTTCACTATGGCTTTGTGTGAGGCGTTTTAACGCACTGTTATACCGTTTCCCTAGGGTGTCGCGGATCGCATCATCCTCTTTCCCCGTGAGGCGTAAGTTCAATGCGTCATTTTTGACTCGCTTGTCCCAAATCGCATCAAGCTCCGCTTGATTTGCCGCCCATGGTCGCTCAGTACGATCCAGTACCATGCTCTCATCTGCGGAAAAATCAAACGGTTTATCGAGTGCTTTTAAAGCGTACTGATAGCGTTCAAAGCGCTTTTTGAGAACCCGGTTATAAATTGCATACGCGGCTTCTGTTTCACCCGCCTTTAATTGGTCATCTAAACGATGTTCCCAACGCGATAGCGTGTCAACATCATCCTGAGTCAAAAAGACACGGTTGTAGTCCAGCGTTTCAAGGTAGCGTTTAAAAATAGCCGCTGAGAACGCGTCATCGAGCGTAAACTGCTTGTAGTGCGATCGGGTAAAACGAGAGGTTACCCGCTTAGAAGCGGTTTCGTGTTGAGGTTCAGCAGAGAGTGAAGGTAACTCACTGAGTTGAAAATCGGCCTCTACGGCCTGGGCAGATGCTGCCAGCATGAGGCTGGCAGCAATCGCCGAAACGCGGCGTCGACAAAACATGCGTCGAGGAGTCTCCTTTAGGCGCTGAGGTGCTCCGCTTTTACTAACATGGTTAATCCGTTAGTTAGGCGAACCCGCACCTCATCCTTATTAATTTCAACAATGGTCGCAGGTAAATTACCATTGCCCATGTTCACATTTACGTCTTTGCCTACGACAACGTCGTTGGCGCTGAGTTCGCGACGTGGCTCACTCTCTTTCTTAGTCATTTTAGCGGGCTTTGGTTTACTTGTACGGCCTTTTGCCGATTGCGCTGCCGCTTTTTTGCCTTTGGCTGGCGCTTTTTCACCGTTTTTCGCCTGAGACTCCGCTTTTTTCGCCTGTTGTTGCTTACGACGCTCAGCGGCCCGTGCTTTACTTTCTGCTAGAGCCTGAGCCGCATGATCAATATGCTCTTGCTCTAACTCGCCGCACGCATTGCCATCTAAATCGACGCGTGACGCACCGGGTTTCACGCTGTGCAGATAACGCCAGGAAGACGTGTACTGACGAAGCGCGGCGCGCAATTGGGTTTTGCTTACCTTGGGATCGCCGTCAAGACGAGTCGCAAGATCTTGAAAAATACCAATTTTTAATGGCTTGGCTTCGCCTTCAACAGTAAAACATTTAGGGAAACGTTCAGCAATATAGGCAATGACTTCTTTGCTGTTCGCGAGCTTTTCAGTATTTTCCATGTTTTTTCCTGGCCTGCTGCAGCAAGACTGCAGCAGCGTATCTACGTGTATTTAAGTATGAAAGTGGTGCGTATTATAGATACCTGATATTAAAAAACTACCAAGATTGGCGAAATCATAAGTGTTTTTGCATTTCTTTGACCAAGGTAGCCAGTCCATGCTCATCTTCTTGGTCAAATCGACCGATACTTGGACTATCAATATCGAGTACCGCATGCCGTTGTCCGTTAACCTGCACTGGCAGAACAATTTCAGCGTTACTGGCGGCATCACAGGCGATATGTCCTTCAAAAGCATGGACATCTTCAACTCGCATGACAATATCTTGTCGGTAAGCCGCACCGCATACACCTTTATCAAAAGGAATACGAACACACGCGGGTTGGCCTTGAAATGGTCCAAGCACTAACTCGTCACCGTCATCCAGATAAAATCCCACCCAGTTGATATCGTCAAGTTGGCTATTTAGCAAGGCGCTCACATTAGCAAGCTTAGCGATAAGGTTAGGCTCACCTTCACATAAAGCCACCGCTTGTTGCGTTAACAAACGATAAAAATCCGCTTTGTTTTCCATAAATCACTGCATCTCAATCAACAAGACCATTACAATAGAAAGAATCTAAAGACATTTCAATTGAGTATCTTGATTTATGATCACTTGGCGCTGGCTTCTTGACCAAGCACGACCTCATCGAACGCGGCTAATCTGGGCAAACGTGGTCGCCATTGCTGCCACGCTCATCAGTGTGCCAATTCCGCTATTGATGCCATTGTTGGTCGACGAGGTGCTACTCGACAAACCCGATTGGGGGCTGTCGGTACTTAACACAATACTGCCACAAAGCTGGCAACAGGCTGCGTACTATATCGCTGCCGTCTTAGTGATCGTGGTATTGATGCGCACCATCAGCCAAGGGTTGAACATCTTACAAGGTCGCCAATTTACGCTGGTGGGTAAAGCCATCACCTATAAAATCCGTCAGCACTTGATTGCAAAACTCGGCCGTATCAGCATGCGAGAGTACGAACTTCGTGGCAGTGGCGGGCTGACTTCTCACCTTGTCACCGATGTGGAAACCATCGATAAGTTTATCGGGACCACGCTGAGTAAATTTATTATCGGGATCCTCACTGTCACCGGGACAGCGGTGGTTTTGCTTTGGATTGACTGGCGATTAGGCTTGTTTATCTTATTGATTAATCCCATTGTGGTGGCGCTGAGTCGTGCCCTCGGCCAACGCGTAAAACACCTTAAAACGCGCGAAAACCGAGCCTTTGAACAGTTCCAACAGCGACTGGTCGATACCCTAGACGGATTATATCAACTTCGCGCCGCTAACCGAGAGCGGACCTATTTAAAGCAACTTGATGACAGTGCAAATGATATTAAAGTGAGCGCCGATAAATACGCGTGGCAATCTGAGGCGGCGGGTCGTCTTTCGTTCTTAATGTTTTTAGTCGGCTTTGAACTCTTTCGCGCGGTCGCGATGGGCATGGTTTTTTTTAGTGATCTTTCTATCGGCTTGATGTTTGCCGTGTTTGGCTATCTATGGTTTATGCTCGGGCCAGTTCAAGAGCTACTCGGGATCCAGTTTGCGTGGTATAGCGCCAAAGCAGCGATGACTCGGATTAACGAGGTCTTGCAATTACCCGAAGAAACTCGGCGTCCAGAGGGGATCGATCCAGGCGAGCTCGTTTCAGGGAGGGAGAACCCGCAAGCAATCGATGTTGAGATAGATAATCTTCACTTTGCGTATGATGATGACAAAGCGGTTCTCGATGGTCTCACCATGCAGATCCCGGCCGGACAACGCGTGGCCCTCGTCGGCGCAAGTGGGGGCGGTAAATCAACCCTCATTCAGCTGTTGTTAGGGCTCTACCCTGTAGAACAGGGTGATATTCGCTTTAATGGCCATTCCATTCATGCCATCAATATGGATGCGCTTCGTCATCAAATTGCCGTGGTATTGCAACAGCCCATACTGTTTAATGATACTTTAAGAAATAATTTAAGTCTGGGACGTAAGTTTGATGATGCGACGCTCTGGCAAGCGTTGGAGCGCGCACAGCTGGGCGATGTCGTGAATCAGCTGACTCAAGGCTTAGAGACCCCAATGGGACGCCAAGGGGTGCGCTTATCAGGCGGTCAGCGCCAGCGTGTTGCAATTGCGCGTATGCTGCTCGGCGACCCTAAACTGGTGATTTTAGATGAAGCCACGTCGGCACTCGATACCGCCACTGAGCGCGCACTGCATCAAGCAATGCAAACCTTTTTGGCCGGTCGTACGACACTGATTGTTGCACATCGGCTGTCAGCGGTTAAAGAAGCCGATCTAATTTATGTGCTCGATGAAGGTCAGGTCAGTCAACAAGGGACACACACCGAACTGGTGAATGCACCCGGTGTTTATCAAACCTTATATGGACAACTCCAACAGGTAGCAGGGAAATAATCGTGAGAAGGCAACCACCAGACAACACCCTGTCGGTATCTTATCCAAGTCAGATAAGGTGCCCGGGTTGTGATCGGGTGCTACAAGGCTGTCAAACGGGTTATGACCATCTTGCCATTTGCCCACGCTGCGCGACCAAACTCGCACAGGGTCGACGCTTATCATTTAATAGTGAAATAGCGTTAACCTTGACGATACTTATCCTTTTCTTGCCAGCCCATCTCCAACCTTTGCTATCGATAGATTTATTAGGCTCAACGATCAACGCCTCCGTATTGACCGGTGCTGCGCGCCTTTGGTCCGACTTTCCTTTTGTGGCTGCGCTCGTGGTGATTTGTGCCTCTCTAGGGCCACTTATCTTTACCAGCGCTTTACTCACTTTACACCTTGCACGACGACGTCAAGCGATTCGGTGCTTTCGTCTTGCGGTCAAGGTGGTTGACCATAGTCGTCATTGGGTCATGGCGGATGTTTTGATGGTCAGTTTGGCCATCGCTTGTTTTAAAATTCAAGACTATGCCTCATTGCATTTCTCCATCGGCCTCGCCTGTTACGCGGTTATCCAGATCTTGCTCTCTGTGCTGCTGGTCAGAGTGAATACACAAAGATACTGGGATACATTTTCTTTAGCTGCGACATCATCGGATAACACGTCCACACTCATTCGTTGTGGTCACTGTGGCTTAACACAGACCGCAGACCAAGGTGCGTGCCAGCGCTGCCACCAGCCTCTTTATCGGCGTGTCATTCGCAGTGAGCAAAAGACATGGGCATGTTTGATCACAGCCAGTATTTTTTTGTTTCCAGCCAACGTGTATCCGATCTCAATTTTATTTTCTAACGGTATTCGGCTTGAAGACACCATCTTCTCTGGGGTGGCGAGCTTAATCAATAATGGCATGCCTGGTATTGCCGTGATCATTTTCACCGCCAGCATCATCGTTCCAGTGGCCAAGATCTTGGGGCTAGGATTAATACTAATCAGTTTTCGGCGCCGCACTGCCATTACACCTCGTCAGCATATGTGGCTATATCGTGGGGTTAAGTGGATCGGAAAATGGTCAATGATGGACTTATTCGTCATTGCATTTATGGTGGCATTAATTGATCGTGGTCGCATTATGGACTTTACCCCCGGGCCGGGCGCCATCGCGTTTGGCATTGTCGTGGTATTAACCATGCTCGCCACCGAATTTCTTGATACGCGTTTGATATGGGATCATCATGAGCGACAAACAAGACCTACCCTCACCGATAATTAAAACCACCTATGGCCTGTCTCCACTATGGATACTCCCTATACTGGCGCTAGGTTTAGCCGCATGGTTGGTGTTTCAGTCAATCAATGAAGCCGGGCAACGGATCCAGATTCTTTTTAGTGATGCACAAGGATTAGAGGCTGGGCGGACCATTATCCGCTATCAAGGGCTGGAGGTCGGCAAGGTGCGCAATATTACCTTGGCTGACGATCTTGATGGTATTTATGTCGATGCCAATATCTATCCAGAAGCCACACAGCTTTTAACTTCCGGGACAGAATTTTGGCTGGTCAAGCCTCGCGCCTCCATTACTGGGATCAGTGGCTTAGAAACCTTAGTATCCGGTAACTACATTGCTTTGCAGCCAGGAAAAGGTGAGCCTCGCCTGACATTTACCGCACGCGACGAGCCACCGACAGATATGGCCGAAAAGGCGGGGACGACGGTGAAACTGCGAGCACCGACCCTGGGCTCTCTTAATGTCGGCTCTCCCCTTTATTACCGTAAAATTCAAGTCGGCGAGGTTTATAGCTATCGGCTCGACAGTGACGCGCAAGGCGTGACGCTCTCGGCGTTGATTGAACCCCAATTCGCACACTTACTGAAAGAGCAGACACGTTTCTGGTCGGTCAGTGGGCTTAAAACACGGATCGATGCCTCTGGCGTCGAACTCGAATTAGATAGCGTGGCAAGTTTAATTGCGGGAGGCATTGCGTTCGACTCTCCCAATAACAGCCCTCGTTCGGATGCGAATCAGCCATTTCAATTGTATTCGAGTCTCGCGCATGCCGCGCGGGGGCAAACATTAAACATCGCTTTACCCGCTGATCACGGTCTGCCGGGCCGAGGCACACGGATCACCTACCAAGGATTAGAAGTGGGTGAAATTACGCGTATTGAAATCACAGACAATTATCCTGGTCCTATCGCCACCGCCAAACTCGATCCCAGTATGACCTGGCTACTGAACAAAGACACGCGTATAAAAATCGAGCAACCACAAATTGGCTTTGATGGCTTGAAAAACATCGGTAACCTCGTACTTGGCAATTATTTATCGATTGAGCCAGGTTCTGCGGACGCAGATTCCGTTACATCGGACCATCTATTCACCGCTGCCAACCGCCATCAACAACGTAAACAACAAGACAATGCCTTAACCGTCACCCTGACCGCAGACGATGCCTATGGTCTCTCTCAACATACAAAAGTGTTACACCGCGGCATAGAGGTCGGCTTTATTGACCATATCGGCTTCAATGAAAGTGACAATGTTACGATAGATGTGGTGATCGACCCGCAATATCGTCACCTCGTAAAACAAGCATCGCAATTTTTCATCCTTGGCGGCATTACTGGTGAGCTAACGGGTAAAGGGCTCGACGTGGTTGTGCCTGCAATGGAACAAATTGCCGATCCGGCACTTAGCTTCACCAGCAAGGGCGCGAAAGGCGCCAACGATACCTATCCGCTGTACATGTCATCCATTCAAGCAAAACATGCCAACCAAAGCGCACAAGGCCAAACGCGCTTTACGCTTGTCGCTGACCGCTTACCCAGTATCAGCGAAGGCAGCCCCGTGATGTATCGTAACTTTATTGTCGGTCAAGTGGAGGGTTACCAATTAAACGGTCAGAGCGTCACCATCGCCATCGCTGTCAATAACCGCTACAAGCACTTAATTCATCGCAATACAGTGTTTTGGAACCAATCCGGACTGGATATCAAAGCCAATTTACGTGGCGTTGAAATTAATACAGGCTCGGTCCGTTCGCTACTCAATGGCGGCATCGCGTTTGGCGACATGCCGGGGATCAGTAATCAACGCAACGGAGAGTGGAAGCTCTACCCTTCCAAACAAGACGCAGCCCAATATGGTGTTGATATTATGCTGACAGTCGACCAAGCCAATGGGGTAAAAGTAGGCAGTGCGATTCGCTATCAAGGCGTCGATGTGGGTGAAGTGATCGACATGTCGCCTGATTTCAGCCAGGAGAAGGTGCGTATACACGCAAGGCTCTACCCGAAATATAAACGCGCATTGGCGCGTCAAGGGAGTTACTTTTGGTTGACGCAACCCGTACTAAGTCTGACCAAGACCGAAAACTTAGACTCCTTATTTGGAACTTATATCTCCGTCGAGCCCGGCCAAGGTGAATTTTCCCAGCAGTTTGTCCTGCATGAGACGCCAAAGTATCCGCAAGGACTCACTTTGATATTAGAAAGCGATGCGCGCCATTCAGTGACCCGAGGTACGCCTGTGTTGTATCGAGAAATAGAAGTAGGCACTGTCGCTAAAATAACACTGGGTGAACTCGCTGATCGCGTTTTATTCGAATTACACATTGCTCCCGACTATGCCTATTTAGTACGCGAGAACTCTGTATTTTGGAATCAATCAGGCGTGGATGTCTCGATAGGATTAACCGGTGCCGATTTAAAAAGCGGTACCATTGATAGTTTGCTAAAAGGCGGGATTGCTTTCTCAACCCCTGAGGACAAGCCGCTTCAGCCTATCGCTCAGGATCAACAGCATTTTTTACTCCATGATGAAGGGAAAACCGCATGGAAAGCGTGGCGGACAACGATTCCCAAGCCATAAGATTCCTAAGCCATGATCCCCAGGGTATCGCGCGTCTGTCGCGATACCCTTTTATCTTCATTTCCACGCCCGCATTATTTTCTTCATGCGCTGGAAAATCACTAATGACAAACTACACTATAAGAAACAAAGTTAAATTGGCATCGGGCTCCAATGAGCCTTTTCCCTAAGCCCGGAACAGGACGTACCGGGCATTTTTTTGTCATGTTAATCGAACTTAGTTAAGTAAATGCCATCGTGTTCGATCCGGATTTGTCGCTGCTTATACAAGCCACCCAGTGTCTTTTTAAAGGTTGCCTTGCTCGTACGAAACAAAGCAAAAATAGCATCAGGCGAACTTTTATCATTCAGCGGTAAGAAGCCGTCTTTGTTTTCCAGCGTACGTAAGATTTTATCGCCTAACTCATCGACCCGGGCTTTACCTGGTTTTTGTAGCGATAAATCCATTTTGCCATCGTCGCGTACATGTTTGACGTAGGCGCTGAGTTTTTTGCCAATAAACAACTTACCAAACGCTTCAGCGCGATAAATCAGTCCCCAGTGTTGATTGTCGACCACACACTTATAGCCCAGATCAGTGTTATCCGTGATCAGTACCGTGACTTTATCTCCCTGTTGCATTTTGGGCTGTACGTCGCTAATAAACTTGTTAAATTTACGACTCGCCACAATGCGCCCTGATGCATTGTCGGTATAAACGCGCACAACATACGGTTTGCCCTCTTCCATACGCGTGCGTTGCTCACTAAATGGCACCAGCAAGTCTTTAGTCAGCCCCCAGTCAACAAACGCGCCCACTGAGTTCACACCAACACAACGCAAGGATGCAAACTCACCCACTTGCACATAAGGCGTTTCGGTGGTCGCTATGATGTCATCTTCAGAATCGAAATAAACAAACACATCAAGGTCGTCGCCAAGCTGAGTATTCTGCGGTACATAACGCTTGGGGAGGAGAATATTGCCGTAGTCATCTCCGTCCAGAAACACCCCAAAGTCTACCTGTTTGACCACAGTAAGCGTATTAAATTGGCCTAGTTTAATCATTGTCTCAACACGATAAAAAATAATGCCCCCAAGTATACGCAATTTGCACGTAAGATGCGTTGTTGATCCGACGCGTCGCAGAAAAAATACCCTTACTTTCTGTCTCTTGTTAGTCGTCGTAACCCTGTTAGGCTGGCTAAAGCAAATAAGGGGGAAACATGGCAGTATTTAATGGCGAACACATTCGGTTTAGTTTTAGCCAGTTGGGCAGCGCATTCGGTAAGTCCGTTACACCAACGCCGCTAGATAACGGACGAATTTTAACCTATGACGCCACCTTGGCGGAAAAACTCGGCTTAACCGATGCAGACATCAAAAGCGATACCTTTCGCGCGTTATTATCGGCAGAGCAACCCTTGGCCGGCCGCACGCCTTTTGCCATGAAATACACGGGGCACCAGTTTGGTCAATACAATCCCGCGCTCGGCGATGGGCGTGGCGTATTACTGGGCGAGTGGCGTGATAACAGCGGCACACTGTGGGATTGGCATCTAAAAGGGGCCGGTAAAACACCTTATAGTCGCCATGGTGATGGTCGGGCCGTGCTACGATCAACGCTCCGTGAATACTTAGCCAGTACAGCAATGCGCGGACTTGGCATCCCAACCACGCACGCCCTCGCCATGGCCACGAGCGACACGCCCGTCATGCGTGAGCGAATGGAAACCGCAGCAACGTTATTGCGGGTGACAGAAAGCCATGTCCGTTTTGGTCATTTTGAGTATTTATTTTTTAGCCAACAACATGACGCGCTGCGTACACTGGCCGACTATGTGATTGCGCGTCATTTCCCTGAACTTGCCAAAGCCGAGCAACCGTATGCGGCATTGCTGCAAGAAATTGTCGAGCGCACCGCTGGAATGATCGCTCAATGGCAAGCCGTTGGTTTTAACCATGGCGTGATGAATACCGACAATATGTCGATCCTGGGCCAAACCTTTGACTATGGCCCCTACGCATTTTTAGATGATTTCAATCCCAGCAATATTTGCAATCACACGGATCACACCGGACGCTACGCCTTCAACCAACAACCCGCCATTGGGCTTTGGAACCTCTCCGCATTGGGTTACGCATTCACGCCACTGCTCGACAGCGCGGTGATCAACGACATTCTTGGCGGCTATGAACATCATTTGCAAGTGGCATATAGCAAAGCAATGCGTGATAAATTGGGCTTATCGGACGCACAGCAGGGTGATAGCCATTTATTTAATGCGCTCTTTTCATTGCTTGAGAGCGAAGGTGTCGATTATACCCTTTTCTTTCGCCGGCTCAGCGAGATTGAAAACGATGCCCTACTCACCGCACCAAGCCTCAGTCAGTTTTCAGACATGATTGCCGATACCGACAGCTTGAGTGAATGGCTAAGCGATTACCATCAACGTATCCATCATCTTGATTCGCTTGAACGACTAAACCGTATGCGAGCAACAAACCCTGGATTTATTTTGCGTAACTCTCTGGCTCAGCAAGCCATTGATGCCGCAGAACAAGGTAACATGCAACCTACGCACGATCTTATCACTGTATTAGCCGCTCCCTTTGATGCACATCCGGCATTGGCCCATCTCGCACAACGGCCCGCGGAAGAAGACAAAGATCTCACCTTGAGTTGTTCATCCTAGTGCTGAGTATTAAACACACAGATTGATCAAGGGATTGAGTGACAGGGTAACATAATAACCTTCATTCAATCCGTCAATCATCGTCACGCATAACCTGTTGGTAGGCGTGACACCTTGCCGCTCTGGAAGAAAAAATCCAACAGATATCACATTGATGCTTTCACAGGCCGCTTTTTTTGCTATCTTACTGGCTTCGCAACAGATAAAAATGTGAGGAAGGCTGTCCTCTATGCCACTGAAAACCGACGAGCTTCGAACCCGTGTGGTCGATACCATGCCTACGCCTGCAGAGGTGGAAGCTGCCCACCCCGTTACTGACAGTGTTGCTCACCACATAACCACCGCACGACGTGCGATTAGCGATATTCTCAATGGCCGAGACCCTAGACTACTCGTGATCGTCGGCCCTTGCTCGATTCACGATCCAACCGCGGCCCGTGATTACGCAGCAAAGCTCAAAACCCTAGCCGATCAATACACAGATCAATTATTGGTGGTGATGCGCACCTATTTTGAAAAGCCGCGCACCGTTGTCGGTTGGAAAGGCTTGATCAACGATCCCCACCTCGACGGTAGCGGCGACATTCGTGCGGGGCTATTCACCGCGCGTGAGTTACTGCTCGATATCAATAAAATGGGTTTACCGACGGCGACCGAGTTTCTCGATATGATTACCGGTCAGTATATTGCTGACCTAATTAGCTGGGGCGCGATCGGCGCTCGAACGACCGAATCCCAAATTCATCGCGAGATGGCGTCAGCGCTCTCAAGCCCTGTTGGGTTTAAAAATGGCACCGATGGTAATATTACTATTGCCGTCGACGCGATTCGTGCAAGCCGTGAATCGCATTTGTTCTGCTCGCCGGACAAACATGGCGCCATGACAATCTATCGCACTGCCGGTAACCCTGACGGCCATGTTATTTTGCGCGGCGGACACCAGCCGAATTATCACGCGCATGATGTACAGGCAGCCGCGAACACGCTGGCAGGTTTTGGCTTACCTACCAAGCTTGTGGTTGATTTTAGCCATGGTAATTGCCAAAAGCAGCACCGCCGTCAATTGGAGGTGTGTGCAGACATTGCCGCGCAAATCCATGGTGGCGAGCAAGCGATCGCTGGCATTATGGCTGAGAGTTTTTTACAAGAAGGTAATCAAGCAATGGGGAGTGCCGATTCACGCACCTATGGTCAGTCGATTACCGATCCTTGTCTCGGCTGGGAAGATACCGAAAAGGTTTTGGCTCAACTTGCCAACGCTGTCATGGCGCGAAAAAATACATAACCATTGATTGAACATGGGTATGTCCAGAGCATGCCCCCAACTAGGATGAGACTATGCCTTCATTTGATATTGTGTCTGAAATTGACAAAGTGGAACTCAAAAATGCCGTTGATAATGCCAATCGTGAACTGGCAACACGGTTTGATTTTCGTGGTGTGGAAGCCAATTTTGACTTGGATAAAGAAGCGGTAAAAGTGATTGCTGAGGCTGATTTTCAAGTGAATCAAATGATGGATATGCTTCGCAGCAATTTGGCCAAGCGTGGTGTTGATGCACGCGCGATGGATATTCAGGAAATGGTCCATTCCGGTAAGAGCTTTTCACAGCAGGTGAAGTTCAAAAATGGCATTGAGACGCCAGTGGCGAAAAAGATCACCAAAGCGATCAAAGATGCCAAGATGAAGGTCCAGACGCAAATTCAAGGTGAGCAAGTCCGTGTTACCGGTAAGAAACGCGACGATTTACAGGCTGTAATTCAATTGATCAAAGACAGTGATTTTGAGCAACCTTTTCAGTTTGAGAACTTCCGCGACTAACGGTTTACGCCTCGAACTATCTAAAAGCGGGCGCCTGAAGCGCCCGTTTTTATTCTTAGTGATGCCCCGCGCTACTTGTAGTTATTTTTTATCTCATCGAGCGTGCCATCCATGATCGCCTGGTCAACGCCTGCTTGCAGTTTTTCAACATAGCTGTCTGGTGTATTGTTACTTAGACTGTAATAAAGCTGTGATTCATTTAACACATGCACCACCTCAAACTGGCTGGTATCGATATTACTCTGGCTCATGATATACGCACTCACATTTTCTTCATAAGCCCACATATCTATCCGCCCAGCGGCTAATTGTTTTGCCAACAAGTCCGGTTTCGGGGATAAACGAATTGATTTCTTGCCAACGCCCATCGTTTCTAATAGGTGTTGACCCACATCATCTCGTACCACGCCAACTTTGTAGTCAGCAAAGTCACTCGCGTTATTGATTGTTATCTCTTTGCTTTTTGGCGCCCAAACCACCACTTTGGTATCGGTAATGGGCCCAACCCATTTAAACTTATCTTCACGCTCTGCGGTGCGTGTGGTTGAAAAAAGGACCGTATTGGGTTCAGACAACGCGGTCGCATAACCACGCGCCCACGGTTGCAATTTCACTTGATCACGGCTAATTGGCTCACCCGCCGCCTTAGTCGCAGCCTCTAGAAAATCAACGGCAATCCCTTTTAACTCACCACGCTCTTCATAATTGAACGGGGGATACACCTCTGTAATATAATCTAAATCGCTTAAATTAGCAGCGAGAGTCGTGGTCGAAAAAACCAGCAAGCTGGCGGCAATAAGTGACTTCATTGGACTACCTCTTTTTACCTTCCATTAAATGTGTACAGCCAACATCTTTATTATTAGCTTTCAATCAATTGCTGTCGGTCACCGAGTAGCAAGTTTAAACCGCACTGCGTTGTGGCCTACAGGCAAAGTGTAGACCCCTCGCTCTTCTCTTGCGCAACTTTGCTAATACCCACACCGCACATTGAGGTAAAAAAGTTGAATTAGGTCACCATTCATGCCTAAACTTTACCCCTTATTGCAAATCGCCTGGGGCTATCGCTACCTAACGCACAAAAAGCGTTCGGCAAAGGACATAAAACGCCACGAAGGCACATGATAACGCCCAACATTCGTCATCGACCCAACGAAAAGAACCATCGAGTCTGATCATTCATGAATAATCAAAAACGTCCTCTTTATATCCCCTACGCGGGGCCAGCTCTGCTAGAAACGCCACTATTAAACAAAGGCAGCGCATTCAGTGTTGAAGAGCGTAAGTTCTTTAACCTTGAAGGATTATTGCCAGACGCGATAGAAAGCATTGAAGAACAAACCGAGCGCGCCTATCAGCAATACCAACGCTTCGAAAACGATATCGATAAGCATATCTATCTTAGAAATATTCAAGATACCAACGAAACGCTGTTTTACCGACTGGTATCGAACCACATCACCGAAATGATGCCTATCATCTATACCCCCACGGTTGGGGCGGCGTGTGAGAACTTTTCCAATATTTATCGCCGCGGACGCGGGTTATTTATTTCTTATCCAAACCGCGATCGTATTGATGATGTTTTAAACAATGCGTCTCGTCACAATGTCAAAGTGATAGTGGTCACCGATGGAGAACGGATTCTGGGATTAGGCGACCAAGGGATCGGTGGCATGGGCATCCCTATCGGAAAGCTATCGCTCTATACCGCGTGCGGTGGGATCAGTCCGGCTTATACGCTTCCCATTGTTCTGGATGTAGGAACTAATAACCCACAACGGCTCTCCGATCCCATGTATATGGGATGGCGCCACACTCGGATTAGCGGCCAAGAGTACGATGCATTTATTGAAGAGTTCATCCAAGCAGTACAGCGCCGCTGGCCTGAAGCATTGATCCAATTTGAAGATTTCGCGCAAAAAAATGCCATGCCAATCCTAGAACGCTATAAAGACAAGGTGTGCTGCTTTAATGATGATATCCAAGGGACGGCAGCAGTCACCGTGGGCTCATTAATTTCCGCGTGTAAAGCGGCTGGCACCAAGTTGTCTGAACAGCGGATCACCTTTTTAGGCGCGGGCTCTGCCGGTTGTGGTATTGCAGAAGCTATCATTGCACAAATGGTCGCGGAGGGCATTTCAGATGCACAAGCTCGCTCACGCGTGTATATGGTCGATCGCTGGGGTCTATTAGTCGATGCAATGCCAAACTTGCTCGACTTCCAGCAAAAGCTGGTACAAAAAAGCGAGGCACTAGCGGAGTGGCAGCTAGAAGATAGCAACATCTCACTATTAGACGTGGTTCGAAACGCGAAACCCACCGTGCTCGTCGGCGTATCGGGGGCACCAGGGTTATTCACTGAAGATGTCATTAAACAAATGCATGCCACCTGTCCACGCCCGATTATTTTTCCTTTATCTAACCCCACGAGCCGGGTCGAGGCGACGCCATTTGATATTTTGCGTTGGACCGATGGTCAAGCGCTAGTTGCCACAGGAAGTCCATTTGAGCCCGTCCGTTTAGATAATGGCAAAACCTTCCCCATCGCACAGTGTAACAACAGCTATATTTTTCCAGGCATCGGGCTTGGCGTATTAGCCGTCGGGGCTTCTCGTGTTACCGATGGCATGCTAATGGCCTCATCGCGAGCACTATCCGAATGCTCTCCTCTGGCGAAGCGAGGGATCGGCGCCCTGCTCCCACCTTTGGAGGATATTACCCAAGTATCAAAACGTATTGCGTTTGAGGTGGCTAAAGAAGCGATTGTTGAAGGCGTCGCCGCCGAGCTCTCTGATGAGGCACTGAAAAAGCGCATCGAGGAGAGTTTTTGGTCGCCTGAATACCGAGCTTACAAACGCACCTCATTTTAACCAAAGACTGACAGAAAAAGCGCCTACTCAGGCGCTTTTTTTGCTACCATTCCACCTACTTGCCGCACCCGCTATTATCGAGTGCTGTCCGTCAAAAAAGGGATACAACGCACCATGGCTCTCCGGCGCCTCGTTCGTCAGGCGATAATCACATTGGCTATACTCACAGCCCTTACTGTTATTCTCATGGCGGCTAGCGATATCGCAATCACGCTTAACGCCAAAGGGCGTATCTATAAAGATGTCGATGTATTGCCCAAACGACAAGTGGGGCTCGTGCTCGGCACCAGTAAATATATCGGCAAAACCTCAAATCCTTATTACACCTATCGCATTGAAGCGGCTGAGGCCCTTTATCACGCAGGAAAGATTGACCACCTGCTTCTTAGCGGCGACAACGCTCATCGGTCGTATAACGAACCCTGGACGATGAAACGAGATTTACGCAAGGCGGGCATCGCGGAAGAAGCGATTCATCTTGATTATGCGGGCTTTCGGACACTCGATTCCGTTGTTCGCGCCAAAACGGTTTTTAGTCTTGCACGTTTTACCGTCATCACGCAGAAATTTCATTGTGAACGTGCGCTGTTTCTTGCGGATGTAAACGATATTGATGCCATCTGTTACGCGGTACCAAGCCCCAGAGGCTGGGCCGGTACCAAGATCCGCGCCAGAGAAATACTGGCACGCACTAAAGCAGTACTAGACAGTTTTATTCTTAATGTGAAACCAAAATTTACCGGACCTAAAGCACCGATAGATGGCCTCTCAAACCGATAACCCCCTTCTGACGTTATGACTAGGCGTTCTGCCATCGATGCTGCCCGAATCACAATTTTTACATTGTTTTAATCATTTGTTTAAAAACCTGCCTGCAATCGATTAACACCCTGACCAATAAAGCGTATATTAGCCATCGCTTGGTAATCTGTTATGGCTTGTTTTTGCTTATAAATCCCCGTTATCAAGCGAATCACACAAATATTATAAATAAGTACAATATCTGATAACGTTTGTAAAAGGACGCCCTATGAACCTGCAATCCCTTTCTTTACACTCCTGGAAGCTCGATCGAAAAGCCTGGATTTTATTGGCTGATATTGCGTTGTTTTTCGTTTTATATCACAGCTTACCTTTTGCCGCCGACGTAACAACTGGCCTCAGCTTACTGGTCTTTATCGCCGTGCTTTGGCTCACCGAAGCCATCCATGTCAGCATGACAGCGATATTGGTGCCGATCATGGCAGTGGGTCTCGGTGTGTTTGAAACACCGGCGGCGTTGTCAAACTTTGCTAATCCTATTATCTTTCTGTTTCTAGGTGGGTTTGCTTTAGCCGCAGCATTGCAAGCTCAAGGGCTCGATCAAGCGATTGCCAATAAAGTATTAACCATCGCCCAAGGAAAAATGTCAGTGGCAGTCATGATGCTCTTTGGTGTTACCGCCGGTCTATCGATGTGGATCAGTAATACAGCCACGACAGCAATGATGCTTCCTTTGGTACTCGGTATCTTACATAAGGTGAATAATCAAAAAGATCATGGCACCTATGTTTTCGTCCTGTTGGGGATTGCTTACTGTGCCAGTATCGGTGGCATCGCGACCATTGTAGGTAGCCCACCAAATGCCATCGCCGCTGCAGAAGCAGGCCTCAGTTTCGCAGACTGGATGAAGCTCGGACTGCCTGTCACGCTTATCCTACTGCCAGTGGCTGTTGTTGTGTTGTATTTTTTAACCAAACCGAATCTTAACTACAGCTTTGATGCCGACAAACGCGGCTTTGAGTGGACCACGCCACGTTTAATCACCATTGCTATCTTTGCGCTTACGGTGTCGGCGTGGATCTTCAGTAAACCCTTAAATGCCATGCTCGGTGGTCTCAGTAAATTTGACTCGATCGTCGCGCTGTCTGCGATCGTACTACTGGGTGCTGCCCGAGTGGTAAAGTGGAAGGAAGTGGAAAAAACCGCAGATTGGGGCGTTCTATTATTGTTCGGTGGCGGTATTTGCTTAAGCAACGTACTCAAAGAAACAGGCACCAGTGTATTCTTGGCGAATCACCTCAGTAGCGCGGTGACCGGCTCCGGGTTGTTCTTTACCATGCTTGGTGTCGTCGCGTTTGTTATATTCCTCACAGAGTTTGCCAGTAACACCGCCAGCGCCGCACTGTTAGTTCCCGTCTTCGCGACCATTGCAGAAGCCTTAGGCGTGTCCCCCGTGGCACTATCGGCGTTAATTGCCATTGCAGCATCCTGTGCCTTTATGCTTCCCGTTGCCACCCCTCCTAACGCCATTGTGTTTGGATCTGGGCATATTGAACAACGTGATATGATGCGGGTTGGCATGTACTTAAACCTTGTTTGTATTGTGGTTCTTGCCATTTTTACCCGTTTATTCTGGTAATCTCACTCACTACCTGGCATTTGCGCCAGGTAGTGTTTTTCGCGTCTTCTCGTCTATCAAAATTGTTTCAATTGAGTTTCAGGTTTACACTAGCGCAACGCTTAATAACCCGTAAACGACTATGGCATTTGCAGAAATTACTGGCTGGGGTAAATGTCTCCCGCCTGCTGTGTTGAGTAATGATAACCTCAGCACCATCTTAGAAACCAATGATGAATGGATCCGCTCGCGCACTGGCATTGAGGCGCGTCGAGTGAGTCATGTAGAAACCTCGGACTTAGCAACCGTTGCTGCCCATCGAGCCCTGGCGGCTGCAGGTATCGACGCGAGCCAGTTAGACTTATTGATTGTCGCGACATGCTCGCCAGATACCTTAATTCCTAACATCGCTTCAAAGGTTCAAGGAAATATTGGCGCCCTACGTGCAGCCGCTTTCGATATGAATGCCGCCTGTACTGGATTCCTTTATGGATTAGAAACGGCCACCAAAATGTTGCAAGCCGGCCATTACCAGCACGCACTGATTATTGGTGCAGAACACCTTACTTGGTACTTGGATTGGAGCAAACGCGATACCGCCGTGTTATTCGGTGACGGAGCGGGGGCAGTCGTGGTGAGCAAAAGCGATCAAGAAGTAGGCTTGTTGGATGCGCAACTCGGATGTGATTCAGCAGGAAGAGACGTATTAGCCATCCCGGCATTTGGCACCGCTATGGATCGTTTTGATCCCGACAATGGGCACTTTTCGTTTGACTTTATCGGTCGCGATATTTTTAAACGCGCGGTGAAAGGTATGGGCTCTGCGGCAAATCAAGTGCTTGCCCGCAATCAACTCAACGCCGACGACATCGATCTTGTTGTTCCTCATCAGGCGAATAAACGGATTATTGAAACCTTGTGTGAGCATGCCGGTATTGAACTGGATAAAGCATTTATCAATATCCAGCATTACGGTAATACGTCTGCCGCAACAATTCCTATCGCCTTGTGCGAAGCGGTAGAACAAGGCGTCGTCAAGCCGCACAGTCAATTGCTCACCGCGGCATTTGGCGCTGGGCTTACCTGGGGCGCAGGACTGATTCGCTGGGGTGAGCGAACCACACCTATCGCGCAATCAAATGCAGACCTACCACCCACCGATAAAACGGCACTCGAGCTATTAGACGACGCAATTAATCACTGTCAAAAGTCGAACAAGTAGCAACACGAGAAAGCTAAGATCCAAAAAGCCGACAATCAAGATGTCGGCTTTTTCTTAGCAGGGTTTCATTGAGCCATTAAGTCAGATGCAAGAATGCCGCGCCACGCACTCCGCCCGCGTCACCATGCTGTGCTTTGACTATATCAGGCGCATTTGCCGCTGACAGTAAATGCTGAGGTAAGCGCTCGGAAATGGCGTCATAAAGCTCATCAAAATTAGATAAGCCGCCGCCAAGCACAACCATGTCAGGATCGAACGCAGTTAAAATACCGCCTAAAGACATTGCCAACACATCAAAAAAGCACGCGACAAATGCCACTGCATCGGATTCACCCGCTCGGTAGTTTTCGATAATCTCAATCGCTGACAGAGGCTGATAAAAGTGGCCATACAATTGTTCGAATCCGCGCCCTGATAGGTAATTATCTAAGCATCCTTTGTTGCCACATCCACAATCAAACATCGGTGGGTGATCACCAAGACGCAACCAAGCATCAATCGGCATCCGCATATGACCAACCTCGCCAGCCATCTGGTTTTTACCATTAATCACCTTACCGTTAATGACTAAACCACCACCAAAGCCAGTGCCAAGAATTAAACCCAAGACTGTTTTCGCCGACTGCGCTTGCTCATCCCAGGCTTCCGATAACGCGAAACAGTTAGCATCATTACTGATACGGACTTCTCTACCAAGGCGTGCTTCTAAATCTGCACGTAGCGATTGTCCATTGGCTGCAGGCACATTGACGGTTAAAACCGTTCCATCTTCTGCTTGTGAGCCAGGAATACCAATACCAATGGTTCCCTGCCCTCCCCATTTAACATCGTATTTTTCTACCAATTGGACGATGGTTTCAACCAACGCCGCATAATCCTGCGTGGGGGTTGGATGACGTTCGGTCGCAATACGATTAAGTTGTTTGTCAAACGCGCCGAACTCAATTTTTGTGCCGCCCACATCAAAGCCGTAATACATGGCTAAGTCACCTTCGTGTTTGTTTGTCGTTATATAACCAGATTATCCACCAAAAATAGCCTCAAGTCCGTGATTCTGGCCAAGTTTCGTTGTTTTTTAACCAAACGTTAGCCATCGGCATTTTTGTGTCTCTCACATTGAGCCTGGCGATGAAGAAGCAGGGACAACGCGTCTCGCTCTGGCAACGCCTTTTGTCGTTTACCCGCCATATAGCGCTCGCTAAACACATCAAACCACTGATTCAAATATGCGGCTGCCATTTGCTCTTGATTTGCGATCAGTGCCTCTGCAGCCACTTCTGCCGTTGCAAGCTGATTCTCGCCGTGAGCATCACGCACTTGATAACGTGATAATGCCTGAGGTTGAATACTTAAAACCGGAAAACGATCAAGCCAAGGGCTCTTTCTGAAAATCTTTTTCGCTTCTCGCCAGGTTCCATCGATAATAATCAACAGCGGACGTTTACCTGACACGCTCACAGTCGGGGCACTCACGACACGCTCAGGCATCGTATATTGAGACGGGAAAACCACAAAAGGTTGATAATCGGGATGGGACAGAAGCGCTAACATCTCAGGGTCCGGCTCTGTTCGTGACCAAATAAACGCATAGGTATCGGCGATACAGTCAGCAATCAGCCGGCCGGTATTGCTTGGCTTCAAGACCTCATCGTCATACATCAGCAGCATAAAAGCGGCGTGTGTCTTTTGAGCCGTTCGGTGGGCGCAGATACAATAATGACGAACCAGCATGCACTGCTGACAACGATCAACCCCGGCACCACGGGCTAGATAAGGGCGGGTAGCACGCGAGAGGCGTGCTTTATAAAGGCGCTGAATCGCGTGATTCTGCTCTATTTTTGACATCGCTATTTTTGACATCAAAGTATCTAGATTATTAGTGGCTGAGTACTAACGAAATTCAACCATGGCGCCATCAAATAAATTTTTGACTAGCGCCACATACTCTTCTAAAAAGCCCACTTGCTCTGCCGTGACAGGTTGCTCCCATCGCCCGGCTAAGACTTCTTCCATATCTTCAACCACACGATCGGCTTCACGGAGTATGGTAAACCTTAACGCGGATGAGAGCCCAGGGTTTTGCTCACAAATGGTCATGATGTTAGAGGCGACGAGATCGTGCACGATATCTGCAATGGTTTCATCGCCAATGGCTTCACCGGGTTGCTCAAAGACGGTGAGATTGAACGCAAAGTGCTCGATCAGTGCCTGATACCCGTCTGAATCTACTACCATGGTTACTTGTCCTTAGACTGTTCATATATCGCTATTGTATCGCGAACATCCGCGATGTGCGCCCCCAGAGGACGAAATTAGAAAGCGAGTCACGCTTCACAGCACATCACGTGCTTTATACTGTTTCCATGCACCTTATACGATTCGATGCATCTTGTACTATTCGATGCACCTTATATACGATTCCACACGCCTTATAGTATAAGATAGCATGCGCAATAACACGTACTGGCTTATTGCTCGTGTACATACAGTGGCAAAACTGTGAACGGTAAGCCTTTCTTGCTTATCCATGCCACACTTTACTCATGCAAACCGCTGACCCACTCTTCTTTGCAGTATAGCTTTGGTTTGCAGTGATGAAAATAAACCACACACTGAGCTGTTTTCACGGATACGCCCGAATCAATCGCTCACAAGGATGTAGGAAAAAACCATGAAGGTAAACCGTCCGCGCCCATTTAGTAAGAGCATTGTCAGCAAAATCGGATTAATCATGACGTTTATCACGCTGATGGTGCTCGGATTATCGGTTTCAAGCTATATCATGCAAGAGCGTGTCAATCGTGATGTAGAGCGCGCTACCCATCACGAAATTCCCAGCGCCATTATTACGATGCAGATGCTACGTTCGGTGAGCGACATGAATGCTAGCATGCTTAAATATGTCATGGGACGGCACGAATCGCTATCAGTGTTTCTAGAGAATCAACAAGACTTTGAAAACGCGCTAAAAGAACTAAAAACCATCAAACCCGATGAAAAACAACAACTCGAAAAAGTCAGTCAACTCTACGAACGCTTTCAACGCATCGCACATCAAAAAGTATTAACCGAGTTTGATCCGGTGGCTGAGCAATGGGCACGCAGGCAATTGATGCGATTATCCATTGATGTCGCTCGCCCAATTGATAACCTCGTTGCCGAACTCAAAGCCACCCAGGAGTTAAAGCAACCCGACAACTTAGCGGTATTACAATACCTCGACGAACTCGTCGATGAAAATGGCGATATGCTTACCGAGCTAAATCAGTATTTAGAAGGTCGCACGAGTAGCCGTCAATACTTTATGGAAGATATGGTTACCTTTGAGCAATATTTGTCATTAACACAGTTCGAGCTTAATGACCCTGCCTCACTCAAAAAAATTGCGCGATTAAACAATCACTTTACTAGCTTTAAGCGCAGCGGTATTGCCATTTTTAACAATTACCAACCGAACGCCAAAGTCGCTGCCATGAAGGCAGTACGCACGCTCAGCGATCATGAGTATCATGCGCTAGAGAATGCACTTTCCCGTTTTGCACAAGGCACAGGTAATGAAGTTACCCGCTCAATGACCGACTTACAATCTATTCTTCATTCCAATCAATTGAATCTTGGCTATTTATTGTTATTTATTTTGTTTGTTAGTAGCGGCATGTATTTTTATATTTATCAGTCTTTTACTCAGCCAATCGCCGCGCTGGCAGATTCGATGCAGCGACTGGTCGCGGGTGACATGACACCACCGTCTAGTCATTTTCAAGATAGAACCGATGAAGTCGGAAAGATTGCGCAGAGCTTAGTGATATTCCGAGCCCACATTATCTCGCGCAACCAAGCACGTGAGCAGTTGATAGCAGAAAAGGAACGAGCTGAAAGCGCATCTCGGGTTAAAGCGCAGTTTCTTGCCACCATGAGCCATGAAATACGCACCCCTATGAACGGGGTTATCGGGATGTTGGATCTACTGCGTCGCTCTTCGCTAACTCAATCCCAACACGGGTTGCTGAGCACAGTAAGAGAATCAGCCCTTTCATTGCTTTCGATTATTAACGATATTCTTGATTTCTCCCGCACCGAGTCAGGAAAACTGCAGTTGGAGCAGGTTACCTTTTCTCTCTCTGAAACGGTTGATCAAGTGATGGACACGGTGAGCCACAATGCCAAAAAACAAAATGTGACATTGTCACTATTTATTGATCCTGAACTGCCTGACTCACTGATTGGCGATCCTAACCGGCTTAAACAGGTCCTTTATAACCTTGTGGGCAATGCAATTAAGTTTTCTGGCAGTCACCGTGAAAAACTGGGAAAAGTCGATGTCAAAATCACACCGTTCGACACAGGCACACCGGAAAAAACAGGATTGAACGTCACAATAGCGGATAATGGTATAGGCATCAGCCCCGACAAATTAGACACCATATTTCAACCCTTTAACCAAGCAGAATCATCCACTACGCGTGAGTATGGTGGGTCCGGACTCGGCTTAGCGATTTGTAAAAATATTATCGATTTACTCGATGGTGAGATAACGGTTGAGAGTGAACAGGATAAAGGAACCGAATTTCAAGTTCGCTTAAGTTACACCACTGACAGATTGGGTGCACCTCATCCTGTGCCACTTAGTCGTGACGATATCGACACACTGTTTATTTACCTTGATTTACCCGATGGCGAGCTAAAACACGCCAT
This sequence comes from Salinivibrio sp. MA351, assembly GCF_001996065.1. Classification (NCBI taxonomy): domain Bacteria; kingdom Pseudomonadati; phylum Pseudomonadota; class Gammaproteobacteria; order Vibrionales; family Vibrionaceae; genus Salinivibrio; species Salinivibrio sp. MA351. The sequence continues at coordinate 53,385 of NZ_MUFG01000008.1, read as the reverse complement.
CAACCTCTATCTCAATCATTTAGGTATTGCACATGCGACAGCCAATCCAAACGAGACGCTTACCCTGCAACAGGAGGCATCAAGTACGCCTGCGCTTGTCGCTGCCAGACATGTACTCTTGATCACTCAAGATACAAGTGACGAGACGCGTTTTGATGCGCTTGGGGTGAAACACATCATTGCGCTACGAGAGAAGCTGTCACTGAATCCCCATCCGAACAAATACCTGGTCGAGCTTTTTGCCTCACCGCTCACTTATCGCCGCTTAGTGCATGGGATCCGTGTGTGTTTAGGCTTAGACAGCCCAGAGGTTAGCATGTTGGGGGAATCTCTCGAGCTACTAAATATTACCCCCGATATGCAAGCAAGAGAGCGCCATAGCAAATCGATACGTGGACATATACTGGTTGCCGAAGACAACCCCACTAATCAACACGTTTTGACACAACAGCTCCATTATCTCGGTTATCACGTTGTGATGGTTGATGATGGTGAGCAAGCATTGCAGGCTTACCAAAGCACGCGCTTTGATCTGGTCTTAACAGACTGCCATATGCCAAATAAAGATGGTTATGCACTCACAGCCGCATTGAGAGAGCAGCAGTCATCCACGAGATACGTCCCTATTATCGCTATTACTGCCAATGCACTCAGTGGTGAAGACGCACGTTGTTTTGCAGCGGGTATGGACGATTATATCACCAAGCCTATTGAGTTAGAGCAGCTCGAAAGCCGCTTAAGTCACTGGCTTCACCAAGGTTCCCATTCAACCACCGACAAGGCGCAAGAGGAAACGTCTACCCTCTCTGTGCAACACGAGAGCTCGCCAACCGTTTTAGATTTAAGTGTTATCGAACGACTCTACGCCGGCCAGAAACACGCTTATCTTGATATCATTGCGATATTTCGCCGGCGCAGTTTACCGAGCATCAACACGCTGAGCCAGTTAGCGCCGCCGTTTACAGATTGGCAAGATATCAAAGACACAGCACATAAACAGAAGTCCGCGACAGGCAGTATTGGCGCAACAGAATTGCATCAAGCGTGCCTTGACGCCGAACATGCTGCCAACACACAGGACACACAAGCACTTGTCAAAGCGTTAGCGCAGATGCAAACGGCGATCATACGTCTGACTCGTGCGCTCGACACGCTTGAGACTTAATGTGTCCAACATCAAAAATAATGAATCGGTGTGATCCCTTATCCGAATATCTAGAAAATCGGTGTACAAACCTCGCGTTCCGGTGCCACACTCAAGGTAAGTATTAGCAACCAAAACGGTAGTGAATAATGAGAAAAACCAAAGTTGTCACCTCCGAGGACATCCTGCTCAAACTATGTCAATCTGCCACAGCAGTGTTAACCAAAGCCACGGACTCTCCCGTGCATCATGCCGCAATGGTGCAAAAAATAGTCAAAACCAGTCTTAAGCCGGATATCGGGTGCTTTGTATTATTTGATGGCGGCTTTTCGGGACTCGTCGTGATTAACTTCTCCTCACAAGCGGCATTAGAGATTTATCGCAACTATATGCAGCATATGGGGATCCCCGAAGAAGAGCTTGCCACTCAACATACAGCGGATGAAGTCGGTGATGTACTTGGCGAACTGATGAACCAAATCATCGGTGACTTCACAGGCAAGATTAAGCGCTCAATTCAGACGTCTATCACGCAAAACCAGCCGAAGATGATGGCGGTGAACAAAAATATCTCCGTGTCTGTCGACAGCAATATTGATAAACCTCAAGCGCGCCGGGTCAGCTTTACCACCGAAAATAATCATATTTTTTATCTAGAACTCGCGATGGAACGCACTGAATTCATTCAGCTGCAAGATTTTGAAGAAGGCGAAGAAGTCGACCCGGATTCTATTTTAGAGGCAGAAACCGTGCGTCAGCTGGAAGGAAAATCTAACGATAAAAATGAAAAGAACGACAATGGCAGTAACGACTTGTTAGATGAACTCGGGATCTGAGCACGAACGCCCATATAAATTAACATCGAACTTAAAAATCAGCGAGTTACGCCTCAATTCGTGAACAAGTAGCCATTATTGTTGCTTGTTCGCGACTTTTTTGTGTTTTACCCACTTAATTTTCGACAAAAAACAAAATAACATTTCATCTTTTCCCGCTCACAATAATATTGAATTTATCGCTTTTGTTTCATATCAGTTACAACATTGATCACAACCTTCCCGCTCTATTACTCGTTCTTATCGTTCTTATCGTTCTTAATCGTCTATGAGTGGTTGAATTTTAGGACTTATTTTTAGTAGGTGAATAATTCTGGGTCATTTAGACTGCGCAACAAAATAATAAGGCTGGCAATGATCAGTCCATTACCCTACTGGGCACCCTGCCCACCCACAATCATTCGTGAAAAGGTCGATTCATGAGTCCAGAACACTACCTACTCGACTGGCAAACCAGTCAAACTCACTCTGAAACCATGTATCCGCTGTTGAGCCAGCTCTATCGCCAAAAAGGCGTAGAGATTCAACTCTTTGGCCGTCAGCTTATCAACGCTAGTACCATTGATATTATTAAAGCTCACCGCGTCGCACGTCGTTACACTGGCGGCACATTAGCCCCGAGCCAAACCCTCCCTTTAATCGAAGCGATGGCCGAACTCGACCTGGCCCCGAGTAAAATTGATATTGGCCAGCTGGCGTGGACGTACTGGCAATCACATGACAGTGAGCATGGGATTACTGATTTTCTTCATAGCCAATTGAATCACTTAATCGGCACTGGCAACAGCGTCGAGCCCAAAGATGTGGTGCTTTATGGTTTTGGCCGTATTGGCCGGTTACTCGCACGTCTACTGGTTGAGAAAAGTGGGCCAGGCTATCCATTACGTTTACGTGCGATAGTGGTCCGTGGTGGCAAAGAAGGCGATTTGGAAAAACGCGCCAGCTTATTGCGTCGTGATTCGGTGCACGGTCCATTTAATGGCAGCATTACTGTGGATGAGACCCGTAATGCTCTGATCGCCAATGGTAATTTCATTCAAGTCATTTATGCCAATAACCCAACTGAGGTCGACTATACCCAGTATGGCATTCACCATGCCTTAGTGGTCGATAATACGGGGATGTGGCGTGATGAAGAAGGACTCGGTCAGCATCTTGATAGCAAAGGGACAGACAAAGTCTTGCTAACCGCCCCAGGTAAGGGCGCGCTTAAAAATGTGGTGTTCGGTGTCAATCATGATGTCATTGGTCACGATGACAAAATTATCTCCGCCGCCAGTTGCACCACCAATGCGATTACCCCAGTGCTCAAAGCCATGCAGGATAAATTTGGCATTGATAGTGGTCATATTGAAACCGTCCATTCGTTTACCAATGATCAAAACTTAATAGACAACTACCACAAAGGCGATCGACGTGGTCGTTCAGCATCACTCAACATGGTACTGACGTCGACGGGCGCAGCAAGCGCGGTAGCAAAAGCATTGCCGGAACTAAAAGGAAAACTCACTGGCAACTCAGTGCGTGTCCCAACCCCGAATGTCTCGATGGCGATTGCAAACCTCAACCTCAATCACGCCACCAACAAAGATGAAATCAACGCGTACCTGCAAGACGTCGCGCTCTACTCGCCGCTTTCAGGCCAAATCGATTATACCCAATCCACCGAACTCGTCTCGAGTGATTTGATTGGATCTCGCTTTGCTGGCGTGGTAGATAGCCAGGCGACGATTGCCGAGGGTAACCGCTGCGTACTGTACATTTGGTATGACAACGAGTTTGGATACAGCTGTCAGGTCATCCATTGTATGGAGCAAATGATGGGGGTTCGCTATCCTGTGGTCCCTCAGCCGGAATCGTTATCATAAGCAACACAGCGTTATCATAAACAACAAAAGGCCCATCAAGGGCCTTTTTTACGTGCGCGTTTAGGTCTGACTAAGACGACTGGGTTGCCGTCAATGGTGATGCTTGGCTCACCGGCTTAATCAACGCATAGACTAAACCTGTCACCAAGGTACCGGCCGTAATGGCGGCGAGATAAAGCAAGACAGGGCTAATCGCATTTGGGATGAGCAAGACAAACAAGCCACCGTGCGGCGCCATTAATTTCGCGCCAATCAACATTGAGATCGCCCCCGTTAATGCGCCACCGGCAATACACGATGGAATAACACGCATCGGGTCTTTCGCTGCAAACGGAATCGCGCCTTCTGAAATAAAGCACAGTCCTAAAACGAATGACGCTTTACCTGCTTCTTGTTCGGCATCGTTAAACTTGCGTTTGGCAAGGAAAGTCGATAAACCCATTCCTAATGCCGGCACCATGCCTGCAGCCATAATGGCAGCCATTGGCATGTAGGTACCACTTTCAATCAATCCAACGCCAAACGTATACGCGGCTTTATTCACCGGGCCACCGAGATCAAAGCACATCATGGCGCCGAGTAACACGCCTAAGATGACGGCATTGGTTGAATTCATGCTTTGCAAGAAGGTTGTTAAACTTTCCATCGCCACCGAAACGGGGCCACCTACCACATAGATCATCACCAAACCGGTAAATAAACTGGCCAATAACGGGATCACCAATATGGGTTTGAGCGCCTCCATTGAAGCCGGTAAGCTGACTTTGTCCGCAACGAATTTAGCGCTGTAACCGGCAATGAAACCAGCCAGAATACCCCCTAAGAAACCCGCGCCTGTTGAGGCTGCAAGCATACCACCGATAAGCCCTGGTGCCAGGCCCGGACGATCCGCGATAGAAAAGGCAATAAAGCCCGCCAGTACCGGGACCATCAGCGCAAACGCGCTACCACCGCCAATTTCCATTAAGGCCGCTGCAAGCGTCCCTTCTTCTTTAAACGCCTCAATACCAAACACAAACGAGAGCGCAATGGCTAGCCCCCCGGCCACAACCAAAGGCAACATGTGTGACACCCCGGTCATAAGGTGTTTATAAACGCCACTCCGTTCACCTTGGTTTGCAGTGCTATTCGCGGTATTGGTTTGTCCGGCTTGGTGAACATGGGCGTTCGCCAAAGCATCATCCAAACTTTGTGCCGCTTTTTTCAACGCGCTCCCAGTACTGGTTTTATATAAACGTTTACCGGCAAAGCGACTGAGATCGACCTCAATATCCGCCGCGATAAAGACAAGATCCGCTTGTTCAATGTCTTGGTCAGTTAAGTTATTTTTTGCCCCCACCGAGCCACGTGTCTCGATCTTAACCTGATACCCTCTCGCCTTCGCGGCTTCTTCAATCGCTTCAGCGGCCATGAAGGTATGGGCAACGCCCGTCGGACAAGCCGTGATCCCGACAATACGAACCGGTTGTTCGTCACCACTTTTACTGGATACGGAAGCCTCATAAGGCTGGGCCTGATTCGATACCGCCGTCAACACGGCCTGCGCGTCCATCATGACTTCATCAAGGCTTGCTTGGTAAACAGGTTTACCATTAAAGCGYGCCGTCTCTTTCGGATCGCCAACGAGCAGCACGCGATCGGCGTGTTCTATCTCTGCGGCTGACAATACTTTTGTCGATTGGACACTCGACTGACACTCTATTTGTGCCGTCCATCCTTTTGCATCGACGGCTTGCTCGAGAAGCCCCGCCGCAATAACGGTATTGGCGACACCACTAGGGCATGCCGTAACAATGACCAGATTCATACCTTCTACCCCACTTATGGATTGGTTTTTATTGCGCATGCACTGACAACTCAACAGGCGACACGCTGATTTGTTCGGATAATTGATTCACGTTTTCATGATTGCTCACCCCCACTCCCACTTGAGTGACGGCAAGCGCCGATATGGCAACGGCACGGCGAAGTGCCGTTTCTTTACTCAGCCCAGCTTGACAGCCAGAGACCAGACCCGCGACCAAGGAGTCCCCCGCACCAACGGTACTCACCACCTGCTGGGCCGGCGCCACGGCTTTTAGCCAGCCTTGATGATCGCGCCACAATACCCCATCAACCCCACGCGAAATGACAACGTTAGCGATCCCTTGGTTAAAGAGCTGTTCACCACGCGCTAATAAAACAGGTTGCTCATTACTGATAGATTCATTAAGACACTGTGCTAACTCCGCTTCATTGGGCTTAACCAACCAAGGCGTTGCATCAATGGCAGCACGAAGCGCGTGTTGACTGGTGTCGACGACCACTTTTTTGCCCGCTTCTCGCAAAGTGCTAATCCACATCACCAGCTGTTCGGTGGTGACACCTGGCGGTAAACTGCCCGCCAATACGATCCATTCATGGCTTGCTGCCAATGCGAGCAAGGTCTCGGTCAACGCATCAATATGAGTCGGGTCTACCGCCATGCCGGGAAAATTTAAATCCGTTACCCGGCCTGTATTTTCTACCAGCTTGACATTGGTACGGCTTACCCCTGGCACGCGCAAAAAGTGATCGGCAACGCCCTGTTCAGCAAAAAGCTGGGAAAATGGGTCTTGATTGTCTGCACCGAGAAAGCCAGAGACCGACACCGTGGCCCCTAAATCGCTTAACACACGTGCAATATTGACGCCTTTTCCTGCAGGATGCAGGGTATAGTTTTGCACCAAGTTGACATCACCCGGTTGCAATACCCCGACACTTCCTGTCATATCGAGAGCTGGATTAAAGGTGACGGTTAAGATGGCACTCATGCGTGTTCTCCTAATCCGTCTTTAATGGCATTCCCGAGTGCAGAAATCGCCTGCGCTGCATCCGAACCTTGCGCGGTAAAGTGCAACTGATGGCCATGTTTTACCCCTAAGGCAATCACTTTCATCAAGCTCTTCGCATTGACCGAGTCTGATTGGGTAGACGCATTGGCAACTTGAATATCCGCATCAAATTTTTTCGCGGTGTTGACCAACATTGCCCCTGGACGTGCATGCAAACCATGCGTATTGGTGATGGTAAATGTACCGTTTTCACCTTCTTGAATCGCTTTATCGGTCGCTTTTTGACGTTCATCGGTCGACGCCGCCGCTGGCGATGCCCCTGTTGACGTCTGGGGACTGCATGCGTTAACCAGCGCCTGTGGCGAGAGGTCAATACAGGTCGCCAATTGATCGTCGGCTTTCCACTGCGTTAAGGTTTTCAAGACAGGAAGATGGGCCGCATTATTCGCTGCTATGCACCAAAGTGCATTTACAGACTGCGCGTGATGCGTCAATGACGTTGCTGGCATCACAACGGATACGCCTGTTTGTTCAACGCCTTGATTAACCCCAAGCAGCCAATGCCCTTGACCCAAATGAATAGGATTGCCTGCCACTAACTGGCTCACGCCCTCGTGATTGATACAATGATGGTTTTTGAGCAGGCCGGCTCCCACCGCTTGGAGGGTAGTCATGTCTGAAGCTGGAAAGCCGCTCAGTATCATCTCTGGTTTAAAGGTTAGGCTTTGTGCGCCGGTTGTTTCACCATTGAGGATCGCAACGACCTCTTCAGCACGCTCAACCTTTTGCAATGCTTCCTCAACGCCCTCTTGAGATAGCACACGGGTTAACTGGCGTAGAATACTAAGGTGCTCATCAGACTTAGCGGCAATACCAATGGCCACATAAGCAAGATTTCCGTCTCCCCAATCCACACCATCAGGGAAATGAAAAACCTGCACCCCCGTTTGTTTAACCTGATCACGGGTATCGGTTGTGCCGTGTGGAATAGCAATCCCACTGCCCAAGTACGTACTGGTTTGTGCCTCTCGCGCTAACATGCCGTCTTGATAGCCGGCCTCTACCAGTCCTTTTTGCGTCAGCAAACCGGCAATGGCTTTAATCGCGTCTTGCTTGGAGGCAGCATGTTGCTGCATATGAATATCTTGTGCGTTAAGTGCCAGCATGAGGGCTTTCCTCTTATTTTAATGCCAAGTGCAAAGGGTCAGTGCCAAGTGCACGGGTTAATCGTTGTTTGTCACGCCAGACCACGCTGTCATGACAGTATATCGGGATCAGGGATTGGTCTTCATTCACGTTACGTCAGACCCTGATAATGTTTTTTGTGTACAGTCTTTCGCTGTACCATTTGGCTGAATCGTTTCAGCTTTTGGCGGCAATTACCCGCGTTATCGATGAAATGAATCTCATCGTTACTGTCGATTCATTCTAGCCACGATTATCGAAACACGACGCAATAAATAACAATCGTGTGATGGTGACGTGGTTTACTTCCAAAGCTGAAACCTTTCAGCTTTAAGGCTGAATCGTTTTAGCTTATAATGCAAGCCTATTATTGATCGGGTATGTGCAAACTTTGATCGCATTCACAAAGCCATCAATAACGATCGGCGCACTAAGGATTCGTTTATGAAGCTAGATGAAATAGCCCGCCTTGCTGGGGTGTCGCGCACAACAGCCAGTTATGTGATTAATGGTAAAGCCGACCGTTACCGGATCAGCGAGCAAACACGTCAACGCGTGATGGCGGTGGTCGAGCAACATAATTATCAACCTAACCGCGCAGCGACGGCATTACGAGCAGGCACGACCCATACACTGGGCTTAGTGGTTCCGGATCTTGCTAATACCAGCTATGCAACGTTAGCCAAACTCTTTGAACGCAAAGCGCATGATCAGGGTTATCAGGTGATTATTACGGGATCAGACGACGATCCTGAGCGAGAAAAAACGGTTGCACAGACGCTAGTATCCAGAAAGATTGATGCCTTAATTGTGGCCTCTTGTTTACCGGCCGATAATGCCTTTTATCCGAAACTACAGCAGCAAGGCACCCCGATTATCGCGATTGACCGTGGCTTAGATGCCACACAATTTGCCAACGTTTTAACGGACGATGCGAAAGGGGCTTATCAGCTGACGGATCGCTTGATCAGCCCAACCGATGTCTATCAAGCTGGGTTAATCGGTGCAGTACCGGCTCTGGCGATATCTCAAGATCGTGAGCAAGGTTTTTTTCAGGCATTACACGCACAGCACGTCGAGGGACAAGTACGCTATGGCAATGCCTTTAGCCGTTCAGAAGGACAGCGATTAATGACCGAATGGATAGACGCTGGGGATTTACCCGATGCGCTTTTAACGACATCGTTTACCCTTTGCGAGGGTGTGCTGGATGCGATTCGTCAGACCGGTATCGCCCCCACCGCCCTGTATTTCGCCACTTTTGGTGATAGCCGTATTTTAGACTTTCTGCCTTTTGGTGTGCAGTCTTTGCCGCAGCAATTTGAAGCGATCAGCGATGCTGCCTTAAGCCTTGCGGTGTCTGCCGCTCAAGGCGATAACCAGCCTGGCGTGATTACCGTCGAGCGTCAGCCAATATGGCGCCCACATCAAACCCAGGCCTGGGTTGGCCTCAATTAATAGCCCGTCGCTTCCATAAACCCGCGGCCTGTTGCGCTTCCTTGCACGCGCACTGGCCCTTCCCAATACGGCACACTCAGCGCCATCCAACTTTGTGCATTGAGTGGCTGCGTAGTGATGTTAATCCCTTCGTCTGGTACTTGTATCTGCCAGGCTATCGGCAAACTGATCCCCTCGCGCATTTTGGCATGGCTAATAGGTAACATCCGAATATCCGATTGCGCTAAGGCCACAATGCGCCCATTTGGATACGTTAATGAGCCAAACATAAAGGGCTGACTGCCTCGGATTTGGGTGACCATTAACGCGCGACCATCGTCTAAATTAAGCCCGAACCAATCCCATCCGCTTTGATCCGATGCCATCGCACCGCTAGACCATTCTTTATCGAACCACCCTTTTCCCGAAACGGGTATTGTCTCACCATCGATGATAAGCTGACCTTCAATGGTCAATTGTGGCAGAGAAAAGTAATAAGACGCTGACGGCTCATTGGCATGGCGAATACTGTATCCTTGCTCGCCCTGTTTCACGCGCAAGCCACCGTCAGCCACCTGGAGTGCGAACCCCAATGTTGCATCCTTATCGGACCATGATGCACGGACTTGCGCCGGTAAAGGTTGATCGCCCCCCTGCCATTGCCAATCATCCAGCCAAGCCTGAAATGGTGACAGCGTCACGCCAGTCTGACCAATACCACCACGGGCAAAACGCTCGGCTTCCCACTGTTGATCGGCACGCGTAATAGCAACATGCGCCATATAAAGCTGCTGGTTTGCCCATCCTGTTTGGTGGCGAGGACTCAGCGCACGGCGAAATAGGGTCCATTGCACACCGTATTCTTGTCCCGCATTATCCGTCAGTGTGGCTGTCAAATACCACCATTCCGTGGCAAATGCAGGATGAGAGGCCATATCCTGCGGATAGAGAGGTGTATAATCAGGCGTAACAGCGGCAAAGCCATCTTGTTGGCCAAACACATCAAAGCCATCCGCTAAGTCGGTCGACGATGAAGGCTGTTTTCCCAACCCAATCAAGACCCCCAACACCATTACTCCGATTAAGCCAAACACTACACGGCCAATAGGGCTTAACTTTCGCTGACTTGATCTCACGGCGATTCTCCTATTGCGCATCACGTAACGACGCGGCGGCTGTCCGCTTAAGCATACGGTAAACCGGCCACGCCCCGGCCACCATCAAGGCGAGCATTGAAAGGCTAATGGTCGTTGCATAGGTCATTGGGAAAAAATTCATAGTCATTGTCCAACCAAAGGACGCTTTGAGAACAACATGAATTAACATGCTCGCTAACACCAAGCCAAGCGGGATCGCGATAAGGGCACTGACTAACCCAAGGATCACCAATTGCCCGCCCCCCAGAGCAATGAGCTCTCGCCCTGATAGGCCCAAATAACGCAACAAGCTATACTGGCGTTGCCGCGATAGCTCCGTGGCTAACGTTGCGAAAAACAAGCCGCTAATCGCCACGAACAACATCAGCACACACAAGCTTTCGGTGACAGTAAACGTTCGATCAAAAATGCGCATGGCATAACGCATAATGTCGGCTTGATTTTGCACCTGACCATTGCTCAGGCTAAACCGTGTATTCATTTGATCAACAAAATGATCACTTGGAGCTTCTTTATCGAGTACCACCGCCAACGATGGACGTCCTTGTGCTAGCCATTCGCCCGCCTCACTATGCGTTGAAACCACCAACTGTCCGTAAGGATTACCGTAATCGTAATAGATCCCTGCCACGTGCCAGCGTTCGCCCATCGGTGCGGGCAGATTAACCATTTCACCGACACTTACGTCAAATTTAGCGGCGAGTGATTCACTTAAAAGCACCGCACGTTGCTGGTGTAATTGCGACCAATATTGGGGTTGGGCCGATTTGACGGCTAACGATTGCTTTTCTAGTGCTCGATCACCAACCGATAACACCTCAAGGCGTCCTTGGGGCGCGACCAACTCACGTCGATAAGTGGCCCAAAATTGCGACACGTCTTCTTGTTGTTCAAGCCAGGATTCGATTCTGGGTAGCAAAGCATTGCCGGGTCGAACATACACATCCGCGGCTAACCGTTGCTGCAGCCAAGTTTCGGTGCTGGTGCGAAAGCTCCCCACCATGGTTTCCATACCTATATGCGCAGAAACAGCAAGCATAAAGGCCATCGCAGCGACTCCTCGGTAGCTTAAACTGGCCGCCGCATCGGTAAAGAACCAACGCCAACGTGCGCCCGCATAGCAGCGCGCCAAGGTATGAAACAACCAGCCACAGGCATAGGGCAACGCTAGGGCGGCACTTAACATGGTTAATGCGATCAGCGTAAAGCCTTGCCATTGGCTACTTTCCCAGTAAGACACGCCCCAAGCTGTTACGCCTAATAGTATCGCGATGATCGCTTGCACCGCATACTCTTGGTGTGTCCCTCGAATTAGTGTCATTCTTTGGGATAAGCGCCCCGGCGATGTGTTAAGTAAGCGCACCAGCGGCCAGGCTGATGCCATCATCGCCCCTAAGATCGCGAGCAACAGACTCGCCAATCCCCATTGCCATTGCCAATGCATCACCAAGTCAATATCAGCGCCATACAAGTCAGACAAGGTGGTAGCGACGGCAGGGAGTAATTGATTGGCGAGCATCAAGCCCAGCACATTGCCACTCATCACGCCAAGCACAACCCATGCGAGAATCTCAGCAAGCATAACCCCAGAGAGTTGACGCCCATCAACACCGAGTTGGCGTAGCGCCCCCACCAGCGGTTGTCGTTGTGTCATTGAAAGCGAAATCGCTTGGTAGAAAATAAACAGGCCCACCACAAAAGCCAGTAATCCCATGGCAAGCAAATTAAGATGGAAAGCACGGGTGAGCGGCCCTAACTGTGTGGCCTGTGTTTTGGTCAATGTCAGCGCAGGTGGTAACACATTGCGAATCTGCTGGCGCTCCGCTTGCGTTAAGGACCCACACAGGATGTCGGCGATACCGGCGTGTGAGGACAAGGTACGTAGCAACGCCATATCGGCAACTAAATACGTCCCCATACTCAGGGCATCGTTGTCGAGTACTCGCAAGGGGCCAATAGCTGGATAATCAAGCAGATCAATCATTTGCCCATCTTTCCAGCCTTTATGGTTCGCCATCGCCTCACCAACATAAACCGGATAAGGCGGCGTGATTGCATTGACCGGTGATATCCCCTTGTTTGCACGCCCTTTATCACCGCCACGTTCAGCTAACAGCGGCAACATGGCAATGGTATCAACACCCATAAGATTGAGATCATCAAGTGACGGTGTCACGACTTGCAAGCGATCAACAGGAACACACTGCGTTAAGCCTGCCCGGCGTAAATCAATATAAAACGCCTGCGGCACACGTTGGGTCCGCTGGGTGTGATGAATGCTAAACGGATAAGGATTACTAAACAGCTTGGCACCTTCCCGATAGCTTTGCTGGGCGTGTTGGTTAATCGATAACACGCCAACAAGCAGAGCGACCCCAAGGGTTAGCCCTAGCCATACCAGCAAAATCTGAAAAGGATGGCGGCGATAGTGCCCCCATAGTGCATTAGCGACGGGCCCGAACACTGAGCACGCCTCCTTGCAGCCCAATGCTGCCCTGTAAGTAGCTGGCAACTGTATCACTGTGCGTGACCAATAAAAGGCTCGAGCCTTGCTGACGTGTCAACGTGGTTAGCAAACGCATGACCGCATCCGCGTTGCGCTCGTCCAAGCTACCGGTGGGTTCGTCGGCCAACAATAATTTGGGGGCCATGTATAACGCACGGGCGATCGCGGCACGCTGTTGCTGCCCGCCTGACACTTCTTCCGGGTATCGATTTAATAGCGGCATTAAATCAAGCTGAGAGACAATTTGCCGCCATAAATTCGCATCGTCTTTGAGCCCTTTTAACTGGCGACAAAAGCGGATGTTGTCGGCAATCGATAGCGTAGGAAGCAAGTTGAACTGCTGAAAGATAAGACCAATGTTCTGACGACGGAACTGAGTACGCGCTCGTTCGGTTAACGCGTGTAAAGGGGTCTCATCCAGCCAGATCTCACCGCTGTCGGGTTTATCCAACCCAGCAATTAAGTTCAGTAAGGTACTCTTGCCTGAGCCGCTCTCTCCCATCAGCGCAAGCTGGCTGGTGGAAGACAGCGACATCGCCGCGCCTTGAAGCACAGGATGAAAATCGCCCCCGTCCTGATATCCCTTGCACAGCGCTTTAATTGCTAACATGCCAATGCACACCCTCATAGTGTTTTAAAACAGCAATAAACGAGAACTAGGTCACACTGTTTGACTAATTTGGCAATGTACCCCAATTAAGAGGCTGAGAAAAGGGCAAAACTAGGTAGACAGCTTCCCATTGCGTCTTCTTTTCAATCAACGGGCATCATCGACAAGATAGTTTAGCCATACGCCCGATTTAACCCGAATGACAGAGCCGACCCATTTGACGACTTCTTCTGTCGCCAATAACGCATAGACCCAATAAACCGGCCATTCAAACACCACGGCAGCAGCGAGCACCACGGGAATACCGATCAACCACTGCGCAACAAAGTCTTGCCCCAGACAGTAGCGCACATCACCACCGGCACGCAGCACACCGACGATCATCGCCATTGGGATGGTTTTAACCACAATCAGCGCACACATTGCCCAATAGAAATATTCAGTAATTTGTGCCGTTTCACCAGTCAATGCGGGGAAAAACCCCAAGACCCAAGGTTTAATCAGCAGCATCACTGCGGCAATAAAGACGCCTGCAATCAAATTAAACACCGCCACTTGCCATGCTTGATGATAGGCGGTGTCGGTTTGTTTAGCACCCAGGTTGTTCCCCACTAACACAGCGGCAGCATTGGCTGTGCCAATCAGAAAAGAGAGCGATAACGACTCAACCGGAGTGATCACCGCTATCGCGGCTAGCCCTGCTTCGTTCACATGACCAATAATGGCGTGGTAAATGAACAAGCCGGACGACCACATTAAAAAGTTAAACGCAGTCGGCAAAGAAAGCGCCAAAAAGCGTTTTACTGCCACCAGTGAGAGCGACGTGCGCCATTCAGCAAGGGAAAAGGCAACAAGGTGTTGGCGACGGTACAAATAGGTATACAAGGCGACAACTTCCACAATACCGCTAAGCACCGTTGCCACTGCGGCCCCTTTTGATCCGAGCTCTGGCGCGCCGAAGTGACCAAAGATAAACACCCAGTTGAGTAGGATATTCACACTGATCCCCACGCTACTAAAAAAAGTGCTGATCCCCGGTTTATGCATGGCACGCAGCCCCGCCGCCAGCCCTGACACACTGGCCAAGCAAAACAGCGATAACCCCGCGATCTGCAAGTAGTCTTGCCCCAAGGCAATCACCGTTGGGTTATCACTGGCAAAGCCAATAATGACGTCCGCATAGACCCAAAAAACAAAGGCACTTAACGCCGCAGTGGCATTAGTTAGGGTCACGGTCAGCGCAATTTTTTCTCGAAACCCTTGCCTGTCGCCCGCGCCCCAGTATTGCGCGACCAACATAGAGCCACCGGTCATCGCCCCAAAAATTAACAGGGTGGAAACAAACATTGCTTTCCCTGCAATCCCAATCGCAGCGACATCAGCCTCACTTAACTGACCGACCATCAGGATGTCGACCAAACTGCGGCTGGAAAACATCATGGTTTGGAGGGCAATGGGAATGGCAATTAACAGTAAGCGTTTTAAAAACACCACATCAAAAAAAGGACGAGAAACAGCGCTCACAACAGACTCCAACCGATAAGGCAACGCGCCTAGTTTACGTGGCTTTCAAACAAGAAAAAACCGCCCTCAGACGGTTTCTCAATGCTCATCAGCGGTATTCTTTCACCACAGATTGCCGCGGCATCACCATTAAGCAATCCGCATGATTGTCGGGCCAAAGTCGATATTCAGCATGATATTTAACGATCGACTTATAGGCCGTGACTTTCGTGGGTGCCAGTTTGGCTTGATGCGCCCAATTCATTACATCAATTTCTGGTCCACGCACATAAATGCTAAGAGGATGAGCTAAGTGCCCTTCTGCATTGAATGCCGCCTGAGTTGCCTCAGGACATACCACCAGTGAATGCTGTCCCTCAGAGACAATCTTAATCTTTCGATCAATCGGCGTCTGGGTGTGCAGCATCCAACCCGCCTCGCGGGCACTATCAATCATCTGTTGTAATTGGGCGTGCTGGACCGGGCTTGCCGGCTCATCGACCGGAAACCACTGCGTATAGAGTTGCTGAATGTGTCGAAATTCGGCCTCTAATCCGGCTTGAGTGCCGGCACTACGGGCACGCTGCGTCCAACGTTGCAAATCCGCTTTTACGCTGTGGTGAAAACGCTGTTTCTTAACCGCTTGCGCCACCCAACGACCTAAAAACACCTCGCGAGCGGCTGGCGCATCAGCCACTTTTTTAGCATCGATGGCGGCAGCTAACTCATCGAAGGCCGCAGCCATAACGGTTTGAATGGTGATGACATAACTCATGGTTCTTTACGTGCTAGCGTCCAGTAGAAAACGGCAGAGAGTATCGCACAAATCGCGATGGCGCCAATCATCCCCCAAGGTGTTCCATCAGAGACCACGGCAACGCCTGCACCGACTAGAGATCCAATACCAAAACGCATGGTACCCGCCAGAGATGATGCAGTACCTGCCATTTGTGGATAGCACGCCAGCAAGCACGCCATACTATTACTGCCGATGGTTGAAATCACACCGACATACGTCATCACCGGGATCACCGTGCCCCAAAGCCCCATGTCTAACCATTGAAAAACAGCAATGGCAATGCCCGCCACCAGCTGGATACCCAACCCGAGCCGCAGCATCCAATGTGATCCCATTTTGCGGACCAAGCGCCCATTGATAAACGTCATCACAATCAAGCAAACGATATTAAGCGCAAAAAGATAGCCAAACATCTGGGCGCTGACGCCATAGTAGTCGATATAGACGAACGAGCCCGCGGTTAAAAACGAGAACATCCCAGCAAACGAGAACCCAGAACAAAAGATCATTCCTACCGCAAAGGGGGTTTTTAGCATGCGGGCATAGTTACGCAACGAGGCACCAATCCGCATGGGCGGACGGTTTTCTCGCGGTAACGTTTCGGGGATCCGAAAAATAATGCACAAGGTCACAAAGCAGGCCCATCCTGCCAGGACCCAAAAAATCGCACGCCAGTCAAACCAAGTCAGCAGATAACCGCCAATCATTGGCGCTGCCAAAGGTGCAATCGTCATCACCAACGTAATAAACGACATGGTACGCGCAAACTCTTCGCGCTCGAACATATCGCGCACCAAGGCTTGAATGATCACCGCCGCCGCTGCACCGGCAAAGCCTTGTGTAGTACGCGCAATCATTAATACATCAATATCTTGGGCCATCGCACTGACCACAGCGCAGATAAAAAAGAGCGCAACGCCACCAAGCATCACAGGTTTACGACCATAACTGTCCGAAATTGGGCCGTGGAAAAGCTGTCCAATCGCAAAGCCAGCGGTATAGGCCACCAGCGTCGACTTTACCGCGCTACTGGGCGCGTTTAAATCCGCGGCAATGGCCGGCATGGCGGGCAAATACATATCGATCGCCAATGGGGTCAATGCAGCAATGGCCCCAAGCACCAGGATTAACAGCCAACTTAACTGCGCTGGGGACGACGTAACAGCCGATGATTGCGACATAACACTCCTTAACGTAAAAGACAGGAAAAAGGGAAATAACGTGAGATTGGTCAAAGTGTAACAATTTATTATTGCGTAGTGGGAAAGAATGTCTTTCTTTTCATCACCAATCTTTAACACCAGTCTTTAAAATCGATGTTCAAAACCCGCTTAAAAAATTACTTCGCTCACATTGAAAAAGCACAGCGAGAACTGTGCTTTCGGGTCGATCGTTGCCCTAGGTGGGATCTAAGGTGTCACACTTAATTATGCCAACAAGATTATGCCAACAAGGCAATTTCTTCATCGGTGAGAGGGCGATATTCGCCAGGCTCGAGCGTGTCATCGAGCTCAAGCGCACCCACAGATTCGCGATGCAAGGCGTCTACCTTGTTACCGACTGCGGCAAACATACGTTTCACTTGATGATATTTACCCTCTTGAATCGTCAATAAGGCTTCATACTCACCCACCTGCTCGAGCTTAGCCGGCAATGTCGCTTGCTGCTCACTGCGTAACATCACACCCTGCTCAAACTGACTCGCCGTATCTGCACTGATCGGATCGGCTAACCACACCCGGTACGTTTTTGTACACTGATGCTTGGGTGACGTGATACGGTGAGACCATTGGCCGTCGTCGGTCAGTAACAATAGGCCTGTTGTGTCTGCATCCAGGCGACCCGCTATATGCAGCTTTTCTGCGTTCACTTCATCGAGCAAAACAAATATCGTGGGATTAAAGGCATCTTCGTGTGAACACACCACGCCCGCAGGTTTATGCATCATAAAGTAGCGTGGGCCAGACAGGGTTAACGATCGTCCCTCAAATTGCACATCCGCGGTTTTACCGACTTTGATGGCGCCAGATTTTACGATCTCACCATCGATAGTGACGCTTTCACTTTTCAGCACTCGGCCAGCTTGCTTTCGTGTTACCCCTAGGGTTTCACATAAAAATTTATCTATCCGCATATTACCATTCATTACACCTATGTTTGCGGCGATTATACGTCACATCGCCACGAAGACACAGATCAAGTTTTACTAGATTTGGCGGCAAAACTGAAAGCAATAAGATACACTCACTCTCATTGTCAGTGACATGCGTTAGTCATAATGCAAGCACTACCAAACGCTTTTTGTTGAGACGCCGAGTCTGTCACATCGTGCTAATCGAAAAACGCACCGAGRTTGAGCCTACCGACTTGGCGAGTATGATACGGTCGTCTTGACCAATCAGTGATAAAAAGGAAACACCATGATTGTCTCTCTTCGCCGCCCTGACGTCGATACCCTGGAAACCTTACTCACACTCTCGCGCGAACAACATGAGCATGAGGCCTTGCCGTTTGATCGCGAGCCGGTGGTTTCTACCTTTAACACACTATTGTCACAACCCGAGCGTGGCGATGTATTTCTGATTGATGTTGAGCACGAAGGAAGAACGGATACGATCGGGTTTATCGTCTTAGCCTATAGTTTTAGTGTCGAAAATGGCGGCAGCGTCGGTGTGATCGATCAGTTTTTCATTCAACAAACCTGGCGCCGTCAAGGCGTGGGTTCGCAAGTGATCCCTGAGGTAGAAAAGCAAGCCAAAACAAGGCAGTGTGTGGCCGTGATTTTAGAAATGAACATTGGTAACAAAGGCGCTCGCCTGTTTTACGAGCAGTTTGATTACCAACCACGCCGTCAGCATTGTATTTTCACGAAACGGCTATAATGGACCGTGATTTATCGGTTAGGGATAAATTTATCGGTTGGGTATAAATAGTCTGTACCTGAGCGAACAAGTCAGTAAACTAAACGGCCTCACTTAGGCCGTTTTTTGATTATGTATACCTTACGTCCGTACCAGTCTGACGCTGTTAAAGCCGTCCTGCACTATTTTCGCCGTCATACATCGCCTGCCGTTGCCGTGCTACCCACGGGCGCCGGGAAAAGTTTGGTGATCGCTGAATTAGCGCGTATTGCCAAAGGCCGAGTTCTGGTCTTGGCGCATGTTAAAGAGCTTGTCGAGCAGAACCACGCCAAGTATGAAGGCTATGGGCTCACCGGCGGTATTTTCTCCGCTGGTTTAGGACGCAAGGAATCAAATGAAAAGGTCGTGTTCGCCTCGGTACAATCGGTCGTGCGCAACCTCGACGCCTTTGCCGACCAATTCTCGCTGCTGGTGATCGACGAGTGCCACCGCGTTCCTGACAACGAAGACAGCAGTTATCGTCGTGTTATTCAACACCTACAACATGTCAATCCCGGTCTAAAAGTACTCGGGTTAACCGCTACGCCATATCGGTTAGGACAAGGTTGGATTTATCAGTACCACACTAGTGGTAAAGTCCGCACCACTGACACCCGTTTTTTTCGCGATTGCGTCTTCGAACTGCCCATTAGCCATCTTTTGGATGAAGGGTTTTTAACCCCGGCCCATGTTTTGGATGCACCGCTTCTTAGCTATGATTTTTCACAAGTCTCACGCACTGCCAGCGGCTACTACCGTGAGGCGGATCTCGATAAGGTCGTCGCCAATGCCCCGCGTGCCACCCCGCAAATTGTCGAACAAATCCTTGAGTATGCGCGCCCGCGCCAAGGGGTGATGATTTTCGCTGCGACCGTTAACCATGCCAAAGAAATCATCACTTATCTTCCTAAAGACAGCGCCGCGCTGATCATCGGCGACACCCCTGGTCTTGAACGTGATCGCCTTATAGAGGCGTTTAAACAAAAAGCACTGAAGTACTTAGTGAACGTATCGGTGTTGACCACTGGCTTTGATGCCCCTCATGTGGACTTAATTGCAATATTACGTCCCACAGAATCAGTGAGCCTTTATCAGCAAATAGCCGGTCGTGGATTGCGATTAGCGCCCGGAAAAAAAGACTGTCTTATCCTTGATTATGCCGGCAATGTTTACGACCTGTATCAGCCCGAAATTGGTATGCCTAAACCCGATAGCGACAGCGAGTTAGTCACCATTCCTTGCCCTGCGTGCGGGTTTAACAATAGCTTTTGGGGCAAACTGGATGACAATGGCTTTTTACTTGAGCATTACGGTCGCCAATGCCAAGGGGATTTTGAAGACGAGACCGGGGAGCGTGAAATCTGCGGCTATCGGTTTCGCGCTAAATTTTGCGATGAATGCGGCGCCGATAACGATATTGCCGCCCGCCGCTGCCACCAATGCGACGCACCGTTAATCGATCCAGATAAAAAACTGCGTGAGGCACTCAAACTCAAAGACGCGCTTGTGGTGGCGTGTGCCGATATGACCCTCACAGCGGGCAAAAACCGCTACCAAAAACCGCAGTTAAAAGTGACCTATCACACCAACGATGGCAACGATTTACACGAAGTCTGGCCACTTGCGACCAAGAAACAGAAACACGACTTTTTAGCGCGGTTTGTTCGCCCACATTTAGTCGATCGCCATCGTCCCTTCACCGATACCGCGCCCACTAAAGTGACAGCGTCACAACATCGATTTCGTCCGCCTGATTTTGTCATTGCACGCAAACAAGGCCGTTTTTGGCATCTGCGCCAGAAGATCTTTGATGTCGATAGTTTTATTAGCCAAGACAGATTGCAGGCGATGTTGGCACAAAGTCGTGGGCAAGCCTTTGCAGAAGCCGACTAACACGCGCAAGCAGGCCTTCTGCGCACCGATGACGCTTGTTTTCGCGCGCAACCAGTGCTACTATCCGCGCTCGTTTTTGGGTACTGAGTTAGGTCGCTACGCTCAGTGCTATTTTTTCACTCTAAAGAGAGTTATTAATTATGTTTAAATTCGAAGCTGAAGTACGTACAGAAAAGGGTAAAGGTGCGAGCCGCCGCCTACGTCATCAGAAAAAATTCCCTGCGATTGTTTACGGTGGCAACCAAGAGCCTGTATCTATCGCACTGAACCACCCTGTTGTGGTTAACCAAATGGACAAGCCTGAATTCTACGAAGGCATCATCCTGGTTATTGATGGCCAAGAAGTAAAAGTGAAGCCACAAGACATCCAACGTCACCCGTTCAAGCCAAAAGTTGAACACATGGACTTCATCCGCATCTAATCGCTGTGTCGATAAAGATGGAATGAGATCAGGCGTCCTCAGGGGCGCCTTTTTTATATTTTAACCACCATGACATTTTCAAAAAAAAAACAGATATGTCATTTTGGTGTCAAAAATACATGACCTCGATCACCAAACAGAAAGCAAATGTAATAGAAAGATTCCAATTTGCCTAATAAGTTGATTAGGATAGTGTCCCTTTTTATATAAACACTATCTATCACCATGAAAAAAAATATCTTTCTTGCCGCATTAATGTCATTGACACTCGTACTTACTGGGTGCTCCGCAACAAATACGCTTGTTAAAAAGCGTAATCTTGACGTACAGACAAAAATGAGCGATACCGTCTTTCTCGATCCAGTTGCTCCATCAAAACGCACAGTATTCCTACAAATTAGAAATACCTCAGACAAGCCCAACCTTGATATAAAATCTGATATCAAAACAAAAATTGAAAGCCGTGGATATAAGGTTTTAGAAGATCCAAGCAAAGCCCATTACATGATTCAGGCAAATATTTTACAAGTCGGTAAAGCTGACCTGCGTGAAAGTGAAAACTTTTTATCTCAAGGTTTTGGTAGCGCTGTTGGTGGTGCTTTAGCAGGAGCTCAATTTGGTGGCGGTTCAGGTCGAGGCGCAGCATCACTGGCGGGCGCGGCTATTGGCCTAGTCGCTGATGCAATGGTCGAAGATGTCTATTACTCAATGATCACTGACCTACAGATTTCTGAGCGCGCATCTGATGGTGTCGTAGTTACTGAGGCTCTTGATTCTCAACTTGCGCAAGGCTCAAGCAGCAAGAAGGTAGTAAAATCTACGGAGAAAACGCAGTGGAAACGTTATCAAACACGAGTGCTTTCTACTGCCAATAAAGTCAACCTAGAGTTCGCTGAAGCAGAACCAGAACTGAAAAAAGGACTAACACAATCAATTAGTGGTCTTTTATAATTTAGCACGAGCGTTCTTCAATGAAGAGCGCTCGTTCTTTATTGACGTAACGCAACTCAAAGCAACTCCTACACTATCCTCTTACCAACGATTACAATCTCCGTCGCTTTTATTCCAGTAAGTAATATCACTGTCAATTAAATAACTAGGCAACCATATCAAAGCAAGTGTCTTGGTAACACGAGATTCGGATATTCGCACAAGCTAAAGCTATTTCTGCTAAATCGTCATTCATCAAACAGCGAAGGCTGATGTGGAAGAGTTTCCGGCTCTAAGGCGGTTTCCCGTGTCTGTTGGCGTTTGGCACGCATAATGCGCAAATAACGCTGGTGGCATAAGCGAACCACATTGCGCTTTTGCTCGTTGGTAAAGTCATACCAATAAAAGCGCTCATCGCGACTGCGAAAGCATCCTTTGCAGTAACCTTTGTTATTGACCTGACAGATGCCTTTGCACGGACTCGGCACCTCGAAGAAATCGAGCTGTTCCACGTCATCCTCCCTGCTGATTCTTTCATTCAAGCGGGTGGGAGACACAATTGCAAGTCGCGCGTTAAAAACTGCCCGAACAAGGCAAACGATCAAACGTGCTTAGAACAACCCCAATTGCGGTAGCGCCAAGGTGTCGAACTCTTTACCAATAAACGGCAGGATGCCATCAGCAATCGGTTTAAGCTGTTTATCAATATAATGTTGATAATCCATCGGGCTACGCCGATACATACACGGCTCAGGCCCATTAACCGTGATCACATACTCAATCCATCCCCCCCGTTGGTATTGTTCAGGGCGGCCACGTTTTTGATTTTCACTGTCAGCCAGCCGCGCAGCACGCACGTGCGGTGGCACATTTTTCTGATACTCCGCAATCGGGCGTCGTAACCGTTTACGATACACCAGCTCGGCATCGCGCTCCCCTTGTTGCGTACAGGCGACCACATCGCGAATAAAAGCATCGACATCATCACCATCAAACACACGTTGATAAAGCTGTTGCTGGAACTGTTGCGCCAATGGTGTCCAATCCGTTCTTACCGTTTCTAACCCTTTAAAGACCAAATGAGACTCGCCGGTATCAGGATTGACGATCCGTCCTGCATAACGCTTTTTACTCCCGGTTTCTTGCCCACGAATGGTGGGCATTAAAAAGCGTTGATAATGGGTTTCGTATTCAATTTCCAGCAAGGATTCGAGACCATAGGTTTCCTGCAAGTGTTGAGACCACCACTGATTCACATGGCTAACAAGCTTTCGCCCGATGGCATCGGCGTCCTCGCTTGCTTTTTCTCCCCCCAATGACACAAAGGTAGAGTCTGTGTCACCGTAGATCACCTCAAAGCCTTGTGCTTCAATCAACTCACGAGTGGTCTTCATAATCTCATGGCCGCGCATGGTAATCGATGATGCCAAGCGATGATCAAAAAAACGGCACCCCGATGAGCCCAACACGCCATAGAAGGAATTCATGATAATTTTAATTGCCTGCGAAAACGCTTTTTCACCGGCTTTTTTCGCCCGATCACGCGCTTGCCACAACTCATCAATCAATGCCGGTAAGTAGTGCTTTTCTCGATGAAAAACACCGCCTCGAAACCCAGGGACCGTGTCGGCTTCCTGACCGGCCTCTTGTGCTTTTAACCCCTCGATAAGTCCAAGCGGATCAATAAGAAAGGTACGAATAATCGAGGGATACAGCGATTTAAAATCCAACACCAGCACTGAGTGATATAAGCCGGGTTTGGAGTCCATCACATAACCACCAGGGCTCGCGATCCACCCTTCGCTGGCTAGATTAGGCGCGACATAACCGGAACGATGCAAACGCGGTAAAAACAAGTTAGTGAATGCCGCTACCGAGCCGCCCACGCGATCGAGCTCTACCCCGGTTAAGCGTGAACGCTCGATTAAAAAGTCGAGTAAGTGAGTGTGATCAAAGATTCGGTTAACCAAACGGCAATCTTGTAAATTATAAGTCGCAAGCGCGATTTTATCCTGATGAAACATGCGATTAATCGAGGCCATACGATCATGCGGATCATCAATCGCTTTCCCCTCGCCCAATAACGTTTGTGCAACCGCCTCTAGCGCCCAAGATCGGAACCCATACGTCGCGGTTTTTAGCGCATCAATCCCATCAATCACCACCCGCCCGGCTAAACTGATAAAGCCCGGCTTATTGCTACCACCATCACGCCAAAAAGCGCGTTCCCCGCCGCGACCAAGGCGTAAATCACGCTGGTAGCGTTGCGCGCGTTTAACCAATAGGCGAAAGTCAAAATCAATCACATTCCAGCCCACCACTACGTCGGGATCGTATTGTGCGAACCAACGCTCCAGGGCGACCAATAAAGCCTCTTCGTTATCCACCCACTCTATCCACGCCGGGGCATCGTTCTGAGGCGCACCGACCATGATCACGCGACTGTCTTTTTCACTGTCTAACCCCACCGAATAAAGCTGACCTTTTTGTGAACACTCGATATCCAACGAGACATGATGAAGCGTGGGCGTATAGTCTGCTTGCTTCGCTTTGCCTTGCGTTACTTCTAGGTAGCCCTGACGTTGACGGGCCTGACCGGTAAACAACAAGCTGCCACAAATATAGCGCTCCATCAGATAACGATCGGCCAAGCGTAAATCCCCTTCATAAAGCGCAATAGCGGCCCCCGTTATCACCTTCTGGCCTTCTCGGGCACGTTTAACACTGGTGAAATAACAGGCTGCAACAGGCGTATGTTGGAAGGTTGTTAGCGGTACCGGTTTGCAATAGGCATTGGGATCGATAGCAGGTAATAGCGCCTCCACCCGCGCTTTTTCTTCCAACGGCACAAAAAACACACTGTGCTGATCGTCAATACAGAGTTTGATCGGGCCTTCTGGCGTGGAAAGCCATAAAACAATGGTTGAGGTATGGCCCCAATCACGCTGCTGGCGCGTGATCACAAACCCTTGCTGCATATAGGGCGCAGTCGATGAAGTCACAGGCGTTATCGATATGGAATGATAAGGACAGTGTAACAAACGTGGCCAATTACTGTATAGATAAACAGTTTTGGCCCTCTTTTTACACACGTGACAGCCAAACAACGTGCTCCGCCGAGACGCCCATTATAATCTCGCCTTTGTTGTCGCTTGCGGACGCGATACAATGCGCGTTTGTTCGTTATCGGGAAGTATGAATGTCAGATCCGAAAAGCAAAGCGCTCAAAAAAATTGCTAAATGTCTAGAGCTCAGCAATTCCGCCAATGTCAACGAGGCGGCGCAAGCGATTAAAATGGCCGAGCGGCTGATGCGGAAGCATGGCCTCGATCAGGACGACATTGACTTCATCAGTATGGGTAAAACGCGCTCTGAGAAGCTGTTGCCAGCGTCTATTAACCAATCGATCTTAAAAATTATCCGCGGCATCAATAGTCGCTTTGGCGTCGAGTGCGTATTGGTCAACCACAAAGGGCTCAAGCAGGCTGAATTTATCGGTGATGCCGACCGGGCTATTTTCGCGGCGTTTGCATTTGATGTGGTGTATCGCGATATGAATGAACATATTGGCCAGTTTCGTAACAGCTTCGCAGGCTCAGGCACCAGCACCCAACAAGTCACCCGCCGTGTTCAGTCCTTCACGACGGGCTGGCTTGAGGGGGCACTCGACAAATTGCCACAGCTTGATGCCCGAGACAGCGACGATAAGATCAAAAGCTATATTGATAAAGAGTTCGCCAACATTGACCGAGAGACATTTAAGCAGCAACTCAAAGACGCCATGGCGGCAATGACCGATGACTACGAACGTGGCATGAAAAAGGGCCGCGAAATTTCAGTTAGTCGCCCTGTAAGCGGTCAAGGCCCACAAAAGCGCCTAACAGGTAACACAAAATCATAACCACAATTCTGTAATAACCAACGCCCCTTTAATACTCTCTCATCACGTGAAAACGGCCGGCGATTTGTCCGGCCTCTGTCAGTATTTTCTCACCAATAAGACACTTGTGTTAAACACGTCAAATCATGGTCAAATCGCTTGTCGCCTATTGTGTTACACGCTTCTCAGGTCTAGCCTAGGATCCATGTCACATTATCTATGTTCCGTCTGCCCAACTCGCTGGCAGTTGCGATCGCATGGTCTAAGGTGACTCAATAACAAGCATTCACAATGCGTAAAATAAGATACTTCATATCCTTAATTAGGAGAGTGGCATGAAAAAAGTCGTGACAGGTCTCGGCCTCTTACTGGCCGTCGCACCCGCAGCTTATGCACAGCAAGACAGTGGTCTTTACATGGGGGGTCGTATTGGGCCGTCGTTTTTAGAAGATAGCTGTGTGTCTGACACCGACTGTGGTGATCAAGAGCTCGGGGCGGGTATCATTACTGGTTATGATTTCAATGACTGGTTTGCGCTTGAAGGCACCTATGATTATTTAGGTCGCTTTGACACTGAATTCGATACCTTTGGTAAAGCATCGGGCGATCTCACCGCGCTGACACTTGCCCCCAAATTGTCGTATCACGTTAAGCCCGATACCGCACTGTACGGGAAAGTGGGCGGCGCGATGTGGAACTTTAACAGCAATGCCGGTGATCGCGACGATGTGTCGTTGATGGGCGCGATCGGTGTTGATCACCAAGCCACCGATAAACTCAACCTTCGCCTAGAATACCAACACATCAATGATATGGATGATGGCTATTTCTCAAGCGTTGATAATAACCTCGTCACCGTCGGGATGACCTATCACTTTGGCCGCACCGCCAGTGAGCCAATGACTGAAGCAATGGTTGAAGAGCCAGTTATGGCAGAGCCAGAGCCCGTTCAAGAGCCAGAGCCGGTTGCCGAGCCGCAATCAATTGTGCTCTCAGAGGCCGGCGAAACCGAAATGTTCGGCTTTGATAAAGCAACGTTATCTGAGCAAGCGGTCGCCTCCTTGCAGCCATTAGTTGACCGGTTGCTTAAGCATGAAGAAGCCACAGCGACGATTGTGGGTCATACCGACAGCCAAGGGCCTGCCGCTTATAACCAAACACTCTCTGAAGAGCGTGCACAAGTCGTTGCGGATGTCTTCTTAGACGCGGGCATTGCGGCTGAGCGCTTAACCGTGATGGGCAAAGGCGAGTCAGCGCCAACCGCCAGTAACGAGACTGCCGACGGTCGTGCGAAAAACCGCCGCGTGGAAGTCACTTCGCCAGAGTTCGTTTATGTGGAAGTGAATTAATCACATCGACGATCGCATCATATAAATATGCAAATATAAATACGCAAAGGCCACCGCATTGTCGGTGGCCTTTTCTTGTCATGAACAATCAATGACTGATTAACCGCGCGCTGTAAAAGCGGTCAAGTGCGCCTGCATCAACCGATCGATGTCTACTTTATCTTGATCGCTCACTCCTGCCACCCGTGGATACCTTGGCTCGGCGCGATCGTTATGATAAGCGCCTTCCCATCCCTGAGTGGTGGTTAAAAACGCGCGGGCAAAATCCGCTGAGTAGCGTAAACAGCCTGCCATGACCGTATCGACATAGGATTGGGCAATCGGCTTGTCTACGTCTGGGGTACGCTGCGTATCGGCAACATATACGTACACGGGGCCATCAAGCGTCACGTCTTCGGGCAGAGTGATGTTTGATTCAGCTAACTGTAACCGCTGATAGCCTGCCTCTCGGCGATCAAAGTCGGGCAATGACTGTGGATCGATGCTGACCAGCACCCCATTACATTGACCTTCACCTTGTAACACCACCAAAGGCGAAATAAACGCCTCGCTGACATTGCTCCAATGACGACTTAGCCCGGTCACGGTAACCGGGCACGTCCATCCAGATTCACCGGTCAGCGCCCGTGACGCCGGATTCATTAAACTCCCGTACCCAAATAGATACATGACGTTGCAAACTCCTTTATTGCATAACCTGACAGAACGGTAGTGGCTGCCTTGCTTTTTTCATACAAATTGCCAGAATATCCGGCAATGTTGTTAACAAGGAAGTCATCATGGAACCACTCAATAAGCTCGAAGCCCACTTCAAACGGCTGTCACATTTTCAGCACCTTGCCGCAATCTGCGGTTGGGATCAAACCACCATGATGCCAGATGGTGGGAATCAAGCCCGTGCCGACGCGATGGCAGAGCTCGCGCTTTATTGCCATCAACAAAGCACCCAACCTGAGCTTAGTGACTGGTTAGCAGAGCTGGACGATAAATTGGGGCAACTGACACCGACGCAAAAAGCGAGCGTGGCAGAGATGAAGCGCGAGTGGCAGCAGGCCAGCGTATTGCCTGACACCTTGGTCAAAGCCAAATCTTTAGCGGGTGCCAAATGCGAGCATGCTTGGCGCCAACAACGTCAAGATAACGATTGGACAGGCTTCGCCAAAAATTTAAAAGAAGTGGTGGCCTTGGCGCGCGAAGAAGCCCATATTCGTGCGGACCAAAAAGGTTGTGCGCCTTACGATGCCCTGCTCGACCTCTACGAGCCAGGAATGACCGCTGACCGTGTCGATGAGGTATTTGGTGCGCTTAAAGCATGGCTACCGGAGACCATCCAGGCGGTAGTCGACAAGCAAGCGCAACAGCCGCCCCTTATGCCCAAAGGGCCATTTACCCAAGCGCAACAAAAAGCCTTGGGTGAGCAGGTGATGCAGCAGTTGGGCTTTAACTTTGCACAGGGTCGTCTGGATGTCAGCACCCACCCATTTTGTGGCGGCGTACCCACTGATGTGCGCATTACCACCCGCTACGACGAGCAAGATTTTACCTCGGCATTAATGGGCGTGATCCACGAAACCGGCCATGCGCGCTATGAACAAGGGTTGCCTAAGGACCTGGCAGGCTTACCAGTGGGCCAAGCGCGCTCGATGGGCGTGCACGAAAGCCAAAGCCTGTTTTTTGAAATGCAGCTGGCCCGCAGTGAAGCATTTGCTACCTTGATTTGTCAGCGTGCTAAATCTGCCTTTAACCGCCAAAACGATCCCGCCTTTCATGTCGAGAATTTCCACCGCGTGTTAACTCAAGTCGCGCCCGGTTATATTCGTGTCGATGCCGACGAGGTCACCTATCCGGCACACATCATGCTGCGCTATGACATCGAGCGCGATCTGATCAGTGGCAACATGGAAGTTGATCATATTCCTGAGCGTTGGGACAACGCCATGCAGCAATACCTTGGCCTCAGCACCGCCGGCAACTATAAAAACGGCTGCATGCAAGACATTCACTGGACCGATGGCAGCTTTGGCTACTTCCCCACCTATACCTTGGGTGCCCTGTATGCCGCGCAATTGATGCAAGCAATGCGCCAGCAACTGGATGTGGATGGCATTATCGCCAGCG
This sequence comes from Salinivibrio sp. MA351, assembly GCF_001996065.1. NCBI lineage: Bacteria > Pseudomonadati > Pseudomonadota > Gammaproteobacteria > Vibrionales > Vibrionaceae > Salinivibrio > Salinivibrio sp. MA351. The sequence goes on along the minus strand of NZ_MUFG01000008.1, from coordinate 24,035 downwards.
GTAACCTGTCGCCCATTTTTGATTGGTTATCCCAACATATCTGGCAACGCGCCAGCACTACCTCAACCGATAACATACTCAAGGATGCCACCGGCGAAACCCTCAACCCCGCCCACTTCCGCGAGTATATTCAAGGGCGGTATTTGTAATCCGTGTCCCCAAGGCCAGCGATATTGGCCTTGGTTTTTTCAGGTTAATCTGTTAATTCAATCACACTTCTGTACAATGCGCGCTCAGTCATATTTATCTTTACACCCTCCTCGCTTGGCCGTGAGTCAGATGCTTTGTTGGCATGACTACACGCCCTGGTTGAGCACATTCGCTAGGAACGTCTTTTGATTTCAATCGCCAATATCACCATGCAGTTTGGTGCCGAGCCGCTATTCGAAAACATCTCTGCCAAATTTGGTAACGGTAACCGCTACGGATTGATCGGAGCCAACGGCTGTGGCAAATCCACCTTGATGAAAATCATGAGTGGCGCGCTCACGCCTACCGCAGGCAATGTGTCCATCACGCCAGGACAAACCTTGGGCGAGCTTAGCCAAGATCAATTTGCCTATGAGCAATACTCAGTGATTGATGCGGTGATGATGGGCGATCGCAAGCTGTGGGAAATCAAACAAGAGCGTGAGCGTATTTATTCTTTGCCGGAAATGAGCGAAGAAGATGGCATGGCCGTCGCAGAGCTAGAAAGCCAGTTCGCGGAAATGGACGGTTATACCGCCGAGAGCCGTGCTGGCGATATTCTGCTGCAAGCGGGGATTGAAGAAGAGCTGCACTTTGGCCTGATGTCGCAAGTGGCACCGGGTTGGAAATTACGGGTGCTGCTTGCCCAGGCTTTGTTTGCGAATCCTGATATTTTGCTGTTGGATGAACCGACCAACAACTTGGATATTCATACCATCAACTGGTTGGCCGGTGAGCTGCAACAGCGCCAGTGCACCATGATTATCATTTCTCACGATCGTCACTTCTTGAACGCCACGTGCACCCACATGGCCGATATCGACTTTGGCGAGCTACGTGTATATCCAGGCAACTACGATGACTTTGTCGCCGCATCTAGCTTGGCACGCGAGCAACTGTTGTCGAGCAACGCCAAAAAAGAAGCGGAACTTAGTGAGCTGCAAGACTTCGTGAATCGCTTTGGTGCTAATGCCTCTAAAGCTAAGCAAGCCAGTTCACGCGCCAAACGCATGGAAAAGATCCAGCTTGATGAAGTCAAAGCATCCAGTCGCGTGCACCCTTATATCCAATTCACTGAAAGCAAAAAACTCCACCGTCAAGCGGTCGAATTACGCGAGGTTGGCCATACCTTTGACGAGACACCTTTATTTAAAAACGGTCACTTTTTACTTGAAGCGGGCTCGCGCCTGGCGATCATTGGCGAAAATGGTGTGGGTAAAACCACCCTGTTGCGTTGTTTAGTGGGCGAGCTTGCGCAAAGCGAAGGCACAATCAAATGGTCAGAAAACGCCGCAATTGGTTACTGTGCACAAGATAACAGTGCCGAGTTTGATAACGATCTCACCGTGTTTGAGTGGATGTCGCAATGGCGTACGGCCAAGCACGATGATTTGATTGTTCGTGGCATTTTGGGTCGCTTGTTGTTCTCAGCCGATGATGTGAACAAAAAAGCGAAAAGCTGCTCAGGGGGCGAGAAAAACCGCCTGATGTTCGGCAAGCTGATGATGCAAGATATCAATGTGATTGTGATGGATGAACCCACCAACCACATGGATATGGAAGCCATCGAATCACTCAATAAAGGCCTAGAGCAATTCCCAGGCACTTTGATTTTTGTCAGCCACGACCGTGAATTTGTTTCCTCATTGGCGACCGATATCATTGAGATCAAAGACCAGCAATTGATCCACTTTAACGGCAGTTACGATGAGTACCTCGCCCACTTAGAAAAAGTACGTGCGGTGGCTTGATCACAAGACTGAGCCTGAATTTGCCGCTGATTGGCTTCCATTCAGCGGCAAGTCCCGCTATACCTAGAGTAACGTGCTTATTCTTTATAACGAGCGAGGGATCATGAAATACGCGGCCACACTGTTAACGCTTTCCAGTCTTCTTCTTACCACTCCGAGCTATGCCCTTTTCGGCCAGGGCGATAAAACCACTGATGTGATGACGCAAATGGCAACCCAATTTGCCGGTGATGAGGTGAGCCAATCTCCGCTCGTTAAATCGATCACTGAACAAGTGGATGTGAGCCCAGCTCAAGCAACAGGTGGCGCCGGGGCCTTACTCGCCATGGCAGCGAATGGCCTCACCGGCAGCGATCAACAAGAGCTTGCAAGTTTACGCCCTGATTTATCGTCGCTTTCGTCATTACTCGGAGACAATGCGAGTGCGGGTGGCATCGGTTCAATGGGTGATGTGTATCGTGCAGCAGAAAAACTTGGTATCGACGCGGCCACGTTAAAGCAGTTTGTGCCGGTTGTGCTCGACTATTTGGGCCAACAAGGCGCGAGCGATGGATTGCTAAGCTCGCTAACCCAACTTTGGCCATAGCGCGACGCGACTTAAACACCGATTAAATTACTCCGTCGCCGCATGCCTCGGCAGTTTAAACAACGACAACGCGCGGCAACCGCTGACGCGCGTTTATTTATCGAATCATCAAGCAAAGCGCACCGAGACGCGTTATCATAGTCGCCCTGTTGTTTAAGTTTGTATGATTATGCCTGCCTTCTCTTTCTCTGCGATCCCAGTTGGGATCCGCTTTATGCTTCTGTCTGCGCTTGGCTTTGCCTTGATGTCCGCCTGTGTGAAATACGTGGCTGTCAATGGTATCCCGGTATTTGAGATTGTCGCCGCCCGAGCACTGGTGTCGCTCATCATCAGCTACACCGATGTGAAACGTAAAGGCCTGTCGGTATGGGGTAACAATAAGCAACTCCTGTTGCTGCGTGGTGTACTCGGTACAGCCGCGCTGATGTGTGTGTATTATGCGGTCACGACTTTACCCTTAGCCGAAGCCACTGTTTTGCAATACACTCACCCGGTGTTTACTGCTGTGCTTGGGTTGGTGTTACTCAAAGAGCGATTACAAGGCGCCACGTTGGTGTGTATTGCGCTTTGTTTAATCGGGCTTTACGTGATGGTGCAACCTAACCTTAACGGTAATATTGCGGAGGCCTTGCCCACGTTTAGCGTGATTATTGCGCTTCTGGGGGCATTAGGCAGCTCAATGGCTTATGTGATTGTGCGTAAACTCAGCCGCACCGAAGACAGCTCGGTAATTATTTTGTACTTTCCCATGGTTGCCCTACCCGTCGCGACCGTGCTGATGTGGCCACAGTTCGTGATGCCAAGTTTATCGCTCACATTACTATTGGTTTTAGTCGGTGTATTTACCCAGGTTGGCCAGTATGGGCTCACCAAAGCCATGCAAACCCAACAAGCCGGTGAAGCGTCTGCTTATGCCTATATACAAATTGTGTTCTCAACCTTGCTTGGGGTATGGATCTTTAATGAAGTGCCCTCAATTTGGACCTATCTCGGTGGTGGGTTAATTGTGGCAGGCGCGTTGTTCAATGCGGTTGGTCATCGCATCTTTCGGCGACGTATCGTATAACACTCGCACATTCAAAGGTTTAATACGAGCAAAACTGGCCTCATTTGAGGCCAGTTTTGGTTTGCGAAGTCTCCTTCACCAATGGCATAAGCGCCAACTCGATCGTACAAACTTGGTGTGACTTGCGCCGCGCGCAGTGCAACTGGCGCTATCCGACATCGGAGCCAACTATTAATCCCCGATCGTGACAGGCGCCCGTTGGCAATGTGCACCTATCAAACACAGTGCTGGGGCTTGTATCTCGGTCGCCAATGGCACCACCGATGTCAAAGTTCGCGTAGGTCGGCATAAGCGCCAACTCGATCGAAAAAACTTGGTGTGACTTGCGCCGCGCGCCATCCGACATCGTCGTTAAAATTGGCACTGATCGTGACAGGCGCCCTTTGACAGTTATCACATATCCAACACCGTGCTGGGGCTTGTGTCACCTACGCTGCCTATGCGGCAGTGAACCCATTAAGTTAGTTAGTGCTGATGCTATCTCCTTTCTAAGCTGCCTGTGCGGCAGTGAACCTGGTGCTCGTCATCCTCGTTCTATTGCTAAATTTCTAAGCTGCCTGTGCGGCAGTGAACGACTTGCTCGGCCCTGGTACACAGCTTTACATTTTCTAAGCTGCCTATGCGGCAGTGAACGCGATTTGGCAAGAGGTTAAGTGATGGCTGTATTTCTAAGCTGCCTATGCGGCAGTGAACAAAGCAGCCGCCATTGGCGATGTGGTGGAAATTTTCTAAGCTGCCTGTGCGGCAGTGAACTGATTTCACTGCGCATTCACGCATCATCAAAGCTTTCTAAGCTGCCTGTGCGGCAGTGAACTTGCTCAATGAGCAAAACGTCATCGCCGCTTATTTCTAAGCTGCCTGTGCGGCAGTGAACGCGTTAGCTTGCCGATTACTTCAAATGACTCTTTTCTAAGCTGCCTATGCGGCAGTGAACAAACCGTTATGGCGAAATCGCCCAATCGAAATTTTCTAAGCTGCCTATGCGGCAGTGAACGCCAACTTGTGCACCAAATGTTTCGCCGTCTTTTTCTAAGCTGCCTATGCGGCAGTGAACTCACTGGACCTAGAACAGTGTCATTGCGTCATTTTCTAAGCTGCCTGTGCGGCAGTGAACATGAATGCAAAAAACGTGCTAGGATTTTTAACTCTCTAAGCTGCCTGTGCGGCAGTGAACGATTTGGTATTATTTTTCAAAGCTGACGAAGTTCTCTAAGCTGCCTGTGCGGCAGTGAACTCGAAGAAATCAACGTCACGCGCGAAGATAACTCTCTAAGCTGCCTGTGCGGCAGTGAACCGCTGGCATGTGTGTTTTTATGATCTTGTCGATCTCTAAGCTGCCTGTGCGGCAGTGAACTTCGCGCAATATCACGATGATGTTTGTTTTGATCTCTAAGCTGCCTGTGCGGCAGTGAACGTGGCTTGTGGCAAGGAACAATCAATCCGGCTTCTCTAAGCTGCCTGTGCGGCAGTGAACGCCTTCCGCTGCGATGAATCGATACTTGATCATCTCTAAGCTGCCTGTGCGGCAGTGAACTCTTTATAATGAAGATGGAAGAAGCTGCACCTCTCTAAGCTGCCTGTGCGGCAGTGAACTAAACACGCCAAGCTGCTCCCCGACGTCTTCCTCTCTAAGCTGCCTGTGCGGCAGTGAACTAAACACGCCAAGCTGCTCCCCGACGTCTTCCTCTCTAAGCTGCCTGTGCGGCAGTGAACGATCGGCGCCCGTCGCCACGGCTGGCCGTCACTCTCTAAGCTGCCTGTGCGGCAGTGAACATCGACTTGCACGCCGCGCGCGTTGACGCGTTTCTCTAAGCTGCCTGTGCGGCAGTGAACGTCGATCCGCTCGACGAGACCGCAACGTGGGCTCTCTAAGCTGCCTGTGCGGCAGTGAACTATAGAATAACCTAACAATCATCTGTTACAACAGGCCGTTAGGATAAAAATCGTCTTTTACCCTTGTTAAAAATCGGTTTCCGTAACGCTTTGTATTTATTGTTTATTTTTGAACGGCCAAAAAAGCAGGGTCGCAAGGGTATCAAATTATCACATATGTTGAAGCAGAGCCGTCTTAAGTCACGCCAGATGTGCCAGTTCTAAATATGTTGCAAGGCGCGATATTTTGTCGCATAGTGGCTTGTACAGACATATAAGCGAGGTAATGAATCATGCCAACCAGTGTACGGTTAGATGATGAGTTTGTGTCAGATGTAAAAGTGCATGCAGAAGCTGAAATGCGCTCTGTGCCCAAGCAAATTGAGTATTGGGCAAAAATTGGGAAAATCATGACTGAGAACCCTGATTTACCCWATAGCTTTGTGCAAGAAGCCCTGATTGCATCTGAAGAAGTCAAACTTGGTAAGGTAAAACGTTATGAGCGACGGACCCCACGACAATCAGATTGATGTTTTCGTCTCTCGTGTTTTTGAAAAGCAGATGAACAAGCTGTCCGACGCGCAATGTGAAGTGGTCGAGGACCAGATAGATAGAATCATTGAAGAGCCCACACTCGGCAGCCAGAAAAAAGGCGATCTCTCTTATCTTTGGGTGCACAAGTTCAAGCTCGACAGGCAAGAGGTGTTGCTTGGCTACGCTTGGGTTGAAAACAAACTCGAGCTCTACCTGCTTAATATTAGCTCCCACGAGAATTTCTACGCGACAATGAAAAAGCGCAGAAAAGCGGATTTAAAGATCATCGGCGCGACGCCGAATCGACACTAGCGGCATCGTTACTCTAGGGTACATATGCCTATAAAAACAGGATCTTAGCAATCTTTACTCAGCCATTTAGCATACGCATGTATATTTATCATCGGAACTGTGCCACAGCTTTGTAGTTGTGATAGGAGCTCAAATAAAAAGGCTGTCGTAGGCTTAGGCTCCTTAATGATCTTTACTCCATCACTGATCTTATCGTGGAAGAAAAAACAATCATCTGCGGCACAACCAATATTTAGGTAACCTTTCTGCTCACTTTCTTTAGGTAAGTGACATCTCAGTGTTTCATCTTGAGCTAATTGGTTTTCAAGTGCTAAGAATCCACCGATAATAGCTATAGGCGCTTTAGGTGGATATTCTCCGCCTGCATGAGGTATGGGTAAGCTGGTGCGATACAGCTTTCTGACACTCGCAACCTTTTTCTCTGCTGCTTCTAGGTTGGCTTTATTCAGCGTCTGCTTTACTTCAAACACCGCATAAACACTCTCAGCAGGAATAATGAGCTGCTCAGCATAATTAAAAATAAAGGGTGAATATTGCCGATCGTAAATCACTACATCAATTTGTTCACTAAATTGGTTTTTGCTATCCACAACAAATGCACGACTTGCACGATAGCGCTCGGGAAGATACTGATTAAACAAATCAATCCATACGTTTTCAGCCCCATCACCTTTCACTACTGAGTGCTGAAAAGACTTTCTTACCGTAGATAGTTGGTGTTGTACATCTTGATGCAAGTTGTCTAGCAGCTCTGGCAAGCTCCACTTTTGGGGCATATTATTTCACTCCCTTTAACTGATTTAATCGCGCTTTACGAATTGGGTGGTTTTTCTTTTTCTTGCTAGGAATATAACCAGCGCCCTCAAGGCAGGATGCCAGTAGGTGTCTATCTTCTAACTGCCAATTCTCTATTGCGCTATCAATCCAAGCTTCTATCTTTTTCTGATAATCTTGGCTGTCCCGTTGGGTTTTATAATGCAAGCTCAACTCATTAACAATGTCAGAAGGCGATTTTTCAAGTTCAGCTTTGGCTTCATCTTGCTTTTGCTGCTCAAATTTACGTTGAGCCTCCGCTTTTCTTTTTTCTTTTACTTCGGCAGGTAAGCGCTGATCACTCTCACGTTGCAGGTTTGACGCTAATAGTAAATTAGGCCTCATATACCCATAACCAGCAGCGGTTTTTGCGCCGATGCCACCATGTTTAAGTGCTTCTTCTAGCATCCGTTGGCATGTTTGTACTGCCTCAGGCTCACCTTCCAACACAAATAGAAAGCTACCCTGCACCGCTAATAAATGGTTTGGGATCGGGCTATCTGTATCTGATGGCTCATCTTGACTGCCATTGTAATAGGCTTGGTGGTGCGTTGTGACCACATCAAGCACAAACGGCTTTCCGCCGTCTTTGGGTATCCACCAAGCGTCGTGAAACGTCACCGTGCCCGAGATACGGCTCGGTTGTTCACTGTCGTCGGTGCCCAGTAATTCCTCAATATCGTCAGAAAACGCGTTTAGGTTACTGTTTGCCCAGTTACGTACCACGCCTTTTACGCTCGAACCGGGAATGTACGGCATGCCATAGTTACGGCTGAGACAGCACCCTGTTTCGAGGCCAGCATTACCATTCATGCCTATCAACAGGCGATTTTTTACCGTGAACGCCGCTTGTTGAAATCGGCTGTCATCTCCGGTTAGGTCAAACCAACGATTAAATGCCGTTTTGTACTCAGCGGAGGCTGGCAAGGCGACTAGCTTTTGCAGGTGTTCCTTTTTGGAATTCTCTCCGTCAAGCGATAGCAAGCCCTTTTCAAGCAATAAACTAGGATTGATGCAGTTGCTGTTAAAAAACGGCGCGTCTACCTTTTTGCGGACCAGTGCAGCCATGGTTATTTCTCCTCAAGTGCCGTTTGGTTTAAACCTTCACCATCGGGGCCGATGTTCCACACACCTTGCACGTAACGTCGAAGCCAGCCAGCAATCGCGAGTACATTACGCGTCATCGCGAGCGTTTGAGGAAGCTCTAAGTGAATGATCGCCTTATGAAAATCCTCATTAGTTTCGTATTGATGATTCGCCAACGCTTCAACAATAAGCCTTAAATCTGTGAGCAAATCACTGTGGTGCGCCTCATTTTTGGCGAGTAAAAATCCAGTGGTTTGGGTTAAACCATTTTGCAGTAACATTGCAGGCAGTTTATGCGCTAATGTTGCATATTTTTTCTTCGTTTCTTCCGTATACGACTGATGTTCTTTGTCTTTGATTCGCGCAAAGGCTTCGATAGCGATCTTTTGGCTGCGTGATTCCATCATTTACTCTCCCTTATCTTCTAGGGAGATGAACTGCACTAAACCACTGCCAGTCCCCATATTTCCGCCCATTTGTAATAGCGGCTTTTCTTTCAGGATATGGTTCAATTCACGCACATATTGCTCATGACAGCGGTTATGATCTACCGAATATACGCCCCAAAGGATACTTTCAGCAGGCAAATTTTCTTCGGACCAAAGTGCGCCGTTATCTACCACACCCGTCGTTTCGTTAATGCGAATACGCGTGCGAATTTCAGTGGCCGTTTCAGCCAAAAACGAAAAGACGGTATCGGGCAATACGACGATCCGTTTGCGCATGCTCTCCCTACTCTCTTCGTTATTCGGATATATACACTGTGCAATGTCTTTCGCCCAAGGTTCTACATCGCCACTGGTTTGAGCGTCTAAATCTAAGTCCTCCAACACCATCACATTATCTTGATGGTTGGGGTTATCATTTGGACACAGTGCTTGCTTTTCTGACGGCATCGGGAGTGAGAAATCAAGTTCTCGATCCTGCTTGTATCGCTGTAAAATAAATGGACAGGTCGCATACGCCAAAATCCCATAAACCGTTCGAACAGGCAGCAATAGCAAATGCGCATCAGTGATCGACAGCGCACCTGCTCGGCCGTTCGAGGTGCTGGAACCAAAGATTGATTCGCTTAGACCTTGTAAGGCAGGTGTTTCGGCAACCGATTCTGTATCGCTTACGTGAGCTTTTAATACACCTCGCACCGTCGACCCTGGCACGATCGGGAGATAAGACGCACGCTCACGCGCAATGGGTTGATCGACAATGCCAACAGACTGGCCTGCGCCACAATGTAAAATGGTATGGCTAAACAAGTGATAGACGTGAAAAGACATAAATTTCGTCCCTTGAAATGATGTTAAGAATTGACCGAGTCAGCGGCAGGAAGCGCTAAGCCGAAGCCATTACGATTATGCTGTTCTTCATCGCACACATGGGCAAACCACAATGCTTCAATATCCGCGTCGGGTGCCTCGCCAACAATGTCAAACCAATAGGTCGCCCCGGCTGGGATCATTTTTTGTGCCGCCCGTGGACGTCGCTTGGCCAAGTCCCACCCAGACTGCGGTAACCAACGCTCAAGCGCGGCGGCACGCAAGCGCACTTGCAGCGTTTGACAGCACGGGGGCGTGCCCATCAGCGCTCCTTGGTCCAGCCAATGCGGCAGCCAACCACCATTAAATAGTGCCGGCGTTAAAAGCGTGAGCGTAAACGCGCCACGGTTGATAATGGAGTCAACTAAATCATCTGGCCTCGTGGGCCAAATAAGCGAGGACACGATATTTGCTAAACGACGCTCGCCGCCAAGGTTCAACAGAGGCAAACTGATGTCGCCATCAATCCCTGCCAAAAGACCAATCCTTTGGTCAGGAAACGGTTGTGCTTTGCTCGGTCTTTGCCACATCGTTAACCCTGTGGTTTGAAAAATCTTTCCTGACTCCGCCTGACGGCTTTGATTGTTCACCGATATATGCGTACGTATATCCGGATCAGCCGGGGTCCAGCCGTTTTGCTTAATCTGTTGAACGCTTAACGCGTCCCCTCTTCGCCACGCTAATAAATCATGTAACGACCACCAATTTGGTCCGGAAACAGGCTTGCCTTGGTGCGCGGTGTCACTTAATAACGGCCAAAGTCCATTGGGTAGATCGCACCCTTCTCCACTATTGGGCTTTGCAGGTTTTGATCGCGCCAACACGACCGTATCCGCTTTACGATCATGCACGTACTGCACATCCGCAGGCTTTGGGACCAGTATGTTTTCTTCACTGGGCGCGTTACCATTAATGGGCATCTTTACGGCTAACGGCCCTGTCACCGAAAGCATCAACAAGTCTTCATTCAGCGGTTTTCCCGTACTGCGTGCATGAATGTTGCGTAATGCGCCGGCAACCGTTGAAGGAGGCGGAAATCGTGCCGCCTGCGCATCCGATATTTCCTCAAATGGCCGACTTGAGCGAATAATCAGAGGGTCTCGTGGTTTGATAAGATAATACTGCATATTTAATCTTCCCCTCCAATATCCTTGGCTGTTTTCGCACTCATCCACCGAGCCAATATCAATTGATTCGCGAGTTCATCCAACGAATAACGCGATGCCTGCGTTCTAAGATGCTCTTTTAGTGTGTGGATACGCCCTTGCATCTCGCCGCTTTCTCGCTCTTTCGTAGTATGATTGTGCGCAAACGCGGCACGCACCAACATACGTTCAAGTTCACTGCGACGAATATCATTGATATCAGGCCCGTTTTCGTTCTCGAGCCATTTTAGTTGGTGGGCCATATTACGCATATCTTGCATAATTCGCGTAGGTATTAGGTCTTGCGAAAAAGCCTCAACAAAGGCTGAAAACGCATCAAGTGTCGTTGAATCGTCCCAGCGACAACGCCATGTGATTTCATGGCCTGAGCGGATCCCCAAATGCACGGCGAGTGCATTTCTTGGCGCTTGCTCGTCATTCCCTTTTGCGTGTTTTTCTGCTGCTATTGCACGCTGACGTAGCTGGCGCATAGGCTGAACAAAATGTCCAATCGCTAAGCCAACAGACAGTGTCGGCGCGACCATTTGTGGGTTGTTAAAGCTGTTTTGGATAACGGCATCCATAGCTGCGGTAAAGTGATTAGCCAGTTTCTGAGCGCACGGTATTGCTTGGTGTAGTGGCAAGAACGCTAAAATATCGTCGCCGCCGGTATAAATCGCATGACCACCAAACTCCCGCATCATCGCGCGCACATCACTCGCAAACCGATGCAAAGCATCTGAAATATTAATGGATTGGGTTGGGTTATCCGCTTGCGCAAATAACTCCCCCATTCGGTCGCCATCCGCTTTAAGTAACACGCCGTAAGGGACGGGCTCTCCATACTGACCCACAACATTTTTATCGGTTAAAAAGTCGCGTAGTGCTTTACACGCGTTTTCATCGTCAAATTCGGATGCCTCGAGCCGGCTCGCAAAGAGGTATTCACCGTCATAAGGAAATTTTTGATAACAGCCTTGGTTACCTTTCACTGCTGTAACGCGCTTCGCTTCATAAAAAGGCTTATAAAGATCATTAAGCCTTTGCAAATGGTCATCAGATAAGCTTTGTAACCAAGGGTCGACGACTACACGACTAAATGGCGTAAATTGCTCATGTTTACCGGCAAGACGCTTAACGATCCCGAGCGCATCCAGTGATTCTTCATCTGTCAGCCCTAATATACGTTTCTTTCTCTCAACCTCATCGGGGCTGAGGTTCAGCTTTTTCGCCACGGTTTTATTGGTTAACGCATGCGTGAGCGCGTTATTCGCGCCATCCAGCGTCGACTTGTGTAACCCTGAGCGGTTATCTTGCATAGGTAAAAAATCACGTGTTCGCTTACGAGCGTGCAACAGCTCCCCAAGACGCTGGGATGCAGATTGGTAGTCATCAGGTTTAAATGCCATCCATGCCGCAAACATTTCTAGAATATCGTTTTGTTGTTGCGCCCAATATTCCGGTTCGATACTCACTTCACGTAAGTTTTCTCTGTCTAACACGTCAGAAAAAATGGACCCGAGTTTTGAGGTTGCTGCCTGCTTTGCTCGTGCAATCTGTTGCTTTAACGCTTGTTCATCGTTCGCGCTGACAACCGCACGCACAACATTTGCGATGTTGGCTTCAGGCTCCCCGTCCTCAGCCTGCTCACTGACGTTAAGATGAGGGCTTGGAAAAATACGCCAGCAATGTGGTTTGCCATCTAGCTCGGCGGCTATCGCACCGGCGACTTGCGACAACAGCCACGAACCACACCACAAATCTTGCGAGCGTCTCCCTGCTTCAATCAAGCTTTGGACTGGGCCAACGCTGATCGCGACTAAATAGTCCGTCATCAATTATCCCTTTTCGAAAAAATCTAAAAATGCGTGGAGTGGATCGGTAGCACGTAAGCGACCATTATCGTTCATGGGCAGAATGCGCTTTGCCAATTCATCCCGCTCATGTTCAGAAGATGGCCAGTTCTGCGGGGACTCTTTTACTAGTGCTGCCGATAATTTTTTTTGGTAGGCCTCTTCATCTTGTTGTGATGTAAGCGATAAGTCCAAGTCGGCTGATAAGGCACGTTGCCAGCTCGGTAGAAGTAGCGCTATCGCACACCATCGGTCACCATCCGTGTATGGTCGAATAATAAGAGGACTGGCCATCCGCTCTTTACTTTGCGGTGCCAGCGTCATCTTTGGCGGCTCTTTTTGGGTTTTATCGTTAAAATCAAAGATAATTGGCATGCCAAATGCCGCTCTCGGAAACGCATTTCCCGCGGGGTGTTCCGGTTCATGATTAATTTTATGCTTTTTAATCATTCTCCGAAGCTGATCTGGCTCCGGCCAATAGCTACGTCCGGGACGTTTGTCTTGATTACCCTGATTTCGGCCTATCCCTTCTTTTTGTCGAAACTTATAGAGTGAAAACGCTGCCGCTTCCCAAGCATTTTCCGCTGACTCGAAATATTTTTTGCCACTGGCATTCGAGGCAAAAGATAACGTCATGGCATCGGGCATGTCTTCCGTTGATATGCTGTCGATACCCGCTATCTTTATCGCACCGAACCCTCGACGCGTCCTGCCACCGATGCCGCCAAAAGACGCCCACCAGCGTAGCGTTGTCTCGACATCTTCCTTAATTGCGTCTGGGCAACGAATAGACAGGGTGAACCTAAAACCACTTTTTAAACAAGATGTTTGTTCGGCCGCCCCAAGAAGATACTTCACGCCTCTAGCATTGAGACGTTTTGTTGGTATTGTCTCCAACCTATTCTTGGGACAGTCAACATAAATACTCACCTTGCTCGCCTTTGCTCCATGGTCACCAATACCACCCCAAATGGCTTCTTCCGCGCTGCGTAGTTCTTTAGGGTTGTCCGGACCACACGCGATACGCCACCAAAAGCGCAAATGACCACGAATCGCACTCGCGCGAATAGGCATGGCTTGATCAATTTCTCCAGCGAGCACACCGCCGCCATACATGGGAGTGACAAGCTGGCATTCGTAGCTTTCCCAGAGATTGTCATCACTCTTTTGCGCTTTCTGCTTCAGAGAGGCTAACTCCTCATTAAGCGCTGCAAAGTCTTTGCGCTTCGTTTTTCTTCGCATTCCAACACTCCATTTTGTCAGGCGACAAGCTAGGCAAAGTATGGCTACTCTTTCATACAGCTCAGTAATTTAACACGGTTTATATGGTTAAAAAATGAATATGGGTCAATCATTTAAGTATGCCTCTTATTGACACACTTAAGCTGCCTGTGTGTAGGTCGGCATAAGCGCCAACTCAATCGAACAAACTTGGTGTGATTTGCGCCGCGCGCCATCCGACATTGAGGCTAACGATTAACCTCGATCGTGACAGGCGCCCGTTGGCAGTTTGCACATATCCAACACCGTGCCGGGGCTTGTGTCACCTACGCTGCCTGTGCGGCAGTGAACTTCGGGGCAGTCCGGCCCTCGCTGTTCGAACTTTTCTAAGCTGCCTGTGCGGCAGTGAACTTGCATCATGTTCTTTGATTGGCGTTCGCATTTTTCTAAGCTGCCTGTGCGGCAGTGAACGCAAGACGCTAGCGGTGTTTAAGTCTTCAATGTTTCTAAGCTGCCTGTGCGGCAGTGAACAGCTCTCTATTAACGATGCGCTGGCGCGGCTGTTTCTAAGCTGCCTGTGCGGCAGTGAACGCTTCCATGTACCGACGCGCGCACCTTTGACCTTTCTAAGCTGCCTGTGCGGCAGTGAACGCTCATCGGGTCGGGCTGTGCGGCTGCTTGTATTTCTAAGCTGCCTGTGCGGCAGTGAACCTGCACCGGGTAGTTGTTATTCATATGAGACATTTCTAAGCTGCCTGTGCGGCAGTGAACTAGGTGATTTGAAGCTGCGCGAAAGTCTGAGTTTTCTAAGCTGCCTGTGCGGCAGTGAACCTGACGAGTTCGTCTCAATGGGGCACATGTTATTTCTAAGCTGCCTGTGCGGCAGTGAACGTTGGTCCGCCAGCCAGATCTCACGCTCGTAGTTTCTAAGCTGCCTGTGCGGCAGTGAACCAGGTTCGGCATACGGACGCCGAGAGACTGGATTTCTAAGCTGCCTGTGCGGCAGTGAACAGTAAAGCGGCTCGAAGCCGAAACGCTGCGCATTTCTAAGCTGCCTGTGCGGCAGTGAACAATCGCGCATTTTCTCGACAGACGAACCCGTCTTTCTAAGCTGCCTGTGCGGCAGTGAACGTTGATCCGCCAGCCAGATCTCGCGCTCGTAGTTTCTAAGCTGCCTGTGCGGCAGTGAACTTGTCGCACTGCTTTGTCTTCGGCCCCTTGGCTTTCTAAGCTGCCTGTGCGGCAGTGAACAATAGAATAACGTAATAATCGTCAGTAACAACAGGCCGTTAGGATAAAAATCGTCTTTTACCCTTGTTAAGAATGGCCTGCCGTAACTAACTGTATTTCCTGTTTATTTTTAAAGAGCCCAAAAAGAAGGGGTAAAGAGGGGTTTCCCCCTCAAAAACACGGCACCGCAGATTGCTGATCGGGTTCGCGTCGGCTTAGCCCATAACAGGTGAACGGTTGGTCCTTGTTTGGCGGCTGTTTGGTTGTTTCCCGCTCGATATACAAAGCAAACTCGGTATTTGGCTGCCCTGCTCGCTTTTGGCTCGAGAGGCTCGTCACTTGAATAAAAGGCAGCGACCAGCGTTTGTCGTCCGTTTTAATGTTTTCCAACAGACGACGCTTTACTTCCTCCTCATCGTAGCCATTTTTGCTGGCAATCGCGGCCGCGCGCCGGTCGAGATTTTTGTAAAGTCGCTGCGGCGATTTGTAGTTCCAACGTTTAAAGTAGGCATAGTCTTGCACCCCTTCTGGCACCGGCTTAACCGCTTTAATATGTACATAATCGGTCAGGCGTGATAGCCAGCGATGAATGTTTAACTGCTCAAATTCTGCCTCGGTTTGTGCAAACAGGCGCAATCGGTGGCCGAGTGGGAAATCACCTTGGCGATAATCCGGAAACCCCACAGCAATGACCGATTGATTCGGTCCGATTTTGTTTTCCGCTAAGGCAATGTGCACTTGCTGAAACACCTTGTGCCAGAGAAAATCTGCCGAAATATCGGTGTCGGGCAACAAGGTGATATCAATGTAATACTGCATTGTGCCTCCTTATGCGCCAAACACGCCGCCGCGGATAAGCATCGCCATAATGTAATGCTGCTGTTCAAGCGTTGGGGTTTTGTCTTTTAACATCCATCCATCGAGCAGGTTGTAAAAGTCGTTCTTTTCTTTTGGCTGACGATACGCCGCACCGCGGTTAGTCACCGAGCCATAAGGTTCAATGGCGATTGCGCCCACTTCGTCATAGGCAGGATGCCAAGTATCAATAGTGCGCAGCGCGTTGCCGATTTTTTGTGAGTGCATCGCGGCTTGGCCATCTAATTGATACAAGAATTTACTTTTGTCGCCTTTACCGCCGCCCATTACTAGCTCTTGAGAGGGGTAGACCGCTTGCCCTTCGCCCAGTTGGCAGTAGGCTTCAACATGAATAAGCGCATGCGCTTCTGTTAAGCCATATTGGATCACCTCTGCCAGCGCGGTGACATCTGAGTGCGTGTCAAAATCACGTAAGCTGAATTCATAACTATCAAAGCTAAATTGCTTCTCGCCTGCGGTAACTACAACCTTAACTTGCTCGGCACCGACACGGTTGCGCCACAAAAAACGCCCATTGGCAATGT
This sequence comes from Salinivibrio sp. MA351, assembly GCF_001996065.1. Classification (NCBI taxonomy): domain Bacteria; kingdom Pseudomonadati; phylum Pseudomonadota; class Gammaproteobacteria; order Vibrionales; family Vibrionaceae; genus Salinivibrio; species Salinivibrio sp. MA351. The sequence continues at coordinate 7,661 of NZ_MUFG01000008.1, read as the reverse complement.
TGTGTGCGTAACGTTGCGCCAGCTCTTTAAAACCGGTTTCTGATTGATAGTCACGCACTTTATCAGCCAACGCTTGCTGATAGTCCGGATTGTTACAGGTTGACGGTACATGTAGTCCGCTGAGCACACGCAGTGAGAACGTCACTTTAAGCGTATCGGCATCATGCGGTAGTGCCGCAACATCGACCGTTTGTAGATTCGCTTTAGATACTTCCGCATCTAGCTTGGCGGGATCATTGGCAGTGGCCGCTTTTAAGCGGTTAGAGATGGTGCCTCGCACTGATTTTTCGCCCACATGAATGGATTGCCAATCGCCTTTTTCCCAGTTGCCGGCATACATTAGTGCATCCGAAGGCACCAGTTTCGCTTCAAAGACAAGGACGGAGGGGGTAGTCAGTTTTTTATCAGCCATGATGAAATCTCCTTAATTACAAAAAGTCAGGGTCAAAGTCAGTGTTGTCATCGGTTGTGGGCACAACGTCAGGTTCAATGGGTTCGTCATGCGTTGCTGCCGTCACGCGGGCAAGATACCAAGGGTAATCACCGTGATAACGCCAGCATGCCTCGTCGATATCGGTGAGACGATGTACGCTGCGCCACTCCCCTACGCTGTACGCCGCTTCTACAAAACTTACCGGTACCTCTGGATCGCGCACATTGGCGACCTCACCTGCGGCATAACAAGGGGAAATTGCGCGGTAGCCCGTCATAATCGGCACCAAATATCCAGGCTTGGGTTTGGCCACGCGCTGCCATTGCGCCGGAACGGGTTGGTTATCGTCGTTAGGTAGGTGTTCATCATCGGCGACAGCGTGGTACGTCAACATGGCAAACTCACACCAAGCATCAAACAAGCTGGCCTGCGCATTGTGTTGCAATAGCTGTTGGTGATGTTGAGCGAGATAATCATGTCGGTCGCAAAGGACAAAGCCCGGCATGATACGGCGCAGCGCCTTTTTTTGCATGTTTGCATCCGCGAGCAGTTCAATCTCGCCAATCGCTAAGATCTGTCCACCTGCGAGCCGCCGCTGAGGCGCTAAATCTTTCACCTCCGCGACCAACTGTGCTGCGGCGGCTTTATCACCGGCAATCAGCCCCTCAACCTCAATCAGCAAAGAGACTTGCATACTCATGCGCCCCTCCTCATTGATCGACGCCGTTTCGCCTTTGGCGGTAACCGGGTTGCGGGTTAAAGCGAAGACATAGTCGCCCCACCCTGAGGGCTGCCGTGCATGAACATTGTTTTTATGGCTCACCACGGTCACGCCACCTAATCGCAACCCCAAGGCATCAGGAAGTTGACGTGATAGCGCATGGGCAAAGCCAAGAAAGTGCGTGATCGCCGGAAAACCATAAGTCAGCCCTGCGATAGCATTCGCGTTCTGCACCTCAATGTGCTTAAGCAATAGATACTGTGCCATTATCGGGTCTCCTCAAATTGAGGCGTGTCGCGTTCAAACGCTTTTAGCTGGGTTAGGAATACTTTGCGGATGTAATCAAATTCCGTATCACCAAGCAGGTAGCGTTGTTTGTCCTCAAGCTGGCGCAGTAACCAAGCGGCAAAATCAGAGGCGACAGTGCCCAGCCAGTCTTGTGCCTCACGCTCACGCTGAAATTGCGCGTCGGGGTTATACACATCCAGCCAAAGTGCGTGTTCACGTTTTAGTCGGCTCGCTTTATCATCAGTGCCTTGGCTCCAACCGGCTGGGACTTGCTGCTGAACCCGTTCGGCATAGTCAAAAACCAAGTCAGTGAGAGGCAGAATAAAGTCATGGTCACGCCGGTAACGAGTAGCAAAGTTGCGGTCCCGTTCGGTAAGGCTTGCCAGAAAGGCGCGAAAATCGTGAAGCAAATGACTGGCTTGATAGGCTAAACGGCGATTGAAGATACTGGTTTGCTTGCTAGGATCCTCCGGCTGTTGCTGATAGCTTGGCGGCGCGACATTGAGTAAAAAGCCCTCGCCATGACGCTCACTATTCAGCTGTGACACGTTTTGCGGTTTAGAGCCTCCAAAGGTTTGTTTAACGGTACGCGGAAACGCTTGTAACGGCTCTGGATGGTAATACTGTTTGTTTTTTGCCTCGCGAATCGCTTTTATTTTTTCACCAAATCGTGTTGCGCGCACCTTGGTGTAGAGCGTGTGCGCGAGGCTGGATGAATATAGCGGGCACAGCAGGTGATACTCATCTTCTTCGACCGGAAAGTAGGTTTGCTTAATCAAGTTATGAGCCGACAACACCTGATCGCCTAGCGCCAGTGAAAAACCTGCACGCCACGTCTCTAACAAGGTGGCGTCATCCGTGAGTGGCTTAAGCACGCTGATATGGCCGGCTTGTAACTGAGAAATGAGCGATTCACCTTCCACAGTGACTTTTAAAAAACGTGCCACATCCAACGCAGCCGCATTGCCGACCGCATCAATGGCTTTATCGGTCAGCGAATAGCTGGTGAGGTAGCGAGACTCGCTCTCATCAACCTCAGTGACCAGCATGCTGCTCGCTCTGGCATCGCTGTGAACGAATTTGGGGCAATGCGTGGCGAGGCTGACTTGCTTGGCTCGCGTCGCAGCGTCTGTGACCCAGTGAATTGGCTCAAATTTCGCTTCGATCGGGGTAGCTTTCTCTGCGTAATCGGCATTGGCGATCGCCTCTTGCTCTTGGCTGGCGGCGGCTTTTAGGGCCTTATCACGCGCCTTTTGCAAAGGCTCAAGCTTCGCCTGTTTGCGCTGTTCAATATATGCCAGCAGCGCATCGTATAGGCTGTGTTCCATAAGCGCTTCCTTYATCCTGTTGTTCCATTAATTTTTCTTTATTCCCGAAAGGCACCCAGTTGTGGATGCCAACACCAAGTGATGTTTTGGCCTTCCCGCTCAGCCGCGAGGCGTATTTCGCCCAAATGCTGGCTCGCTTTTTTAATCGACCATCCCAGTTGGTCAGCAAAGTGCTGATAAACAGCTTCCGGATCAACGTCAGACCACCAATGGCAACCGGCTGCTAGCGATATTTCGGCGGGTTTAAAGCGATATGAGTGATCGGCGTATTGGTAGGGATAACGTGAAGTATCTAACTGTTGCCAAGTCAGCGTGTCATCGTCGTTATAGGCCAGCACAAAGCTTTCTTGGCGCTGACTGTGACGAAACGGGGTGCGCCGGATCAGCTCGCCGCTCCAGCTAGCATGTTTACCGGGAAAACGTAGTCCAGCGGCTTGACTGATAAGTGTTTCATTCCACCAAAGCTCGGCTTCCTTACCGGTTCGGAAAAAATCAGGCTGATACTTTTCCCCGCCCGTGAGCTCAAGCGTAAAGCGCAACGCACGATGCTCTTGTACGCCCCAGTGTGTCACCGGCTTGGCCTCTGTTTTTTTCGGCAAAGCAAACTCAAAGGCGCATTTTTCCAGCTTGGGAATTTCCTGAATGCGAGGCGTGGCGGAAATTGCCGTTAGTCCTTCATCAAGCGTGACCTTGTAACCTTTTTTTAGCGGGATAGCGGTGCTTTCAAAGCCTGGCTTACAATAAGCGGGATACTTGCCTTTTAACGCACGTACATTCTGATCGAGCACATGAATATTGGCGGTTGTTGGCGCTTGCTGACGGTGACGTTGTACCCGCCCCGCCAACTGAATTACGGCACGCATTGAACTCGGCTCGGCAATAGCCCAGTCATAATCGTGATCGCGTCCTACTTCCACCACCGCCGTGCCCACCACCACAAACATCAGATGTTTGGCATCACAGTGTTCAATACCATGACGAATCTCCGGCTGCTCGAAAATCGCCGTTTCTTCATGACGATTTAACGCCGCATCGAGACGACTCTCTCGATAAGAACGCAACGCCAGCGGAAACTGGGAGTGGTACGAGCAGATAAAGATCGCATGATCCGGCTCCGGCGAGATTTGCATCAGCGTGCGGGTCAGCGCTACCATCGGATCGATATTGGCCATGCGCACCACGCCTATCGACACTGTTTTGCCGGATGCATGAGTTTGATGATGCGCATGGTGCAACTGATGGATATGGGTATGGATAAGTTGCGCTAGCGGTCCAAAATCGAGGTTAGGTTCGCTGGATGTTGGAGGAACAGCCAAAGAGGTAATCGCGGAGGTGTCTACCGTCTCCCCCTTTCGCAACACTTGCTGTGCGCCCTCTAATCGCTTAACGCGTTTTGAGACAAAATCACGGTGGTAAGCCACGTAATCGGTTTTACTCGTCACCGTCTGGATCTCGCTAGTAAATTCATCAAACCAGCCGCAAATCACAGGCGTACTGTCAGCGCCGTTTGTCGAGGCGTTCTCACCAAACTGGGCATGATTAAACTGCGCCCTGCCCGCGCGATAAGTATCAAACAAGCTTTTTACTAGAGAAGGCGGCAAAGTCGCCGATGAAAGCAACACCCGAGACCCTAACATGCCTGCCCAATTAACTAAGCGACACAGCGCCGGTAAGTCTTCAAGACCAAAATCATCGGGCTCATCAAGGACTAAGTCAGTACTGAGCAGACGCAACATGGGCGCAATTTGATGACCGCCGCGCAGGCTTTCAGTGGCGGGCATCAGATGATCAATCGTGCTCACTAACACCGGCGCACTGACCAGTTTCTCCAGCTTAGGCTGACTACTTAGCCAGTGTTTCAACCGTCCATCGTAGATTTGCCCTTCGTAGCTAATAAACAGTTGCTCGAGAAAATCTTCGGTGGATTCACTGCCGCCGGTGGACTGGTGTGGCGTATTTTGTACCTCGTGCAAACGCTGGATGGCTTGCGAGCCAACGAGCACGGCCAACTCATCATCGCCGAGTTTCAGCAGCTCACGATAGGCATCGCCGGTTTGCAAGGTGAGTGTTCTCAACCCGAGCGCCACCGAGAAACGACACCCCTGCCAAGGATCGGATAACGCATACATAATGCGCGCGTTGGCGATGGTTTTCCCACAGCCTGTCGACGCCATATTAATGCCGAAAAAGCCCTGCGTTTCCGACTCAGTGGCTATGGTTTTGGTTTTACGATAGGCGATATCTTGCCAGCGATACTTCTCTTTTTCGGCGCCTTGGCTAAAGCGACGGTGCTGGGCAATCGCCGGCAATGCCCATTTGAGTGAGGGTAAATTCTCCGCAAAGCGTTTCGCATTAATGGCCACGCCGATATTGTGCTCATCCAATTGTTGTTTAGGTGGCGCGTTTTTGCGTTTGCCTTGAGACTGGTCTGTGTTAGCAATAGGCGCGTAATGGCCGTCCCGCCATTTGGGCTTGCATTTCTCCAGAGGCAGCGACGAATAATAATGATCCGCCAGCATTAACGATAAACGTGCCATATGGCTGACAAACCGCTGCGATAACCAATCAACTTGTCCATGAGCGCTCCACGGATATTGGCGCGCACGCTGGGCCAATTGACGCGCTTTTTGTTGCCAAGGCTGGCTTAAAAACGGGGTGCCATCAGGAAAGCGCCAGTTGTCGGTAAGCGCCTGTGTATCATATTTGGCGAGGTCAAGTGCGTTGGGCGCATTCCAGTGGCTACCAAAGCAACGGCTAAGCCATTGGTCAATTTGCGAGAGCTCAACCGGTGCCTTGTCGGCATCATAGTTCACCGGCAACCGATGGTGCGACACGATAAGCCAAGCCACGATGCGTGCAAATGGTGATAAGTCACTAAAAGCAGGCTGATAGCCTTCTGCTTCGGTAAATAGTTGCGCCAGTAGCGCTGCTTCATGCTCAATAGCCGTCTCGGGCGTCAGAGCCCTGAGTTCATCAAGCCATTGCTGATCCTTTTTGCCCTTAGCGAACGCTTCGAATAAACGCAAGGATACCCATTCATGACGGTATGGTTCGCCTTGGTGTGTCGTTTGGCCACGAAGCTTTTGCTGGAACAACGCATTGGCTTTGCCAAAATCGTGAAACAATCCCGCCATGGCCGTTGCCAGCACGATCACCTCATTAAGCTGCCAACCCTGCTCCCATTCCTTGTGGCCAAGGTCCAGCTCCGTGCGATTGACCGGTACATTCCCTTCTAAGTTAAACTTGCGGCGATTACCTACAATCCACACCAGTTGGCTATGAGTCCTCGAACGAATCCAATGACAACTGACCGCGGTGCTGCGGCTGGCGGTTTTGCTTAGCATTTTTCGCACCGTGTTTAAGCCATCTTCGGTGATCAGCGTCTGCCAGGTGTTATCACCTATTCGGTTAGCAAAGGCATCGAGCACGCGGCGGGTTTTCTTCAGTGCCTTTTTCTCGCACTGAGAAATAAAAGTCACCATCATAGTTGCTGCTCCGTTATCTCATCCTCAGAGTAATCTTGCAGCGCAATGGCTTTGATGGTGTTAAACATAAAGTCCATCGCTTTGTGCTCAATAAAGGCTTGTAAGACTTGCTGGCGAAATTCTTGTTCGGTGGCGTTTTCTTTGGCGCATACAAACGCCCAAGGCAGTACAATGGCATCTTTGATTAGGTCAGCCGCATCAAACACCAGCGCGCCGCGACGGGTTTTGCCATGCATCACCGCAAATCCGTGCGGGATACCAAGCACCCACAAACAACTCGCCGCCAAGCCATAGGCTAAGTAGTTGCCATGATTTAAAAAGCGATTGGCGAGATCGTCGGCCTCATGCTGACGTTTAAAACCGTTTTTTTGCGTGCGGTTGGCGGCGTGTTTGTAGAGCGCTTTGGTCAGCTGCGCTTCGGTAAGCAATAAATCAGCTGACTTGCTGGCCTTGTCGGTTCGTGCCACAAAGGTGTCGAGCGCACCGGCCAATTCGGCCACATCGAACCCTTCAAGTTTAAGTTCACGGCTCGCTTGCCAAACCTGCTTTAAGTAACTCAAACGAGCTAGCTGAAAAGCCTTTGCAGCATCCAGTCGCTTTTGATCATCAAACCAAAAGGATAACCAACCTTGCAGATATTCGGTGGGCCGATACTCGCTTTGTGGCGTAAACCATTCGACCTCGGTTGCCATATGCAGCGGTGTGCCCCCGCCACTACAAAAGCCAACCAGAACGCCTGCTTGCGACAGCATACGCATCGCCGCTTGCGTGATTGACGTGCCGGTGCCGAGCAATAAGACGGTGGTATTGGCAATGGGGATATTAAAGTAGAGGTTTTCGCGTTTCGCTTCCGCCAAGTATAGGACCCGTCCGTCTTTTTGCATCACGCGGCAATGCTCGAGGTAGTACATATTGGCACGTTTGGAGTGAAGTATCGTTTTAAGATCGGAGGGCGAGAGATCGTCCATGGGTGTCCCTTTCGTGATTGTCCCGAGTGACAAGGCACATCACTCACAAGCACCAAAAAGGTAACACAAACCGCATCGACTGCCCGTGAAACAAGGCACACTTTAATGTTTGAAGGAAGATCGCTTCATTAGTACGTATGTCAGTAATGTTCAATTACAATGCGCGCACTAACCAATAGTGAAATGGTTAAGATTCTGTGTCCAAGTCGTTAATCAATTCATCCATTGAAAAATCATCGACAAACGTGTCACTCGCCGACCCCTCATCAAGATGTGCGCGCAACACATCCAGTTTGGTTTTGCGTTCCTCAAGCGTGCGTAATGCATCACGAACAACCTCGCTAGCAGAGCCGTACCGGCCACTTGCTACCTCGTTTTTAATAAACACTTCCCAGTGCTCCCCTAAGCTTAAACTTGTTGTCGCCATAACTATCGAAC
>NZ_MUFG01000007.1:0-139920 GCF_001996065.1 Salinivibrio sp. MA351 | reverse complement strand
GATTCGCATCAGGTGAAAGGAAACTCAGCGAACAGCTGTAACGAAAGAGAGGGGAGTTAGCGGGTTGGCTAACGTCGATAATGGGAATCGTCGCTAAAAACAGGCACCTGGTTGTCCAGGAGCCTGTCTGTTAACAGCGTAAGCTGTCGCTGATTAATCCGCAGCTTGATACTAGATTGCAGTGGGCGTGAGTTGTTGCTGTAGCTGCTCAGCCAGTGGAGCGGCCTGGCCGCTGGTCTTGCCCACCACAATGACATTGGCCGATTGTACCGGCAGACTGACCGAGTGCATTGTGCCATCGCTTTTCTCGGCTGGCGCTTGGCTGGCCGATGGCACCACAAACACCGTATAGGTCTGCCCGCTGGCTCGCATCACCATATGCAGTGCGTGTTGGCCACCAAAGCTGCAATGATTAATATAGGTGATCTCGCCTGGCAACTTACTGAAGGCTTTGCCAAAAGGTTGCAATTTGGCGTTCACTTGCTCAACCGTCGCGGCTTCGTTGATGCCCGCAATAAATGTCTGTTCATGATAGTAGTGATCCAGTGCAGTACGATTTAGATCCGGCGTCGTAATGCCCCAATTTAACTGGCCGAGTGTCAGTCCAAACACAAACGCAATGGATGCTGCCATAGCAAGGTACCCACGAGTTCGGCGCTCGGATTGCTCGGTATCGTTGGTTTGTGAAAATAGAATTTTATCGGCTAAGTCCTCAGGCACATCAACGCGAAGCGCTTGGTCTATTTTGCTATCGAGATTGGCGACATCCTCGGCATAGCGTTGATGACGGGGAGAGGCCGCCTTCGATGCCTGTAGCTCGGGATCAGACGGGTCGGCCAAAAGACGGCGTCGAAATTCAAGATCGTCCATACTGTTGGCCTCCTGCTGTTGGATTATCAAGCGCTTCTTTGAGTTGTGCACGGGCCCTAAATAAGCGTGTCATCACGGTGTTTTTATTTAAATCTAACAGTTGCGCAATTTCCTCACCGCTAAAGCCGACAATCACTTGGAGCACCAATGGTTCGCGATATTCCGGGGCGAGGGCGGCGATTTGTCGATGTAACCAGCGCTGCTCCATTGAAGCTTCTTGGCTGGGACGGGTTTTATCTTCCCATTCTCCGTCTTGTATATCGACATGATCGTGCTGTTTACGCTCAAAACGTCGTGCGTTTTCTCGGCGCAAAATAGTGATCAACCAGGCTTTCGCTGCCTTCTCGTCGTGCAAACTGTCCAAGGATCGCCAGGCACGCAGGCACGTCTCTTGAACTAAGTCTTCGGCGATATGTGGATCTTTGGCCAGCCAATAGGCATACCGGTAGAGATCACGGTGCCAAGCGCGTACCAATGCCTCGTAGCGGGCTTGTCGAGTCATGCAGGGTGAACCTTTTTTATCGATGCGTCCGTCTATAGACCGAGTGATTTGTCATTTAATTTCAGCTTAGGTGAAAAATCGGCACAAGTTTGATCTGTTTCAATATTGAATCCCTGCAAATCGGTAAAGTTAATCCTGTCGTTATCGGCCATGTGTCGACACTCGTGAGGTTGAGTGAACGGCGTTTCCTTTTTGAATGATATGACTTTCTGTTCGGATCTGGGTGCGGGAAAAGCACTGCACACTTCCCAGATTATCGTTTTGCTTTCCAATCTTTTTTGGGGCTCACGCTAGCGTGTAGCCCCTTTTTTTATGCCGTAGTTTCTTTTCAATCTGCTGTTATTAAATCACTCTCGGTACAGGGCACACGGAACTGTGCGCTTGTTGGCAATCTTACCAATCAATTAAAACGGGTGTTTTAAGCTAGTAACAATTTGGTTACAATCATGGTCAGACCTGTAGAACATCCTAAGGAGCAGTGATGACGTCTCAGCAACATCTTAAAACCGGCAATGGCGATCGTATTGCCATTGTGTCTGGGCTGCGTACGCCATTTGCGCGCCAATCAACCGCTTTCACTGATGTGCCAGCGGTTGATTTGGGCAAAATGGTGGTACAAGAACTGCTGAACCGCAGCAGTATTTCCCCAAAAGACATTGATCAAGTGGTGTTTGGGCAGGTAGTGCAAATGCCTGAAGCCCCCAACATTGCGCGAGAAATTGTATTGGGTACGGGGATGGACATTCACACCGATGCCTACAGTGTCACCCGTGCCTGTGCGACCAGCTTTCAAGCCGTCGCCAATGTGGCAGAAAGCATGATTGCAGGCAATATCCAAGTGGGAATTGCCGGGGGCGCGGATTCGTCATCGGTCTTGCCGATTGGCGTAAGCAAAAAGCTCGCCCGTACCTTGTTAGATTTAAGCAAAGCGAAAACCATGAGTCAGCGCTTAAAGCTGCTCAGTAAGCTATCGGTTAAAGATTTAGCCCCTGTACCACCGGCCGTCGCCGAATACTCAACCGGCCTCAGCATGGGGCAGACCGCTGAGCAAATGGCGAAGTCACATCAAATTTCACGAGGCGATCAAGACGCACTCGCGCTTCGCTCTCATCAGCTTGCCAGTAAAGCGTGGGATGAAGGCTTGCTTAGTGATGAAGTCATGACGGCGTACCCTGAGCCATACAAAGCGTGGATTGGACAAGATAATAACTTGCGCCCCCATTCCACCCTGGAAGATTATGCCAAATTACGCCCTGCATTTGACCGTAAACATGGCTCTGTGACCGCGGCAAACAGTACGCCGCTCACTGATGGTGCGGCGGCAGTATTAATGATGCCAGAAAGCCGTGCTAAAGCGCTTGGACTCGAGGTCTTAGGTTATATACGCTCCTACGCGTTTTCGGCGATTGGCGTACAAAAAGATATGTTGATGGGCCCTTCGTATGCGACCCCGATGGCGTTAGACCGCGCGGGGATCACGTTGGCGGATCTGACCTTGATTGATATGCACGAAGCGTTTGCCGCGCAAACCCTATCGAATGTGAAAATGTTTGCCTCTGATACCTTTGCCCGTGAGCACCTCAATCGTGATCGCGCCATCGGTGAAATTGATATGGACAAATTCAACGTGCTGGGCGGCTCGCTTGCTTACGGCCACCCCTTTGCTGCTACAGGCGCGCGCATGATCACTCAAACACTGCGTGAGCTTAAACGTCGTGGTGGAGGATTAGCGCTTAACACCGCGTGTGCGGCTGGTGGGCTAGGTGCTGCAATGATCTTGGAGGCAGAATAATGACAACCGATAATACGCAAGCCTTTACGCTAACGATTGCTGATAATCACATTGCTTGGCTGACCATTGATGTGCCTGGCGAGAGCATGAACACCTTGCAAGCGAGTTTTGTCGAGGGCGTTTCAGCGGTGCTGGATCAACTCGAGGGCAATAAATCGGTTAAAGGACTGGTGATTCACTCTGGCAAACCGGACAATTTTGTCGCAGGCGCTGACGTGCGCATGCTAGAGGCGTGTGAAAGTGCCGAACAAGCGAGTGAGATAGCGGGACAAGGACAAGCCTTATTCTCACGCATTGAAAAACTGCCTTTTCATGTGGTGGCTGCGATTCATGGTCCTTGTTTAGGCGGTGGGTTAGAGTTAGCTCTTGCCTGTCACAGTCGGGTTGCTACTGATTGGGATAAAACGCGACTGGGCTTGCCGGAGGTGCAACTTGGTCTGCTCCCCGGATCGGGCGGTACGCAGCGTTTACCGCGCTTAATAGGCGTCCCGGATGCATTGGACATGATGCTAACCGGTAAGCAGCTTCGGGCGAAGAAAGCGAAAAAACTCGGCGTGATTGATGATTGTGTTCCGAATACGGTTCTACTTGATGTCGCCGAAGCGTTGGCGCAAAAGTCCAAGCCGAAACGCAGCCGGACATGGCAAAGCTGGATGTTAAGCGGAAATTCGGTAGGGCGTAACCTCGTCTTTGATCAAGCGGGTAAAAAAGCGCGTGCCAAAACGCGGGGTAATTATCCGGCAGCGGATGCTATCTTAGCGGTGGTCAAAAAAGGCCTAGATAAAGGACTAAAAACAGGTTTCGCGGAAGAAGCTCGACAGTTTGGCGAGCTGGTGATGACGCCTGAATCAAAGTCATTACGCAGTCTCTTCTTTGCAACGACCGCGATGAAAAAAGAAAATGGCGCGGACGCTGAGCCAGGTCAGGTTGAACGAGTCGGTGTTCTCGGTGGTGGCTTGATGGGGGCGGGCATCGCCCATGTCTCCGTTGCCAAAGCCGGTTACCCCGTGCGAGTGAAAGATGTCAGTGAAGACGGCATTTTAAACGCGCTTCGCTACAGTTACGCGTTGCTCAACAAAAAGCGGAAACGCAAGCAAATCAGTAAAGCTGAGTTGCAAGCGACCATGATGCAACTGTCTGGTGACACACAAGCCACGACCTTGTCGAATTCTGACGTGGTGGTTGAAGCGGTGTTTGAAGATTTATCGCTAAAACACCGCATGGTGCAAGAGATGGAGTCGATAACAAGTAAAGACGCTATTTTTGCCACCAATACCTCTTCATTGCCTATCCACCAAATTGCCGAAGGCAGCCAGCGGCCAGAGAAGGTTGTTGGCTTGCATTACTTCAGCCCGGTGGAAAAAATGCCTTTAGTCGAGGTAATTCCACACCAAGGGACCAGTGATAAGACGATATCTACCGTGGTCGAGCTTGCTCGCAAACAGGGGAAAACACCGATTGTGGTGGGGGATAGCGCTGGATTCTATGTGAACCGGATTCTTGCCCCGTACATGAACGAGGCGGCGCGTGTGTTATTGGCTGGCGAAACGATTGAGCATATCGATAATGCATTGCTCGACTTTGGTTTCCCGGTCGGTCCTATTACGTTGCTTGACGAAGTGGGTATTGATATTGGGGCTAAAATTGCGCCAATTCTCACCCAGGAGCTGGGTAAGCGCTTTGAAGCGCCAGATGTCTTTGATGTGCTGTTAAATGATGACCGTAAAGGGCGTAAAACCGGTAAAGGCTTTTATCGCTACGATGCCAGTAAAAAAGGCAGCAAAGGTAAGCAGGTTGATAAAAAGATCTATAGCTTATTGAACATTAAACTCAATGCGAGTTTGTCGGGTCATGAAGTGGCCCAGCGTTGCGCGCTAATGATGTTGAATGAGGCGGCACGTTGCCTCGACGAGGGCGTCATTCGCTCGGCACGAGATGGCGATATTGGTGCAATCTTTGGCATTGGCTTCCCGCCATTTTTGGGCGGACCGTTCCGCTACATGGATCATATTGGTATCGAACGTGTGGTGAGCTTGCTCCAAGCGCATCAAAATCGTTACGGTGAACGGTTTGCGCCTTGTGAACGCCTGTTGGTAATGGCGAAAGAAGGCGATGTCTTCTATCCCGATACCGAATAAGCGCGTCGCTTAAAAAAGAGCGAGCGCCAAGCAAAAAAACAGGGCCACAAAGCGCGGCCCTGTTTTTTTATATTTTAACGGTAGGTTAGTCTTCACTGCGCCGACATCGTGCGCGGAAAGCCTCAATATCGGTAATCGGGTAAGCGCCGTCTAAGGTGGCATCGTCTTGGTGGTCAATGCCACAGCTGTGCATCACAAGTCTATCGGCGGTTCTTGGTTTTAAGGTATTGACCACGAAGCGTACCATATCAGCGCGTGTGAGCTCAGCCATGGCGTCGGCCACTTGCTCGCGACGTTGATAGTGATAATCTTTGTTGCCAATACTGATCCAGTAACGTTGCGCGCGCGCGCGTAAATTATTATCTGGCTCTCGCACCTGGGCGAGTAGGCTCTGTTTGCTGCTCTGCCAACGCGATTCGCTCATCTCCAAGAGCACCATAAAAAACGCATTCAAAAAATCGTCAATCGCTCCCATTAATAACTCAGGGCCTGCCAACGGCGATTGCACGTAAAAAATCAATCCAGGGTGACGATTGAGGGGTAAATTGTTCGCGCCAACCATATAACCAAGTTGTTGTTTAGTCCGTAATTCGTTAAAAAAAGCGGACGACATGAGATGGTTCGCGAGGGTATAGGTCGCCACTGCCTCTGGGTCGGTAGATGCGCTTTGATAATACACCAAGAGTGCGGACTCCGCGTGTCCAAGTGTGCGCTCATAACTGACGGTGCCCACACCGTCGAGCAAGGTCAGCGGTCGTACTGATTCTTGATAGGCTTGCCCTTCTACGCGTAGCGCATCTTTCACGGTGTTGGCCAGTGCTTGCGTATGGTTTAGGTGCCAATTGCCATAAACAAACATATCGACGTGGAGGGTAGCGAGCATGGCCTCGACAAATTCAGGTAGATCGCGCAACGTCACCGTCTCTAAAGCGCTTAAAAGGGCATGATACGGTGGGTTATTGGGTTGTAGTAAGCCAGTCATGCTGTTGTATAGTTGACTGAGTGGTTTATTTTTCTCAGCATTTTCCCAGCTTCGTTTAAGCTGCGCTTTGATCGTTTCAAACCGTTCGGGATTAAAACTGCGCTGAGAAAATCGCTGCAAAATGAGCTTGAGTAATAAAGGTTGCTTATCGTTAAAACCACTGAGGGTTAATGTCACGCCACCTTGGTGCGCATACAAATTGTAATTCATGCCCGCAATTTCGGCCTGATACGCTTGCTCATTCAGTGCTTCTAATAACATCTCAACGCTAAGCCGGGTCATGACAATATTTTTAACCGTCGCGACCGCATGTGGGCTATCAATGGCAATATAGACATGTCCTTTCGGCACGCGGAAGTGTGGCTCTTGGCCATGCCAGAGACGAAAGCCTGGCAGTGTCTCGACTAAGTGCGGGGTGTCACTTTGGTCGGGCTCAACGGGGAGCGGGTGCAGTGCATCGGCAATATAGGGGTTTGGATCCGGTAGGGCGAGCGCTGGCGATGTCGAGTCTGTTTTCCATTGTGCGATTTGCTTAGCAGAAAACCGTTTGATGGAATAAGGCGTTTGATACCAGTCCGCTTGCTGGTCATGGCTAAAGCCTTTTGCCACCAGCATCACTCGAACGTTATCGACGCTCATATGCTGCAACATGGTTTGAATTTGAGTGTGATCGAAGCCGGCCATCATATAATCCCCATACAAGAGATCGGCCGGTGCGTAATGGTGCATATTCATGACCAACTGACTCACGGTATCAATAGGGCGAAGTGCGTCTTGATAGTGAAAAGCTAACTCTTGCACTTGCCGCTTTTCCTGATAGCGCCAAGCTTGGACACCGTTCTGTCGAATCAATGCGATCGCTTCAAAAACATGGGTGATGATATCGTCGATGTGGCTTAAGCCCAATTCGGTGAGCGCAAAGCCAAGTGTAAACTCGCGAAAGTCTCGCCCACTGATCCCACCGCCTGCTGAGAGTGTGTTGATATAGCCTTTATTTTTTAATAAAGACATCAGGCTACCCGGGCCTTCATAACCGAGCAGATGGGCAATGTAAGATAAAGGCTTGGTACGGTATTGATCAGGGCTTTCTGGCACGGAGAAAGCGAGGGTGAGTTTGCGCACCTCTTTAAGCGGCGCAATGGTGACCCATTGATGGCGCTCGGCCTTGGTCACTAGCGGTGCGTCAACGGTAAGCACGGGATAATCATGATTAGCAATCGCGGCAAAATATTGCTGGGCCAGCGCCTCAAGGTCATCGAGCGATTGTGGTCCGGTGAGCGCAACCGTCATCAAATTCGCGCTGTAATTGGCGTGATAAAATGCGATCAAATCATCGCGCACTGATTGATCCGGACGGTCAGCCAATGTTTCTACACTACCGACGGAGAATTTGGCAAACGGATGCTGAGGATTAATGGTTTCTTTGTGAACTTGATAGATACGTCGCACATCATCATTGAGCTTCATGCGATATTCAGCGTCAACCGATTGACGTTCCTTATCCACGGCATCTGCGTCGAAGCGCGGTGAAATAAAGAAAGCGCTGAAGCGATCTAAGGCGGGGGCGAACTGATTGGGACGAATATCGAAAAAGAAGGTGGTATTTTCTGTCCCCGTCCAGGCGTTGTTATGGCCACCATGTTGGCTGATAAATCGCTGAAAATCGCCAATCACTGGGTAAGGCTCAGTGCCTAAAAATAGCATGTGCTCGAGAAAGTGAGCGAGCCCTTGTCGGTCTACCGGATCATGAAAGTGCCCCACATTGACCGACAAGGCCGCGGCGCTGCGATGCGCCTGTGGATCGTTGATCAGTAAAACACGCAATGCATTAGGCAGCGTGATATAACGGTAGTGTTTGTTGTCGTTTGGGCTGACGTACACAAGCAACTCACTTTTAAAGTAAATAAGTTAAGGTTAAGTATGACTACCACTGACCAGAGTCGCAAACCACTTATTTGGTCTTTGGTGTTTTACCTTGGTAGCATGCAGCAAATCTCAGTATAGAAGTGTGGGTATTAACGCGATGAAATTGATCATAATGCGTCATGGCGAAGCACAAGCTTTCGCGGCCAGTGATAGTGAACGCGGATTGACCGCGCATGGCGAGCAACAAAGCCAACAAATGGCAACCTGGCTCCAGCAGCAGCTTAACGGGCAGGCCATTGATAAAGTACTCGTCAGTCCGTATTTACGCGCGCAACAGACATGGCAGGCATGTGCGCCTCTATTGCCTGCCGCTGGCGAAGTACTCACTGAAGAGGGTATTACGCCGTATGGAAACAGCGATCAGGTCCATACGTATCTAAGCGCGATGATAGAGGTAGATAATCCCGGTGTGATTTTGTTGATCTCACATTTGCCGCTGGTTGGCTACTTGACCAATGAATGGGTAAAAGAGGGCCAACCGCCAATGTTTGCCACCTCGGCAATGGCGATCATTGACGTTGACACAGCGACGCAACAGGCGTCACTGGCTACCCTGATGTCGCCACGTCAGCTCGGACGCTAACGCTCAGGCACTTCGATTAATACCAAGAGGGCAGCATCGCCACCAAACTCGCGTGGCGCTTGATGAAACGCCATCACGCTGGGATGCTGGGCGAGCCAGAGGGGGATTTTTTCTTTGAGGATGCCTTTACCAATACCGTGCATCACGCTGGCACAGCCGGTCCCCTCTTTGACGCACTCGGCGAGCATCGCCCCGAGCTCTCGCTTTGCCTCGGTTTGGGTCATGCCATGTAAATCTAAATAGATATCGGGCACATAGACGCCACGACGAAGCCGTTTGACTTCGTACTTAGAGACGTCTTGCCGCGCATAGTGCATGGGCCCTGACTCCGTTAAAAGTGGCTCAAACTGATCGGAGAAATAAAAGGCATGGTCGCTACTTTGCCGCTCAAACTGGCGTTGTTTACGTGGTTTGCTCATCTGGCGTTGTGGCGGGTTTATGGTATCCTGCTCCAACTTTTTTGCGCCTTTGACGGCATCACGGAATAGCGCTAACTCCTCTTCCGTCATCGATGGTTTTTTGCTCATAAAAAAACTGTCTCCGAGGTAATAGGCTCATTGTACAATCAGCCAGCTCAAAATGCTGCTTATTGTACTGACCTAGCGTCAAAGGGCGACCCCAAATTGCATGAAGCCGATGGAGGCCAATGTGGATACGATTTTTACTGAAGAAGTGGTCAGTGAGTTACATACGCTGCAAGACATGCTGCGCTGGACAGTCAGTCGTTTCAATGCGGCAGGGTTATTTTACGGCCATGGCACTGACAATGCTTGGGATGAAGCGGTTCAGCTGGTACTCCCGACCTTATATCTTCCTATTGATGTCCCGTCTGAAACCCGTTTTTCTCGCCTAACAACCAGTGAAAAGCATCGTATTGTTGAGCGTGTGATTGCGCGTATTAACGATAAAACGCCGGTCGCGTATTTGACCAATAAGGCCTATTTCTGTGGTTTAGAGTTCTTTGTCGACGAACGGGTATTGGTGCCTCGCTCTCCGATAGGTGAGCTCATCCAACAAGAGTTTGCCGGTATTTTGCCGCATGCACCGAACCGAATAATGGATCTGTGTACCGGCAGTGGCTGTATCGCGATTGCCTGTGCTTACGCCTTCCCCAATGCCGAGATAGACGCGGTTGATATTTCCACCGATGCGCTCGATGTTGCCGAAATCAATATTCAGGATCACGGCTTGGAAGAGCAAGTGATCCCAATCCGTTCCGATTTGCTTAAAGAAGTGCCACAAGACAAATACGATTTAATTGTGAGCAACCCGCCTTATGTCGATGCAGAAGACATGGACGACTTACCGGATGAGTTCCGTCATGAGCCAGAGCTGGGCCTCGCCGCGGGGACGGATGGATTGAAGTTAGTGCGTCGAATGCTTGCCAATGCGCCGGATTATCTTAGCGAAGACGGTGTGTTGATCTGTGAAGTGGGCAACTCCATGGTGCATATGCAAGAGCAGTATGGTCATTTGCCCTTGCATTGGCTTGAATTCGAGCAGGGAGGCCATGGTGTCTTTATGATTACGCGTCGCGATTTAGTCGCCTGTGCCGATGAATTTGCCCTTTATCGCGATTAATGCGTGCCTTTGCTCGTGTTACTTAGCCAGCCCTTGTGCTGGCTTTTTTCTATTTAGGGGGCGAGTCAGCGGATTTTTTTGCGTCTTTGGTTGCTTTATGGTTAATTGCTAACAAAGTATGCAAAAACACAACAATGCCCATCAGGCAAACAGAGGAAGGCATGGCAGGCAATACGATTGGACAAATTTTTCGCGTCACCACCTTTGGAGAAAGTCATGGCGTGGCGTTGGGCGCTATTATTGATGGCTGCCCACCGGGGTTAGCGCTGACGGAAGCAGACATGCAACAGGATCTGGATCGTCGCCGGCCGGGCACGTCTAAGTACACCACGCAGCGCCGTGAGCCCGATGCGGTCAAAATTCTCTCTGGTGTGTTTGAGGGCCAAACCACCGGCACATCGATTGGGTTGATGATTGAAAACACGGATCAACGCTCAAAAGATTATTCCAAAATCAAAGATGTGTTTCGTCCAGGCCATGCTGATTTCACCTATCACCATAAATATGGCGTCCGTGATTATCGTGGCGGCGGTCGTTCGTCGGCGCGAGAGACAGCCATGCGCGTGGCAGCCGGTGCGGTGGCTAAAAAGTACCTTGCGCAAGAGCACGGCATTCAAGTGCGCGCTTATCTGGCGCAAATGGGCGAGGTCACTATCGATACCGTCGACTGGGCGCAAGTTGAGCAAAACCCTTTCTTTTGCCCAGATGTGAATAAACTTGAGGAATTGGATGCGCTGATCCGTCAACTGAAAAAAGACGGAGATTCAATCGGTGCCAAGCTCACCGTGGTGGCAGAAAACCTTCCTGTCGGCCTTGGCGAGCCGGTGTTTGACCGTTTAGATGCCGATATTGCCCATGCATTGATGGGGATTAACGCGGTGAAAGGGGTCGAAATCGGAGATGGGTTTGACGTGGTGAATCAGCGTGGCAGTGAGCATCGTGATGAAATCCACCCAGACGGGTTTGCCTCGAACCATGCCGGTGGCATTCTTGGCGGTATCTCTTCAGGGCAGCCACTGGTCGCGCACTTGGCATTAAAGCCTACCTCTAGCATCACAGTGCCGGGTAAGAGTATTGATGTTCATGGTGACGCTGCCGATGTGGTGACGCGAGGCCGTCACGATCCTTGTGTGGGGATCCGCGCGGTGCCGATTGCTGAAGCCATGGTGGCAATCGTACTGATGGACCATTTACTCCGTCATCGTGGGCAAGTTGGCCGTTAAAAGCCGGCCCGCCAATTCACACACGCCTCATGTATCTTGTTATTTGTTGACGCTCTCCCCGTCATTCGTTGGCGGGGCATGTTTGTAACTTTCCCCTATGACTCATAACTATCACGATTTAATTCAACTGTTTAACCAAACCTTTCTCGCGACTTTTAACACCGAGCTGTTACTGGGCGGCGATGAGCCTATCTATCTGCCGGCGAATTCAAATCACCCGCATCACCGCGTGATCTTTGCGCGTGGTTTTTTTGCCTCAGCGCTACACGAAATCGCACACTGGACCATTGCCGGTGAGAAACGCCGTCAACTGGAAGATTATGGCTATTGGTATCACCCCGATGGCCGCGATGCTGACACGCAAGCCGCGTTTGAAGCGGTAGAAGTGAAGCCTCAAGCGATTGAGTGGATCCTTGCGGCAAGCTGTGGCTTTCGTTTTCAAGTCAGCTGCGACAACTTAAGTGGTGTAGAGCCCGATCGCCATGCCTTTGCGGGCAAAGTCCGTCAGCAAGTCATTGATTATTTATCTGACGCAGAGGCAAGCCCGGCTTTGCCCGTGCGCGCTAAGCAGTTTTCTGATACCTTGCGAGACTTTTACGGTGTCTCTGCTCTGGGGCCCGATGACTTTACGTTGCCCAGCTAAGGTTAATAAGATGAAAGTTCAAGATTATGAAGCACGCATTTTGGCATTAATCGATGAGATGGTAGACACTGCCTCAGACGATGAATTATTTGCGAGTGGCTATTTACGCGGCCACGTCTCGCTGGCGGCTGCGGATTGTGAGTTAGAGGGCATGGATGAAGTGGCGTCATTAAAAGCGCGCGTGGACACTAGCTTGTCGAAAAATGCGAGTGAACTCTCACCGGGCGATCAACGCTTGGTCGGGGCGCTTTGGGATCTGCTTCAGCAACAAGTCGAAAAATCGGCTTAATACTGCAATACCGCGCTTCTCAATAACTGCGCTTTTCAACTCCTGTTCTACGGTATCGAGTGATTATCAAGCCATCGCCTCGACGATGGCTTGGTTGTTTTTACCCACACTTGCTTGTTTTTACCGGTATATAACTAACCATTCGCTACACCGCTTTACCTTTTAGCAGTTTGCGGACCCACATGCGTCCCGGGTGCAGGGTATCGAGTACTGACTGTGGCAAAGGCAAGGGCTCATCACATAACTGAGCGACGAGGATTTCTGCGGCGAGAGGCGCGGAGGTAAGACCGCGAGAACCAAGCCCCAGAAGGCAATATAGCCCAGGGTAAACAGGGACGGAACCGGCTTTTTCCTTGTCTTTTTGCAGGGTTTGGTAGGCCAAAAGCAGTGCGTCGTAATCACACACATTGCCGATAAATGGCAGGTGGTCGCGACTGGCACAGCGCACACCAACGCGTCCTGTTTCGGCAACAGGCACATGATGCGCCCAATCAGTGTCAATACAGTCGGTTAAGCGCTGCTGGTTTTCAACCTGATCGGCCGACTGAAATTCAAGGTCGGCATTGTTGCGCGCATAGCTTGCGCCTAAGCAATGTTCGCCAGCCTGATTCGCCGGTGTTAAATAGCCCTCAAAACATAACACCGTGTTCAGTGCGCGGAGGTCAGCATTGGTGGGGACATGGCTCACTTGGCCGCGCACGGGGTAAACCGGAATAGGCGCCGTTTGATCAAAGTTATCCGCTTGGTGCCCATTGGCGATAATCACGTTCTGGTGACACAGCTCACCGTTGGCGGTACTCAGGGTCCAACCATTGTCCGTTTGTGTTAACGCATTGATGTGACAATCAAAATGCGCGCTTAGCTGTCCGCGGGTGATAGCGGCACCAATCACGCCTGCGGTAAACTGTTGCGGACTGAGCCAGCCGCCCAGCGGGTAAAACACACCGGCATGCCCAGTTTCTACTCCCACTTTTTCTGTCACTGCGTCTTGGCTTACGCGCATGACCAGTGCCTCAGGAAATGCGCCATGAAGCATTTTTTCGAGCTTAGGGGCGCTTTTCTCGTCATAGCCTAGTTGGGTAACACCACACCAGTCATGTTCAAAGGCGATGCCTTGTTCAGCCTGTTGGCGAATAAACTGCCGAGCAAATAAAAAAGCGGGCGCAAAAAACTGACTCAAGTTGTCGTTGTTACCATTAAGGAGTGGATAAACCGCTCCTTGCTGATTTCCGGATGCGCCTGCCGCTGGCTGCGGGTCTTGGCAATAAAGCGTGACTTGCTTGCCTCGCTGAAGTAATGCGCTAATCAAGGCTGCACTGGCAATACCACCGCCAATAATGGCAATGTCATCCGCTGTTGCGGCGGATGTGCGCGCATACCAAGGTGGATGGCTGGCAGTGGCTTGGCGAGCAGGTAAAGCGCCCGCTAACATTTCTCGCTTGTGACCAAAGCCTTTTACCTTTTTCATGTCAAAGCCGGCGTCAATCAGTCCACGGCGTACAAAGCCGGCCGCGGTGAAAGTCGCGCAGGTACACTGCTCTCGCGCAAGTCTTGCCATGCCATTAAATAAATCCTGGTTCCACATTTCAGGGTTTTTACTTGGGGCAAAACCATCTAAATACCAGGCATCAACAATCCCTTTCTGACCTGTTGGTACTTGTGGTAACCAATCTTTAATATCCCCAAACCACAAATCGAGTGTAATCTGACCATCAGCTAATACAATACGTTGACAACCCGCTAACGGTACGGGGTAATGGGCGCGAAGTTGTTCAGCATAGTTTGCAAGCTCGGGCCAAGCTTGATGGGCACGCGCGAGATCTTCTACGGTCAAAGGGTACTTTTCAAAACTGATAAAGTGGAGGTGCGTGACGGTGCTATCAAGGTTAACATGGCGGAATTGGTCAAAGGCATGCCAGGTGGCGAGAAAGTTTAGCCCGGTCCCAAATCCGGTTTCTGCAATCACAAAGCGTGACTGAGTTGCCGTATGCCAACGTTCGGGTAACTGATTTTGCCCCAGGAACACGTAGCGCGTCTCAGCTAAGCCGTCGTGATTGGAAAAGTAGACGTCGTCGAACTGATCAGCAACAGGCGTACCTGTATCATTCCAGCTGATTTTTGCATGGTCGATTGAGGGAGTGCTCACAAATGCCTCATACACAGGAAAGAGAAGATGGAAATTGTACTGATAGAAAGGAAAGCTGACCACTTATCAGCTTTAAAAACGCTATCATCCACTGCGAAATTAACGTCTAGGAAAGAATCATGAAACGAGCTGTCATTACAGGCATGGGGATTGTTTCCAGTATTGGTAACAACGTCAAAGAAGTGCTGGAGTCGCTCAAAGCGGGGAAATCTGGCATTAACTTCTCTCAGCAGTTTGCAGATATGAAGCTGCGCAGCAACGTTTGGGGGGATCTCAAACTTAACCCAGCCGACCACATTGATCGTAAAAAAATGCGCTTTATGGGGGACGCGGCTGGCTTCGCCTATTTAGCCATGGAGCAGGCGATTGAAGACTCAGGCTTAGCCCCTGAGCAAGTTTCTAATCCGAGAACGGGCCTAGTTGCCGGTTCTGGGGGCGCATCATCGGTCAACCAAGTCACGGCGGTTGATACCTTACGCGAGAAAGGTGTAAAACGCGTCGGCCCTTATATGGTGCCACGTACTATGTCATCCACGGTCTCAGCGTGCTTGGCGACCCCGTTTCAAATTAAAGGGGTCAACTACACCATGAGCTCGGCCTGTGCGACATCGGCACACTGTATTGGCCATGCGCTTGAGCTGATTCAATTGGGTAAACAAGACGTCGTGTTTGCTGGTGGCGGCGAAGAGCTTGATTGGTCACTCACCATGATGTTTGACGCCATGGGCGCACTCTCAACCAAATACAATGATGATCCACAAAAAGCGTCACGTACCTATGATGCCGATCGCGATGGTTTCGTGATTTCTGGCGGCGGCGGTATGCTAGTGGTGGAAGAGCTTGAGCATGCGCTGGCGCGCGGTGCCACCATTTATGGTGAAATTGTCGGCTATGGGGCAACGTCTGACGGCTATGATATGGTCGCGCCATCCGGCGAAGGGGCGGTGCGCTGTATGAACATGGCGATGCAAGATGTTGATGGCGAGGTGGATTATATCAACACCCATGGCACGTCAACGCCAGTGGGTGATGTCAAAGAGCTCGGTGCCATCCAAGAAGTCTTTGGTGGTAAGAGCCCTGCTATTTCCGCGACCAAGTCGATGACAGGCCATGCACTCGGTGCTGCTGGGGCGCATGAAGCCATTTACTCGACGCTAATGCTGGCGCACGGCTTTGTCGCCCCGAGTATCAATGTTGATAACTTGGATCCGGCCGCTGATGGGCTAGATATTGTGACACAACCACGTGAGCAAGCACTCACTCGTGTTATGTCAAACAGCTTCGGATTTGGCGGAACGAACGCCACCTTGGTGATTGAAAAGTATCGCGGCTAATATCGCGCCTTTTTTCAGGTTCTCAATGGACCCGGCCACGGCCGGGTTTTTTTATTATTGGCCCGACGTGGGGGCATGCTTTTTGGCGGATGTTTTCTTACAGGTAGGGCGATACAATGGGCGTTATTTTTCAGCGCTCGTACGCGACGTTAAAAACAGGATGCTGACCGTGAAAATAGTTGTAGATGAAAACATGCCCTATGCCCAGGCATTGTTTAGCCAATTAGGTGACGTCGTTGCCTTACCTGGCCGGGCGATCGGTGCGGAAGATATCCAAGATGCCGACGCTTTGTTGGTGCGCAGTGTCACGCATGTTAATCACGCGTTGATTAAAGATGCCAAGCAATTACGCTTTGTCGGCTCGGCTACCGCGGGAGAAGATCACCTTGATTTTGATGCACTGCAAGCACAAGGCGTATATGCCACGGCAGCGCCGGGTTGCAACAAAGTTGGGGTCGCGGAATATGTGATCAGTGCCTTATTGGTGTTGGCGCAACAGCAAGCATTTAAATTGACCGACCGAACCGTCGGTATTGTCGGTGTCGGTCACGTTGGGAGTTACTTAGCTGATCGTTTAGCTGCACTGGGCATTAAAACCTTGCTCTGCGATCCGCCGCGTCAGGCGCGTGAGAATCGCGCGGATATGGTGGATATTGATACGCTGATTGCACAATCGGATGTGGTGACCTTTCATACGCCTCTGACGTCGACTGGTGAGCACCCTACTCATCACTTGATGAATCACGCTCGTTTAAATGCACTCGCACCGGGAAGCATTTTGATTAATGCCGCACGCGGCCCGATTGTTGATAATCAAGCGCTTAAGACACGGCTGGCACGAGGCGATATGGATGCAGTTTTGGACGTGTATGAGCATGAGCCCGAGGTCGATCTTGCTTTGGTCGAACGGCTAACCTTTGCAACGCCACATATCGCTGGCTATGGATTGGAAGGAAAAGCACGCGGTACCACCATGGTGTTTAATGCCTTATGCCAACATTTATCGTTACCACAGCGCGCTGACGCCGCCGATCTATTGCCGACAGCGCCCATTCCTTCTGTGCAACTAGCCGCGCCTTGGCAGCAGACTGATCTTATGGCGTTAACCCAACTTGTTTATGATATCCGTCGCGACGATAGTGATTTTCGCCGAGCGATGACACAAGCAGGGGAGAACAAACCGGCACAACGTACAGCCTTTGACCAATTACGAAAAAATTACTGGGATCGACGTGAGTACAGTGCGATCACGGTAGCCGGACACGCTGATTTCGGGTTACAGTCGCTGGCTAAGCTGGGCTTTAGTATTGAGGAGCACGCATGACACAAGCATTTGATGTTGCGGTTTTGGGCGCAACAGGTGCGGTAGGCCGTACCATTATCGACATTTTAGAAGAGCGCGATTTTCCTATTGGCACTCTCCACCTGCTTGCCAGCGAGCGCAGTGCCGGTGAAACCATTACCTTCAAAGGCGAAAGTTTGCGTGTGCAAAACGTCGACACCTTTGATTGGACCCAAGTTCAAATTGGCTTGTTTTCGGCAGGCGCGCAAACCTCCGCACATTGGGCGCCTATTGCCGCAGAAGCAGGAGTGGTGGTGATCGATAATACCTCACAATTCCGCTATGATTTCGATGTGCCCTTGGTGGTGCCGGAAGTTAATCCAGCCGCGATTGGTGATTTTCGTAACCGCAATATTATTGCAAATCCCAATTGCTCAACGATTCAGATGCTGGTCGCATTAAAACCCATTTACGATGCCGTGGGGATCGAACGTATTAACGTCTCTACCTATCAATCGGTGTCAGGATCTGGAAAGTCGGGTGTCGACGAACTCGCGGGCCAAACGGTGAAACTACTCAATAGCCAAGATGCCGAACCTTCGCTCTATAGCAAACAAATTGCTTTCAATTGCTTGCCTCAGATCGATCAATTTATGGATAACGGCTACACCAAAGAAGAAATGAAGATGGTGTGGGAAACGCAAAAGATTTTCGCTGATGAGATGATTGGGGTTAACCCTACTTGTGTGCGTGTGCCTGTTTTTTATGGCCATGCAGAAGCGGTGCATATCGAATGCCGTCAACCCATTGACGCAACAGAGGCGATGGCAATCCTTAGCCAGCACGAGCATATTGAAGTCTTTGAAGGCGAAGAGTATCCAACCCAAGTCAAAGAAGGGACGGGATCAGACAAGGTGCTTGTGGGACGGGTCCGTAACGACATTAGCCATCCAAATGGTTTAAACCTCTGGGTGGTTGCTGACAATGTGCGTAAGGGTGCCGCGACCAACACGGTTCAAATTGCTGAAGTCTTAGTGCGCGATTATCTTTAATCGACAGCGTGTGACGATGACAAGAGCGTGATGGTCCACGCATCACCATGTCAGTTTGATTGATACCCCATCCGTTGATGGGGTATTTTTTT
Source organism: Salinivibrio sp. MA351 (assembly GCF_001996065.1). NCBI lineage: Bacteria > Pseudomonadati > Pseudomonadota > Gammaproteobacteria > Vibrionales > Vibrionaceae > Salinivibrio > Salinivibrio sp. MA351. The sequence continues at coordinate 121,485 of NZ_MUFG01000007.1, read as the reverse complement.
AGGCATTAAATTTGCACAGATGACGATACGCGAAGTGTGGGCATGCTATCATCGAGGCAAAACTGAGGCAGAGCGCCCACAGTTTGATCGCACAACACACTTTTATATCATCAAACTACAGTTTTTCGCATGGCTTCCGATATAGTTAGATATTTAGTGAGGCCATTTCTGCCATAGGGAGTGCGGGTGTGTCCAACGCACAGCAAAGTGAACAGTCTTCTTCTCAAACGCGATTGACGATAATCTCGCACACAGTGAGGCGGCATCTTCTTGCCGTCGTGGGGTTATTGGCGATCAGTCTCGTCAGTGTGTCTACCTTACCGGTCGAGGCGGCCATTCGTATTCTGGGCCCGCAAGACGAAATGACGACCGAGTCGTCATCCGCACAACAACCGCCTACGGTACAATCCGCGCAGCAATATGGCCCAACAGGTGCAAACGAAACCTTGTGGTCGATTGCGACGCAAATGCGTCCCAATACACAAGTCAGTGTTTACCAAACATTGGGCGCGATTTTCCGTCTCAATACCGACGCGTTTGCCAATAATAATATCCATCGCTTGCAGCCAGGTAGCACATTAGTGATGCCAACCTTGGAGCAAATCGAACGAGAAAGTACGCAAGATGTCGTAAATCGTCTTGAAATTGATGACGCACGTAAGCAAGCACAAACGACGACACCATTGAGTGATCAAGTCACCCAGCCTGACGCTCAAGCATCAGAGCAAGTCGAACCCGAGCAAGCTGAACCAGAATCGCAACAAAGCGCCTCAGAAACAGAGCAGGCACAGGACGCTGAAGCGAGTGAGCCTGAGACACCACAACCTGAAGTGGTAGAAACGTTGCAATCGCAGCTACAAAACTCAGATCAAGAAATGACCCGCTTGGTTGAGAGTAATCATGTGCTCAAAGTGCGATTATCCGAAGTTCAGTACGAACTGAATGCGCTGAAAGAAAAAATGAGCAGTGATGACGAGTTGAATCAGGAAATACGTGCTTTCCTAGAACAACAACGTCAGCAGCAGGCGAAACAAGAGACGCAGCCTCCCTCTGCGGTCGACTCTTTATTGGATAATCCACTCCTGCTCGCCATGTTCGCGATCATTCCTGGCGCATTAATAGCCGGTGGGGTTTTCTTCTTCTTGGCGCGTCGTAAGAAACAAAACGAAGAGCATGACGAGCCCGCCTCACTCGACCATGATGAGCTAGATGATATGCCGGTTATCATGGTGCCCGATCCTGAAGATGAGCAGGAAGGGGAGAGTCACCAAGATCAATCTGACGATGAGTTAGAGATCACTGAGGATGGTGATAGTGATGAAGACGTGGCATTTGGTGATGACACGGACCTTGATGATCTCAATCTTGACGATGAACTGGACGACATGTCTGGTAACGAATCGAGCGTTGCGCCAACCAGTGACGATGCCATTGGACTCGAGGACATGGAGCGTGCGTTAGATGAATTGGCGGATACACCGCCTGCCGATACCGAAACGTCGACCGACAGCGAAAGTGAAACCGACGACGCAGCCCTCCCTGAAGAGGAAATGAGTGCAGACGAGGCGCTTGCAGCAGAGTGGGCGAAAGCGCTAGAAGAAGGTAACGACAGTGATGTAGATGACATTGATGCCTTGCTCGCCGGGGAATCGGGCACTGAATCTGCGCCGGAGGAACCCTCTGAGTCCACGCGTGAATCAGAAGCAGACGTAGAGAGTGATACTGAGGCGACATCGGATGATAATCCTGAATCAAGCGAAGAGTCGGAAGAGCAAGCACCGAATGATGCATTATTTGACTCAGCCCTTGCCGATGAGCCAGCGTTAGATCTCAGCCAAGAAATTGATTTATCAGATGATGACGACGAAGACAGCGTTTCGCTCGACAACACGACCGAGCTTCTTGATGAGCTTGTCGGTGATGATGATGACGATGATGATAGCTGGTTGAATGATCAAGATGATACGGAGACTGAGTTTGATGAAAGCAGTGATGCTTTACTGGATGAAGTATTAGACAACGATGATCCGCACCTTGAAGACTCTGACGCCTTGTTGGAGGAAGTGTTAGGTGACGACGACGAATCCGATCCACTTGCGGAGGAAGATGATCCTGCACTGTGGGAAGAAGCTGAAGACAGCGATCCTAATGAAGCGGAACTCGAAAAACTGCTTTATGAATCAGAGGGTGAACCAGAGCCTGATCCCCGTAAAGCAGAACAGCCCGCAGAGCCCGAGACTGACGACGACGCACAGGGTGACACGGATGAAGCGCCAGCCGATGACACTGCAGAGCCCGAGGCCGAAGCTCAGGATGATACGGATGGAATGTCAGCCGAGGATACCGCGGAACCCGAGGCCGAGGCTCAGAACGATACAGATGAAGCACCCGTCGCCGACGAGTCGCCAGCAGACCAACAGCCGGAACAACCGGAACAAACGGCTGAGCCGGATGACACCGTCGAAGCTGANCGAGGCCGAAGCTCAGGATGATACGGATGGAATGTCAGCCGAGGATACCGCGGAACCCGAGGCCGAGGCTCAGAACGATACAGATGAAGCACCCGTCGCCGACGAGTCGCCAGCAGACCAACAGCCGGAACAACCGGAACAAACGGCTGAGCCGGATGACACCGTCGAAGCTGACGCTCCGGACGATACAGATGAAGCACCCGTCGCCGACGAGTCGCTAGCAGACCAACAACCTGAACAAACGGATGAATCGGATGACGCCGCCGAGGTTGAAGACACACCCGACGCTGAGCCTGAAGAGTCAGTCGATGACACTGCAGAGCCCGAGACTGAGGACGATGCACAGGATGACGTGGACGAAGATCCAATCGCGAATGATCAGCCAGTAGACGCTCAACCCGAAGAAACGGCTGAGTCGGATGACGCCGCCAAGATTGAAGACACATCCGACACTGCACCTGAAGAGCCAGCCGATGACACTGCAGAGCCCGAGGCCGAAGCTCAGGATGATACGGATGGAATGTCAGCCGAGGATACCGCGGAACCCGAGGCCGAGGCTCAGAACGATACAGATGAAGCACCCGTCGCCGACGAGTCGCCAGCAGACCAACAGCCGGAACAACCGGAACAAACGGCTGAGCCGGATGACACCGTCGAAGCTGANCGAGGCCGAAGCTCAGGATGATACGGATGGAATGTCAGCCGAGGATACCGCGGAACCCGAGGCCGAGGCTCAGAACGATACAGATGAAGCACCCGTCGCCGACGAGTCGCCAGCAGACCAACAGCCGGAACAACCGGAACAAACGGCTGAGCCGGATGACACCGTCGAAGCTGACGCTCCGGACGATACAGATGAAGCTCCCGTCGCCGACGAGTCGCTAGCAGACCAACAACCTGAACAAACGGATGAATCGGATGACGCCGCCAAGATTGAAGACACATCCGACACTGCACCTGAAGAGCCAGCCGATGACACTGCAGAGCCCGAGACTGACGATGACGTACAGGATGACACGGACGAAGCGCCAGGCGAGGATACCGCTGAATCCGATGCACAGGATGACGTGGACGAAGAGCCAATCGCGAATGATCAGCCAGAAGACGCTCAACCCGAAGAAACGGCTGAATCGGATGACGCCGCCGAGGTTGAAGACACATCCGACACTGTGCCCGAAGAGCCAGCCGATGACACCGCTGAATCCGAGACTGAGGACGATGCACAGGATGACGTGGACGAAGCGCCAGTTGATGACACTGCAGAGCCCGAGACTGAGGACGATGCACAGGATGACACGGACGAAGCGCCAGCCGATGACACTGCAGAGCCCGATACTGACGACGATGCACAGGATGACGCGGATGAAGCGCCCGTCGCCAACGAGCAGCCTGATCAAGGCGAAAACCTCGATGATATTAAAGAGGAAGATTTACTCGATTTAACCAATCTGCCTGAATATGACGAAGAAGCCGCACTGGCAGATGCGCCAGAGCCAGAGCCAGAGCCAGAGCCAGAGCCAGAGCCAGAGCCAGAGCCAGAGCCAGAGCCAGAGCCAGAGCCAGAGCCCACCTCAAAAGAGGAACGTGATTACACGTTTGATTCTCTGTCGTTAGACGATTTGGGTGAGTTTGATGAAAACGATGCGCTAGGGGCGGCACTCGATGAACAACGAGAGCTCGAGTCTTATCTCAATGAGCAGAAAGACAACGCGCCAACCTCTGAGGCGCCCGAGCGCGATACACGCAATATCAGTGATCTGGATGACGATGATCACCAGGTAGGTGGTCTGAATATGGAGGCCTTGCTATCGGAATCCGATGACGATGAGCCTCTCGATCTTTCCGCTTTATCCGACGAAGAAGCAGCGGTTTGGCAAGCCGACAATGAGCCAGAGCCAGAAGCCGAAAGTGAAGATTGGAGCCAACAACCCGCCATTGATCCGGCCTCGCTTGAAACCTTTGAACTGGAACAGGCCTTAGATGATGATCTGCTCGGTGAGGGTGATGCTGAAAGTGAGCTTATCGGCGAAGAGCAGGAAGATGACGACTACATTAGTATCGAAGAGCTTATGCGCGATGACGGCTCGACGCCAGATATTGATCCCGACAAGGCGGAGATGAACCTTGACGTAGGGTTGGATGAATTCCCTGATGTGTTAGAAGACATTAGTGCGATTGATGTTGATGGCGACACCGCCAGCACAGAGGCATCGACCAATCTCGACTTGGCGAAAGCTTACTTGGAAATGAATGATATGGATGGCGCGATTTCCTTATTAGAAAAAGTGATCCAGTCAGGTAACAAGGCCTTGCAGCAAGAGGCTCGGCAACTGCTTGAACAACTTAGGTAACACCACAATCAGGTAGCACAGGCTACCTGATTGCTTATTAGGCCTCAGAATAGACAGTCGATGTTAAGACCTGCAACAGGCCGGCTTTATGGGTATAATGCTGCGCCTTGTTGAGCAGTAACTAAAAAGGCACAGGCATGAGATTCGCGTTAGGCATTGAATATGACGGCGCCCAGTTTTACGGTTGGCAAAGGCAACGAGAAGTCACCAGTGTCCAAGAACACTTGGAAAAGGCTTTGTCGACCGTCGCTAATCACCCTGTGGCAGTACAATGTGCGGGGCGTACCGATTCGGGAGTCCACGGCACCGGACAGGTGGTGCATTTTGATAGCGATAGCAAACGGCCATTAAAAGCCTGGACGATGGGAGTGAATGCAAACTTGCCTGATGCGATTGCCGTACGTTGGGCCACGCCTGTTCCAGACGATTTTCATGCGCGATTCAGTGCGACAGCACGCCGCTATCGCTATGTGATATACAACCACTCTTTGCGCCCAGCGATACTGGGTAAAGGTGTCAGTCACTATCATAGCGAGTTGGATGAAACCTTAATGGCGAGAGCGGGTCAGTACTTACTAGGTGAGAATGATTTCTCGTCATTTCGTGCGGCACAATGTCAATCTCACTCGCCATGGCGGAATGTGATGCATTTATCTGTCACGCGTCAGGGGCGGTTTATCGTGATCGATATAAAAGCGAATGCCTTTGTGCATCACATGGTGCGCAATATCGCGGGCAGCCTCATGGCTGTCGGTCGTAAAGAACAGCCGCCAGAGTGGATCGCATGGCTACTGGCTCAGAAAGATCGCACCTTGGCGGCCGCGACGGCCAAAGCGGAAGGTTTGTATTTGGTCGAGGTAGATTATCCGGATCAATATGGCTTACCACGCCCGCCGATAGGGCCTTTGTTTTTGCCCGATCAGGTGATGGAATCCGAGAGCATACTCGGCGCAAAGCGTACGGAGACAGAATAGGTAGTACCAGTTTTTTATCCCAAGTCTGGCAGACTTGTGATTTAATTCGGTCTAATTTGTTACGAATCCAAGATGGTTGTCTAATTGTGATAGCCATGACTAAGTAAAGGTTGTCCATGAGCTGGCTAGAGAAAATATTAACCAAAAGTAATATTGGTTCATCACGCAAGGCGTCGATCCCTGAAGGGGTTTGGACCAAGTGTACGTCGTGTGATCAAGTACTTTATCATGCTGATGTCGAACGTAATTTGGAAGTTTGTCCCAAGTGTGACCACCATATGCGTATGCCAGCACGCCGTCGTCTGGATGTTTTTTTGGATCCTGAAGGACGTGAAGAGATTGCCGGTGAACTGGAGCCTAAAGACGTATTAAGATTTCGTGATTCGAAAAAGTATAAAGATCGCCTGTCAGCCGCGCAAAAGTCCAGCGGGGAAAAAGATGCACTCGTGGTCATGAAAGGCAGTGTGCTAGACGTGCCCGTGATTGCTTGTGCGTTTGAATTTAAGTTCATGGGCGGTTCGATGGGCGCAGTCGTCGGCGCACGGTTTGTTAAAGCGGTCGAGCACGCGATCGAAAACCATTGTGGCTTGGTGTGTTTTTCGGCCAGTGGTGGGGCGCGCATGCAAGAAGCCTTGATGTCATTGATGCAAATGGCGAAAACCAGTGCGGCACTTGAGCGTTTATCGCGTCACAACTTGCCATTCATTTCGGTACTCACTGATCCAACTTACGGTGGGGTGACCGCGAGCTTTGCTATGCTCGGAGACATTAATGTCGCAGAGCCAAAAGCGATTATCGGTTTTGCTGGCCGTCGTGTCATTGAGCAAACCGTACGCGAGAATCTGCCAGACGATTTCCAAACCAGTGAGTTCTTGCTTGAGCATGGTGCGATCGACATGATTGTTGATCGTCGTGAGATGCGCCAGCGTTTGGCGGGCCTATTGGCGAAGCTGGGTAACATTAAGTCGCCATTAGTCGTCGATGTTGAGCAAGATAAACCTCAACCTCCAGAAGAGCCTGAAGTGGCACCTTCCTCTCAAGAGCAATAATTGACCGTGTTCCATGGCGTTATCCTTGGTATCATTTGCCCATCATCGAGTAACTGACCAAGTCAATGTCTGAACTACAGCATCCAACAGCCACATCCTCAATGGATACGTGGCTGTCTTATCTAGAAAATATCCATACCAGTGCCATCGATCTTGGCCTTGAACGCGTCGCGGCAGTTGCGGAGCACGCCCAATTGACCAAGCCTGCGCCTAAAGTGATTACCGTTGCAGGGACCAATGGCAAGGGGACCACCTGCGCCTTATTAGAGGCAATATTACAGCACGCGGGTTACCGTACGGGGGTTTACAGCTCACCACATCTTATTCATTACAATGAGCGGGTCCGTGTCAATGGCGACGTGCTGGCCGATAGTGAGCATACTCAAGCGTTTGAGGTAATTAACCAGGCACGTGGCCAAACCAGTCTGAGCTTTTTTGAATTTGGTACCTTAGCCGCGTTACAGCTATTTAAACATCATGCGCTTGATGTCGTGATCCTCGAAGTGGGTCTCGGTGGCCGTTTAGATGCCACCAATGTGGTGGATCATGACGTATCAGTGATCACCAGTCTCGCGCTCGATCATTGTGATTGGCTGGGCAATGACATTAATCAGATTGGCTATGAAAAAGCAGGCATATTCCGGAAAGATAAACCGGCGATATGTGGTCAGCCTGCGCCACCTGCGAGTGTTGCCGCGCATGCTGATGCGATTGGCGCGGAATTAAATCAGTTAGGCTATCAGTACCACTATGCCATGACAGGCGATACGTGGCGTTGGGCGGCCGGTGCTTTTGAACTGACAGAGCTACCTATTCCGGCTATTCCGCTACAAAATGCGGCAACGGCTTTAATGGCGCTGGGCGTCGCTGACCTCGACATTGCTGATACACACATTACTGAGGGATTAGCGTCTGTCGCGGTTACCGGTCGGATGCAAGTTATTACTGACGCCCCTTACACGATTTTTGACGTCGCCCATAATCCGCATGCTGCCGCTTACCTAGCAAAGAAACTCGCTGAGCAAAAAGCGAGATTGACAGGACGCGTGCATGCCGTGGTGGCGATGTTAGCAGACAAAGATATAGAGGGTACCTTAGCCTGTTTTGATGGCATTGTGGATTGCTGGTACCCCGCTTCTTTAGCCGTACCTCGTGGCGCGTCAGCCGATAAATTGCCGGTGGTGGCATCAATGCAATTCAGCTCACCGAGTGACGCCTATCAACATGCGTTGAGTCAGGCTGAACCTGAGCGAGACTGTGTGGTCGTATTTGGGTCGTTCCATACCGTTGGGCAGGTGATGGAAACGCTTAATTAAAACGGAGTCATTGTGGCCAGTAAGTTACAAAAAAGAGTGGTCGGCACCCTAGTGTTAGTCTCTATCGGTGTGATAGTGCTACCTGATGTGCTCGATGGCAAAAAAGAGCATTACCAAGAAAACTATCAAAGCATCCCCCTGCGGGATGACTTTGATGGCACAGTGAGCCAAATGCCGGTTGAAGAACCCGAGGTGATTGAGGTGACAGCGCCCGATACCCAGGTAAACGATACCCGTTCAGCTGACACAAATGCGCAGGCTGAGACGGAAAAAAGTGACCCAACGCCCACGCCATCAAGTACAGCGTCAGTCAACGACGGAGACAGCGCATGGATGATCCGTTTGGGGACCTTCCGTAACCAAGAGAATGCTCGTCGCTTGGTTAAGCAATTACGTGACAAAGGGTATCAAGCACATATCTTACCCAGAGACATTCAACCCGGTGACTTAGCAAAAGTGGTCGTCGGGCCACATGTTTCTAAAACCACACTCGAATCGCAACTGACTGATCTGCAATCGCTGACAGGATTGAAAGGACAGTTGCGCAAATTTGACCCACTTACCCAATAAGAAAACGTTTGCGTGAGCATTTTTTCTGTTAGAATGCGCACGTCTCGAGCAAGTGAATACGATGAATTGGATTGATTATCTTATTATTGGCGTCATTGGTTTTTCGGCGTTAGTGAGTGTGATTCGAGGCTTTGTAAAAGAAGCCTTGTCATTAGTGATTTGGTTTGGGGCGTTTTTTATTGCCAGCCAATTCTACACGCAGCTAGCGGTGTATTTGACCAATATCCAAGATGCGGTTATCCGTAATGGTAGTGCTATCGCCTTGTTGTTTATTGCCACCTTATTGGTCGGCGCAGTAGTCAATTATGTGATTGCCCAGTTAGTAGAAAAAACGGGATTGTCTGGCACGGATAGAGTGCTTGGTATGGTGTTTGGCAGTGTGCGCGGCGTGTTAATCATCGCGGCGGTGCTTTTCTTCCTCGATGCCTTTACATCGGTCGCCAACAACCAAGCGTGGGGACAATCGCAACTTATTCCTAACTTTGCGGTAGTGATCGAATGGTTCTTCCACTATCTCGAGAACAGTTCCAGTTTCTTACCTGAGATCGCAGGATCTTAGGCTGATATTCGCGTAACAAGGAATCGCTGACATGTGTGGTATTGTTGGAATCGTTGGTAACACTCCGGTCAATCAGTCCATTTACGATGCACTGACTGTGCTTCAACATCGAGGACAAGATGCAGCCGGCATTGTCACTATCGATGACAATCGTTTCCGGCTTCGAAAAGCCAATGGGTTAGTCCAGGATGTGTTCCAACTGAAGCATATGCAGCGCTTGCAAGGCCAGGTTGGAATAGGGCATGTAAGGTATCCAACAGCGGGCAGCTCTAGTGCATCAGAAGCACAGCCTTTCTATGTCAACTCGCCGTATGGGATTACTCTCGCCCACAATGGTAACTTGACCAATGCTGAGGCGTTGCGCCAATCTTTATTTGAAAAAGATCGTCGTCACCTTAATACAACGTCTGACTCTGAAATTCTCCTCAATGTCCTTGCCCATCAACTGTCGACTGCGACTTCTCATCCTCTTACTGTTGATGATATGTTTACTGCGGTGAAAGCGGTCCATCGACAAGTCTCCGGCGCTTATGCCGTTGTGGCAATGGTGATTGGGCATGGCGTTATCGCTTTTCGTGATCCTAAAGGCATCCGCCCGCTTTGTTTAGGGAAGCGCGATACGCAAACAGGTACCGAGTATATGGTTGCGTCTGAAACCGTTGCATTGGATGCCGTGGGTTTCGATTTCGTGCGTGATGTCTCACCCGGAGAGGCGGTTTATATCACCTTAGAGGGACAACTTCATACCTGTCAGTGTGCGGACTCACCGAGTCTTAACCCTTGCATCTTTGAGTTCGTTTACTTTTCTCGTCCCGACTCATTTATCGATAAAGTATCCGTTTATGGGGCCCGTATTCGTATGGGTCAAAAGCTTGGCGCTAAAATTCAGCGCGAGTGGGAAGACGTGGATATTGATGTCGTCATTCCTATCCCTGAGACATCTTGTGATATCGCGTTAGAAATTGCGCAAGTGCTAGGTAAACCCTACCGCCAAGGCTTTGTTAAAAATCGCTATGTAGGTCGTACGTTTATTATGCCGGGGCAGCAGATGCGTCGAAAATCCGTACGTCGTAAACTCAATGCCATCCGTTCAGAGTTTAAAGACAAGCGCGTACTCTTGGTCGATGATTCGATCGTGCGAGGCACAACCTCAGAGCAGATCATCGAGATGGCACGTGAAGCAGGCGCCAAAGAAGTCTATATGGCCTCCGCGGCCCCTGAAGTACGCTTCCCCAATGTCTATGGCATTGATATGCCGAGCGCCAACGAGTTGATTGCTCATGGTCGCGAAGTGGATGAAATTGGCCAATTAATTGGTGCCGATGGCTTGGTTTATCAAGATCTGCCTGATCTCGTCGCCGCTGTTGGTGAGGCCAACCCAGCGATTGAGCGCTTCGAAACATCGGTGTTTAGTGGCGAATATGTCACCCAAGATGTGGATCAGGCGTACCTCGAGTATTTACAAAGCTTACGTAGTGATGATGCTAAAACTGTACGAGAGCAGCAACAAGAGCTTGCGAACTTAGAGATACATAACGAAGATTAAACAAATACGCCGCGAGATTATCGCGGCGTATTTGTCTTTTTAGCGAGAGAAGGTCTTAGTGTGTGAAAACAGGCCCCATGCCGACATTCCACAGAATCACGGAGGCGGCAAGGATAGCGACCAACAGGACTAAGCCGCAGGTGACGACGGAGCTTGCATAAATAAAACCGCGCTCTTCAGGGATCTCCATGAGTATCGGCACGCCGGTATACAGCAGATAAACGGAATAAGCGACACCGATCAAGCCGACAATCATGACAAACCATACCACCGGATAGAGCGTTGCAAGCCCGACCATAAAAATCGGCGTCGCCGTGTAAGCGGCCAGCTCAAGGCATTGCGTATAGTTAGGCGCAGAGCCAAATGTTCGACTCATCCACAAGGTTAGGTAGGCAAGGGCAGCAACCCCACCGAGTAACGCTAAATACATAGCACTGGCAATAAAAAGCGCGCTTTGTGGCGTCATGAAAATGGGCTCTCCCGCGCCGATTTGCCAGCCGATATTGACACTCGCGTAGTAGGCACACACAGGTGGGATCAACGCTAACAATAGCGCATGTCCGATGCTACTTGAAACGCCCTCGTGTCGTTCGCCAATTGTTTTCCATTCTTTTTTGGGATGGGTATATAACCCGACTAAGTGACCTAAAATCATAGTAACCCCGCTCGTTATTCCCTAAATATAAACAAAGGTGCAATGGTCGGCGCACGACAGCTGGTAACGGCTAGCTCGGCTGTGCGAAGACAGATGCCCAAATCTTCTTTCCTTACCTAACGAATAGCTCTTGACATCATAATTGGCAAGTTTTGTGCGCTATAACAACCTTCCTCACGAGGCAAAGGGCGAAGTCGCTCGGAAATAAAGCGAGGAAAATATGCATTATGTGATGATTGTCATGTATTAATTGTTGAACATCTCACTTTTAATACAGAGTGGCGTACCCTGGAGTGTTGCTGATTTTTAAGTGTTTTTTATCGTACTCCTTGTTGTACGTTAAGATGCATGTGAGTTTATATTGATAAAATTGTTATTTTAAACAGCTGTTTATTGTTCGCTATCAAATTAAATATCATAAGCAGGCACGGGGTGTCTGAGTTCAGCTACGATTAGTACAGAGCGATTTAAAACAGCCGCTGCTTTGCAGTCCGGGAGGAGAGCGTCGTGTTGCACAGTAAAGATATTTTAATTGTTGAAGATGATCCCGTCTTTAGTCGAATGATTGCCTCGTTTCTTGAAAGAGAAGGTGCGACGGTCCGTGAAGTAGAAAATGGGCTAGAAGGGCTACAAGCATTGAGGCAATCTATCCCAGATTTACTGATCAGCGATCTTTCCATGCCGGTCATGACGGGGCTTGAGTTCGTTGAGGAAGTGAGCCTCGAATACCCGATGCTGCCCATGATTGTGATTTCAGGTACCGGAGGCATGGCCGACGTTGCCCAGGCGCTTCGCTTTGGAGTAAAGGATTTTTTACTCAAGCCCATTGAAGACATCAAATCGGTTAAAAAAGCCATTGAAGCGGTGATTGATGATGCCAACGATGATGTGCATGCCAGTGATGACTTTAGTCAACAGTGGTTTAAAGTGAGTGAAGATGCGGACAAAGGCGCCTCAGAAAGCGAACTAAAATGGCACCTTGATGCGCTACGTCATAATCCTGGCAGTGCGCGAGAGTTGCTGATGGGGTTGATGCCTGAGCCAGACTCACAACAAGGCGCGTGGCGTTTGTCATATCACTCGCTGCAATCGGCAGACGCCAATCCTATTGTGCTCGACTATGCTTGGCTGCTCGGCGGGAAAATGGCGTTCTATGTGGTTGACTCAGCGTCAGCTGAAGAAGATGGGACGGCAACGACTTTGATGATTCGGGCCTTTTTTAATGATTTTGTCCGCTCAAGTGATGTGAATGAACGCGGATTCCTGACGCTGGTAAAACGGATTGAAGATGCGATTCGCGCATCGGCTTATACATCACCGGTCCGTGCCATGTTTGGTGTCTTAAACATGGTTGATAGCCAACTTGATATTCTGCCAGCAGGTTTAAAAGCCACGATTGATAGTAGCGGAACCACGAAATTAGTTCGTAGTGAGCATTGGCTAGGTCGCGATGCCTTTAGCAGTGAATTCCAAACTGTGGATATGCAATCAGGCGATGCGCGTGTGTCTTTAAACGAAGTCGGCCTGAATAGCTTTAGCGTTGATATTCAAAAGATTGCCTAATATAGGCCATCAATGATTGTGGTGTCCCGTCATCTCCATATCACCAGTTCAAGCGATGCACGTCCCGCTCTGCTTGCTGGTGATGATTTACATCCGTATACTCACGTCGCTCTGGATGGGTTGTTACCTTACCTTCGATAGATATCAGGGACAGATCGGCATGAAACATTGGTATTTACTTTATTGTAAACGCACGGAACAACAACGTGCGGAACAAAACTTGAAGCGGCAAGGCGTGGACTGTTACTACCCGATAGTCACAGTCGAAAAGTTGCGTCGAGGCAAATACCGGCAAGTTGAAGAACCGCTCTTTCCGAATTACATCTTTGCTTGTTTTGATCCTGAATCGGTTCAATACACGTCTGTTCGCTCTACACGTGGCGTTGTTGATTTTGTTCGCCAAGGTGCGAAGCCGATCCACGTCGATATTCAATTAATTCAACACTTGATGATGATGGAAGACAGTGATGAGCAACGAGAATTACTGTATCAAGGCTTCAAGCCTGGTCAAAAAGTAACCGTTGAGAGTGGCCAGTTTGCCGGGGCTGAAGCGATTTTTAAAGAAAAAGACGGCGAAAAACGCTGTATCCTTTTAATCAAAATACTCAACCAACAAACAGAATTACGGATCAATAACTCAGATATAAAAGCGTCATGCTAAGCGACTTACGCGTCGTAGAACGTGCCGATAGGTCGTTGTATCAGGCCAAAAAAGATGGGCGAAATCAATGTGTGAAAGCTAATCAAATTGACTTCGCCACCTTGTGATGCTAGCCAACGTCGTGATACTGCTCGCACGCCATGAGTGTGTTTTCAATCAAGGTGGCGACTGTCATAGGGCCGACCCCGCCAGGTACAGGGGTGATATGACTGGCTCTTTCATACGCGACATCGTACTCAATATCCCCGATTAATTTACCGTCATCCATGCGGTTGATGCCCACATCAATCACGATTGCCCCGGGTTTTATCCAATCGCCAGGGATGAACTTAGGTTTACCGACCGCAACCACGAGCACATCGGCTTGTCGAACATGCGTTTCTAAATCTTGGGTAAATCGATGGCAGGTGGTGGTGGTGCAGCCGGCGAGCAACAGCTCCAACGTCATCGGGCGACCGACAATATTGGATGCTCCCACAACCACAGCATGTTTACCACGTAGCGGTACATTATAACGATCGAGAAGAGTAATAATTCCTTTCGGCGTGCACGAGCGTAGTGTCGGCATACGTTGGCACAAGCGGCCCACATTAAAAGGATGAAAACCATCTACATCTTTATCTGGGCGGATTCGTTCCAATACGGACGTGGCATCAATCCCCGCCGGCAACGGCAGTTGAACGAGAATACCATCAATGCAGTCATCGTCATTCAAAGTGTCAATCAACGAGAGGAGCTCATGCTGTGAGCAAGAGGCTGGGAGGTCATAGGAGCGTGATACAAATCCGACTTCGTCACAGACTCGGCGTTTACTCCCCACGTAAACTTGTGATGCAGGGTCCGATCCGACCAAAATAACGGCTAAACCAGGTGCGCGGCGACCTGCCTCTGTGCGGGCGGCGACGCGTGCAGCGACCTCACGACGCACCGTTTGCGCGATCAGCTTTCCATCAATCAATTGTGCGGCCATAACTATCCTTTGGCTAAAGCAATATTCGTCAGTATTGTGACAAAAATCGTGGCTAAAAGCTATTGCGCAAACGTTTGCCTTGGCTTTGATAACGGAATATTCCAGATATACTATTGAGAGAGAATATCACGTCATTGTCTAGCCCTTCGCGTCATTAGGTTGGCAAAGTGGCCCAAAAAAAGCGATAGGCGGTGATTGACAATAAAATGGCGCGGTTTTGAGCAACTAGGTCAACATTTTAGGGAAAAGCGTTGACGGGACCTGACGTCGCTTTATAATCCACGCTGCATATCGTTATTGCGCCCTTAGCTCAGTTGGATAGAGCAACGGCCTTCTAAGCCGTGGGTCACAGGTTCGAATCCTGTAGGGCGCGCCATTTTTATGCGTCTCCCCGTATTTGCCTTGTCTGAGTGCTCTGAAAATAATCAATCGCGCATAAAACAGTAAAATCTGTGATCTTACGCGGTTGAATTGTGAGATATCACCCCAATTTCGATATTGAAACGCCATCGGTTGCCCCTTGTCTCGACTCAGTTGACGGGTGCCGCTATAATAGCGCGTCTTAATTTTCAGTCTCGGATGAGATAGCTCGATACGCCAATTGCGTGTATCCGGATTCGCAGGGGCTATGACGGACTCATAGCTCGGATGATGCCACCAGTCAAACTGGTAAACATCACTCAGTACCCCTGAGTAAATTTGAGGTTAAATTTATAATGCAAGTTACCGTTGAAACCACCGAAGGCCTTAAGCGCCAAATGACCATCACAGTGCCTGCTGCCAATATCGATGATGCAGTCACTAAAGAGCTACGCAATATCGCTAAGAATCGTCGTTTTGATGGTTTCCGTAAAGGTAAAGCGCCATTGAAAATGGTGTCACGTATGTACGGTGATACCGTGCGTCAAGACGTGCTGGGCGAAGTGATGCAGCGTCACTTTATTGAAGCGATGATCCAGGAAAAAGTGAACCCAGCGGGCGCACCAACCTTTACCCCTGTAGAGAACGAAGCAGGAAAAGATCTGGTATTTAAAGCTGACTTTGAAGTGTATCCAGAGGTTGAGCTACAAGGCCTAGACGCGATCAGCGTCGAAAAGCCAAAAGCCGACGTACAAGAAAGCGACGTTGAAGAAATGCTCACCACCTTGCGCAAGCAACAAGCGAGCTGGGTAGAAGCAGAAGGTGAAGCGAAAGATAACAGCCGTGTGACGCTGGACTTCGTCGGCACCATCGACGGTGAAGAATTTGAAGGCGGCAAAGCCGAAGGCTTCCAGCTAGAAATGGGTCAGGGTCGCATGATCCCAGGCTTTGAAGACGGTCTTGTCGGCAAAAAAGCGGGCGAAGAATTCACCATCGACGTGAACTTCCCTGAAGACTACCATGCTGAAAACTTGAAAGGCAAAGCGGCTCAGTTCGCGATTAAACTGCATCAAGTAGAAGAGCAAGAGCTACCCGAGCTAACAGAAGAATTCGTTCAGCGCTTCGGTATTGCAGATGGCAGTGTTGAAGGCCTGAAAGCGGAAGTACGCAAAAACATGGATCGCGAACTCAAGCAAGCGATCAAAAACAAGGTAAAAGAACAAGTACTGGACGGTCTGGTTGAGCAAAACCAAATCGACGTACCGTCAGCCTTGATTGACCAAGAAATTGGCACATTGCGTCAGCAAGCGGCACAACGTTTTGGTGGCAACATGGATAGCGCTTCTCAGCTACCGCGTGAGCTATTTGAAGAGCAAGCGAAGCGTCGTGTTAGCGTCGGCCTGCTGCTTGGCGAAGTGATCAAGTCTGAAGAGCTTAAAGCCGATGATGAGCGCGTTAAAGCACTGATCGAAGAAATGGCGTCTGCGTATGAAGACCCATCAGAAGTTGTCGCTTACTATGAAAAAGACGAGAAGCTGATGGAAAATATGCGTAACGTTGCGCTTGAAGAGCAAGCGATCGATGCGTTATTAGCAAAAGCAACCGTTACTGAAGCTGAAGTCGGTTTCAGTGATCTAATGAACGCTTCTCAGCAAGCGTAATTCGGATTAAAAAACGTCTGTGTTTTATTGACACTGCGTAAACGTATCTGCTTACAATGGCCCTAATGACTTGTCATTCGGGCCATTTTTTCCATCTATTGGTCGCAATGGTGATGAAACCAATCGACGTTAGAGAGCCTTGTTTTTAAGTAAAAACTCTCGATGGATCATCAAGCTGCATACACCGATATAAGATTTTAGTGACCTGTTACAGCATTTTGTGCTAAACCTTGGTTAAGGCAAGAGTGATAACAAATTCGATTAGGGATATTACGTTATGAGCCATCAAGATAGAAATGCCATGCCACCCATTACGGACGCCCTTGTCCCTATGGTGGTGGAACAAACCTCGCGCGGTGAGCGCTCTTACGATATTTACTCTCGCCTACTCAAAGAACGCATTATCTTCCTGACAGGGCAAGTGGAAGACCAAATGGCGAACTTGATTGTGGCGCAGATGCTGTTCTTGGAATCTGAGAACCCAGAAAAAGACATTTATCTGTATATTAACTCACCAGGCGGCGTGGTGACTGCGGGGATGGCGATTTATGACACCATGCAGTTTATTAAACCGGACGTGAGCACCTTATGTACAGGCCAAGCCTGTTCGATGGGCTCTTTCCTGCTTGCGGGTGGCGCCAAAGGTAAGCGTTATTGTTTACCAAACTCGCGCGTGATGATTCACCAGCCGCTAGGGGGCTTCCAAGGCCAGGCGTCTGATATTGAAATTCATGCGCAGGAAATGATCAAAACGAAGCACCGTCTCAACACTATATTGGCTGAACATACTGGCCAGCCGATGGAAGTGATCGAGCGCGATACTGACCGTGATAATTTCATGGCGGCGCAAGAAGCGGTGGACTATGGCTTAGTTGACGCCGTATTGAGTCAACGAGACTAAACCCAATTCGCCGCAGAGCGTTGAAATGAGACAAACTTCGCTCATTAGCCAAGGCTTGATGGTTGTTGGGTCGGAAAAAGTGGCCGATTTGTTGTAAACTCAACATAAGGCAACGACGGGCAAGTGCCCCAAAGAGGTTAGCGAATGACAGACAAGCGAAAAGACGGTGGAAGCGGAAAGCTGCTTTACTGCTCATTCTGTGGTAAGAGCCAACACGAAGTTCGCAAGTTAATTGCTGGGCCATCGGTCTACATTTGTGACGAATGTGTTGACCTATGTAATGACATTATCCGTGAAGAGATCAAAGAAGTGATGCCGAAGCGTGAAGGTGATTCTTTGCCTGCGCCAAGCGAAATTCGCGAGCATCTGGACGATTATGTCATTGGCCAAGAGCAAGCCAAAAAAGTGCTTTCGGTTGCGGTATACAACCACTATAAACGCTTGCGAAACGGCGATAAAAGCGCCGAGGGCGTGGAGCTAGGTAAGAGTAATATCCTGCTGATTGGCCCCACAGGGAGTGGTAAAACACTGCTGGCTGAAACCCTCGCCCGCTTCTTGGATGTGCCATTTACGATGGCTGACGCAACGACATTAACCGAAGCCGGTTATGTGGGTGAAGACGTCGAAAATATCATCCAAAAGCTGCTGCAAAAGTGTGACTACGACGTCGCTAAAGCAGAGCGCGGCATCGTGTATATCGATGAAATCGACAAGGTGTCACGTAAATCGGATAATCCATCGATTACCCGTGATGTTTCTGGCGAAGGCGTACAGCAAGCCCTGCTTAAACTGGTCGAGGGAACGGTTGCATCGATCCCGCCACAAGGTGGACGTAAACATCCACAACAAGAGTTTCTCCAGGTTGATACCTCGAAAATTCTATTTATTTGTGGTGGTGCGTTTGCAGGACTAGACAAAGTGATAGAGCAGCGTGTTGATACCGGCTCTGGCATTGGTTTTGGCGCGCAAGTAAAAGGCGCGACTGAACGGTCAGTCGATGAGTTCTTCGGTAAAGTAGAACCAGAAGATATGGTTAAATATGGCCTGATCCCTGAGTTTATCGGCCGTTTGCCAGTGACTGCTGTGCTTAGAGAGCTTGACGAAGACGCACTCGTACAGATTTTGCGTGAGCCAAAAAATGCCATCACCAAACAATACAGTGCGCTGCTTGAGCTGGATGGTGTCGAGCTTGAGTTCCGTGATGACGCCCTACGTGCGATCGCCAAAAAAGCGATGACCCGCAAAACAGGTGCACGAGGTTTGCGTTCGATTGTGGAATCTGTGCTGCTAGATACTATGTATGATCTGCCATCCATGAAAGGGGTGACCAAGGTCGTCATTGATGACTCAGTGATCCGAGGCGAATCCGCACCTCTATTGATGTATGAGCACACTGAGAATCAAGCCGCAGGCGGTGAATAACGCTTTCACTTGTTTTATCAGCGATAAAGAAAAAAGGGAGTTATCACTCCCTTTTTTATTTTCTGACGGTTGAGCCGTTGAAACCTGTCCAACAGACCCCATATACTCTTAATCAGATTGAACGGAAGAGAGAAGCATATGAACTTGGAGCGTTCCGAGCGCATTGACATTCCGGTGCTGCCACTTCGGGATGTGGTGGTTTATCCTCACATGGTGATCCCGCTCTTTGTGGGAAGGGAAAAGTCGATACGCTGCCTTGAAGCGGCGATGGACAACGATAAGCAGATTCTATTGGTGGCGCAAAAAGATGCGGCAACCGATGACCCAAGTATCTCAGATTTATATACCGTTGGTACGGTAGCAACCATCCTACAGCTTCTTAAACTTCCAGATGGAACGGTAAAAGTTCTGGTCGAAGGGATGCAGCGTGCAAGTATTGACCAGTTTAGTGAAGACGATTTCTTCACCGCGCAAGCTGATTATCTGACCACGCCAAGTTTGGATGAGCGCGAGCAAGAAGTCCTGGTACGGACGGCGATCAGCCAGTTTGAAGGCTTTATTAAGCTCAATAAAAAGATTCCGCCGGAAGTACTGACGTCGCTAAATGGGATTGAAGAGGCGGCCCGTCTCGCCGATACCATTGCGGCCCATATGCCGCTTAAGCTTGAAGATAAGCAACAAGTTCTTGAGCTTGTTGATATTTCCGAGCGTCTAGAATATCTGATGACGATGATGGAATCTGAGATTGACTTGCTGCAAGTCGAAAAGCGGATCCGTGGTCGCGTCAAAAAACAGATGGAAAAAAGCCAGCGCGAGTATTATCTCAACGAGCAAATGAAAGCCATCCAGAAAGAACTGGGTGAGCTAGACGATGCGCCGGATGAGTTTGAAACGCTGAAGCAGAAAATCGAAGAATCAAAAATGCCGCAGGAAGCACGGGAAAAAACCGAGCAAGAACTGCAAAAGCTTAAAATGATGTCGCCGATGTCTGCCGAAGCCACAGTGGTGCGCAGTTATATTGACTGGATGATCAGCGTACCTTGGGCGAAACGCTCGAAAGTGAAGAAAGATTTAGCGCGCGCTGAAGAAGTATTGAATGCCGATCATTACGGCCTTGAGCGTGTCAAAGACCGGATTTTGGAGTATCTTGCGGTTCAAAATCGGATGAAAAAACTAAAAGGTCCGATTCTTTGTTTAGTCGGTCCTCCGGGGGTCGGTAAAACGTCTTTGGGGCAATCTATCGCTCGGGCGACGGGACGTAAATATACCCGTATGGCACTGGGCGGGGTTCGCGATGAAGCGGAAATCCGAGGTCACCGTCGTACCTACATCGGTTCGTTGCCCGGTAAATTGATCCAGAAAATGTCAAAAGTTGGCGTGCGTAACCCACTATTTTTGTTGGATGAGATCGATAAAGTCTCCTCTGACATGCGTGGCGATCCTTCCTCTGCGTTGTTAGAAGTGTTGGATCCCGAACAAAATAACGCCTTCAACGATCATTACTTAGAAGTGGACTATGACCTTTCTGATGTAATGTTTGTAGCAACATCGAACTCGATGAATATCCCTGGCCCATTGTTGGATCGGATGGAAGTGATTCGTCTATCGGGTTACACCGAAGATGAAAAATTGAATATTGCCAAGCGTCATTTAGTGGATAAACAAGTTTCACGGAATGGTTTGAAGCCGCACGAGATCACTATCGAAGACTCGGCGATTATCGGCATTATTCGTTACTACACTCGTGAAGCGGGCGTGCGTAATCTAGAGCGTGAAATTTCTAAGCTGTGCCGTAAAACGGTTAAAGAAATTTTGCTCGATAAAGACCTAACGCAAGTCACGGTAACCAATGACAATCTATCCGACTATTTGGGTGTGCGTCTCTTCGATTATGGTAAAGCCGATGAGCAAAATCGTATCGGTCAAGTTACCGGTCTCGCTTGGACCGAAGTGGGCGGTGATCTGTTAACGATTGAAACCGAGTCCATGCCTGGTAAAGGTAAACTGACACATACCGGCTCATTGGGTGATGTGATGCAAGAATCGGTGCAAGCGGCCATGACAGTGGTGCGTAGCCGAGCCGATAAGTTGGGGATTAATAGCGACTTCTATGAAAAGCGTGACATCCATGTGCACGTTCCAGAAGGCGCGACACCGAAAGACGGCCCCAGCGCGGGCATCGCGATGTGTACAGCTTTGGTCTCAAGCCTCACGGGTAACTCAGTGCGCTCCGACGTGGCGATGACTGGCGAAATCACGCTGCGCGGCGAAGTGCTTCCGATTGGTGGATTGAAAGAGAAGCTGCTAGCGGCACGGCGCGGTGGAATCAAAACGGTGGTGATTCCAAAAGAAAATGAGCGTGACTTGGAAGACATTCCAGCCAATGTGAAAGAAGAATTATCGATTCATCCAGTACGATGGATTGATGACGTGTTAACCATCGCATTAGTGAATAATCCGCTTGGGATTGAGCTGGTTGACGCTGAAAAGAGTGACATGCAGCAAAATTAAGCAACGTAAAACGCTGACAGACCGCAAAAGGCTTGTCAGCGTTTTTTTTGCTCGCTAACGTTGCTCTGGCGTACTGTCTGCATGGGGCAGGCAGTTGCTTACAACGTCTTGCGTCGACAAAGCGTCTGTTATTGAAACCGCAATGCGCATAGGATTTGCGGAGAAGTTATTTAAGGGGATGAAAAAGTGAATAAGTCGGAACTGATTGATCATATTGCAGAGAGTGCTGATATTTCTAAAGCCTCGGCGGGGCGAGCACTGGATGCGTTCGTAGACTCTGTCTCTGACACACTCAAGTCAGGTGATCAAGTCGCACTCGTCGGTTTTGGTACCTTCTCAGTGCGCGAACGTGCCGCACGTAAGGGACGCAACCCGCAAACCGGTGCTGAAATTGATATTGCCGCTGCAAAAGTACCGGGCTTTAAAGCCGGTAAAGCGTTAAAAGACGCGGTAAACGAGTAATTATCACGTGAGGTCGTGCCGAATTATTCGCGTTTGACAGGGTGTTGGAGCTGCAAAGCCACTAACAACCGCGTATAATTCGGTGCACAAGAGCGTAAAGGCGCATCAAAAGATGCGCCTTTTTAGTTGAAAAACAACCAGTCCAAACCAGTTGGAGTACCGGCCCGTTATGATGGAACGTATACGCGAAGGCACCAATAGTCTTCCGGTTAAGATCATTTTAAGCCTTATTATCTTTTCCTTTGCTTTTGCCGGTGTCGGTAGTTATCTGGCCGGTGGATCCACACCGCCTGCTGCAACCGTCGGTGATAAAGAAATTAGCCGAGCGGAACTGGATCGCGCGTATCAAAATGAGCGTGCACGTATGCAGCAACAAGCGGGCGAGCAATTCAATCAGCTTCTCGGTAACCCCGAATACGTAAAACGTTTTCGCCAAAATATTCTTGATCGTATGGTGAATGACTTGCTTTTAGAGCACGAAGCCAGTGAATTAGGATTACGCGTCAGTGACGCACAAGTGAAAGCGGCGATCCGTGCCATGCCTCAATTCCGTCAGGCGGGTCAGTTTAATAACGAGCGTTATCAAGCAGCATTGCGTCAAACCGGTATGAGTGCAGATGAATTTGCTAACTATATGCGCACAGATTTAATGCGCCAGCAGTTGGTCAATGGCTTACAAACAACCGCATTCGTATTACCTAGCGAACTGGAAAGCTTATACCGTCTCGAAGCACAGAGCCGTGAAGTGCGCACTTTAACCTTGCCAGTTGAGGACTTTGCCAACCAGGTGTCGTTAACGGATGAGGAGCTGGAAGCCTATTACCAAGCGAATCGTGATGATTATATTCAACCACGTATGGTGAAAGTCGCGTATGTGGAATTAACCGGTGAAGGGCTAGCCAGTGACATTCAAGTCACGGATGAAGATATCGCCACTTACTACCAAGACAACCAGTCTCAGTATGGCTCACAAGAGCGCCGTAAGGTTAGCCACATCTTAATTGAAGGAACAGGAGACGACGCCAAAGCTCGTGCTCAACAAGCGTTAGATCGCCTCAATCAAGGTGAAGCGTTTGCGACCTTGGTCAAGGAAGTTTCTGATGACACCTTTAGTGCCGAGCAAAACGGATCATTGGATTGGATTGAACCCGGTGTGATGGATCCTGCGTTTGAAAAAGCCGCTTACGCACTGGCGCAAAAAGGCGATATTAGTGGCTTAGTTAAATCTGATTTCGGCTATCATATCATTCGCTTAGATGATATTGACCCAGCCGATGTTACGCCATTGTCTGACGTAAAAGACGACATTCGTCTTGCTCTGCAACAAGAGCAAGCGGCGGATCGTTTCTATGCACAGTCAACGCAACTGGCTGAAGTGGCGTTTGAAGAGGCGAATGGCCTTGAGCCAGCCGCAGAAGCGGTGAATGCGAAGGTGCAGTTTACGGGTTACTTTGCGCTCGATAATGCCCAAGGCTTAATGGCGCGCCCTCAAATCCAGCAAGCGCTTGATAGCTATGATGTGCGTGAAAATGGCCTTAACTCTGAGCTGATTGAGCTGTCAGGTGAGCACGCGATTGTGGTGCGTCTCGACGACGTGAAGCCTGAAAAGCAATTGAGTTTTGCCGAAGTAAAAGACCAGGTGCAGGCGACGCTCGCGGCAGAAAAAGGCCGTCAGCAGGCGCAAGAAAAAGCGGACCAATTGGTCGCGCAACTTGAGCAGACCGGTACGCTAGATCAGGGTGATTATGTGTTCAGTGATGCGCAAGTGATCAATCGTGTTTCTCAGCAGCAAGCGGTGTCGGAGCTCGCTTTCTCGTTGCCTCAGCCTAACGATACAGGCGCAAGTTATGGGGTGACGCAGAACCGTCAGGGCGATATTGTGGTGGTTGCGCTGGATAACGTGATTAACCCAGCGATGCCAGACATTAGCCCACAAAGCCAAATGGCCGATCGCGTTGCACGTGCGATGAGCAATATGTCTTTGTCTGCCACACTCGAAGCGCTGCGTGAGCAAGTGGATGTGACTTATGCAGAGGTTGACGCACAACAATAAGCGAGTGTAGTGAGCGTTTAAACGTGAGAAAGCGCTCAGCGTGAGCGCTTAACAGGATCGCAGAGAGTTAGACGTCTCTCGCATTCGTTTGTGTGAAAATAGAAAAACGACGCTAGGATTTTGTCCTGCGTCGTTTTTCTGTTTGCGGGGACATGAAAAGGCGCAAACAGTGATTTACCGTGTCGGCGATATTGATGACATGGAGATCAAAAATGAAACACCTACTATCCAGTATTCTATTTGTGTTGGCACTAGTGACTGCGCCCACTGTGCTAAGCGCTAGTCAAGATGCGTCTCAGTCCTCTGAACAGGTTGAGACGCGCTCGGTGGATATTAACACTGCCAGTGTACAAATCCTCTCAGAGCAGCTCCGCGGTATTGGCCCTGCCAAAGCGAAAGCCATCGTCGATTATCGCCAGAAACACGGAAAGTTCGCCTCACCAGACGATTTAGTCGAAGTAAAAGGCATTGGCGCATCGACATTGGAGAAAAACCGCGACCGGATTAACGTGTCGTCATAGTGATGGAGAGTTCAGCGCAAAGACGTCACCGTCTTTGCGCGAATAATCCTTGTGTCTGCCGGCCGGAATGCACACAATGAAATCTGGTTGTAGGAAAGTAGCAGGACGCAATGACTCACAAACAAAGTCACTTTTTTGCTCATCTTGCCCGGATGAAGCTGATTTACCGTTGGCCTTTGATGCGCAATGTTTCCGTCGAAAATATCTCTGAACACAGTTTACAAGTCGCGTTTGTCGCCCACGCCTTAGCGCTTATTCACAATAAACGTTTTGAAGGGCAGTACCAGCCAGAACGTATTGCGGTACTGGCGATGTTTCATGACTGTAGCGAAGTCATCACAGGCGATTTACCCACCCCGGTCAAATACTTTAATCCGTCGATTGCCGCTGAATATAAAAAAATCGAGAAAATGGCGGAGAAAAAGTTGATCGCCATGCTGCCGCCAGAGCTGCAGGATGAATACAGCGGGTTGATTGATTCAGACCATATTGATCCAGATGATTATTTGTTGGTGAAACAAGCGGATATTTTATGTGCTTACTTAAAGTGTCTGGAAGAAATCGCCGCCGGTAATCATGAATTTGAGCAAGCTAAGAAGCGACTTGAAGCATCACTAGAAAAGCGTCGTTCGCCAGCCACCGATTACTTTATGGCCACCTTCGTGGATAGCTTCACCTTATCGCTGGATGAGATCAGTGACGATGGATTTTGAACTACCAGATACCTGGCAAACACGCCAGATGAGCAATGAGAACAAGAAGCGCCGTCACGATAAGCGTACCGTTTATCAGCGTGACCGTGCGCGTATTTTACATTCAGCCGCATTTCGTCGCTTACAAGCCAAAACACAGGTGTTGGGGGCTGAGCATAGCGACTTTTATCGCACCCGTTTAACCCACTCGCTCGAGGTGTCACAAATTGGCACCGGCATTGTTGCGCAGCTTAAAGAAAGACAGCCTGAGTTTCGGCCACTTTTACCGTCCACTGGGCTGATGGAAAGCTTATGTCTTGCCCATGACATTGGCCACCCGCCATACGGGCACGGTGGTGAAGTGGCATTAAATTATATGATGCGAAACGACGGTGGCTTCGAAGGCAATGCCCAGACATTTCGGATCGTGACGCTGCTTGAACCTTATACCCAACATCATGGCATGAACTTGGCGCGTCGCACTTTGCTGGGCGTAATGAAATACCCCGCGTTTATCAGCGCTGCATACAATGGTTCACAGCCAACGCCTGTCAGCGATTTTCGTCATCTCAAAGCGCGTGATTGGCAACCTGCTAAAGGTATTTATGATCATGACAGTGTACGCCGAAACTGGGTACTTGAGCCGTTCAGTGCCGCCGATCGGGCGTTATTTTTGACGTTCAGAGACAACACGCCTGCTGACCAGCATCGCAAGACGCGTTATAAGTCGTTGGATTGCTCCATTATGGAGTTAGCGGATGACATCGCTTATGGTGTCCACGATCTGGAAGATGCAATTGTAATGGGATTGGTCACCCGTGAGCAGTGGCAAGAGGCCGTGGCAAGTTATATCGCTGAATGCGGCGATCCTTGGTTAGAAGCCAATATTGGTGAACTGAGCGAACAAATGTTCGGTCCTCCGTATGAGCGCAAAGATGCGATCGGGGCCTTGGTCAACACCTTATTAACCTCCGTCGAGGTGGCCCCGACGGTTCAAGATGGCACCTATCGCTTTACGTCTCCTTTGTTAGCCTGGAACGCCTATCTAACCGAGGTGATGGCTGGCGTGCTTGAGGTACTGAAGCGATTTGTCAGTGAATTTGTAGTGAAGCAGCCTGAGCTTCAGGTGGTTGAGTATAAAGGTCAGCAATTGGTGATGGAGTTGTTTGACGCCTTTGCCTCTGATCCCGAGCGCCTGTTGCCTAAAGACTATCGACAAGATTGGTTAACAGCACAAACCGCAGGGGAGTCGGGCATGCGCGTGATTGCCGATTACTTATCGTCGATGACAGACAGTTTTGCTCAGAAGCTACACAGCACCATGTTTACCGCCGCGAGCAACGGTCCTTTGTACGCTATTCGCTAGGACGGGGATGATTGGATGATGCCGGCATAAAGGCAAGCTGGCGTTCGATCATCGCCTCAAAGCTTGTGAGTAAGGGCTGATAATGTTCACGATCACCACTTAACTCACTCAGTGCAGCAAATCCGGCCTCTAGGGTCGAAAGGGCCCCTGGCTTACTACTTTTGCGGATGGTGTATTGGCTCGGTGGCATGGTGGTAATCTTGACTGTGGGTAAATCATGGAGATTCTTTGATAACTGATACAGTTTGTAAGCTTTTTTCCATGTTCCGTCGAGTAATATGATCCCCCATGATATCTTGCGGTCGCTTTCTTTGGCTGATGCTAATGGCTTGGTCAGCGATGATAGAGCGATAGCATGCTCGCCCGGATATAACACTGCATAGCGGCGCTGGGACCGTGCGAGCCTTTCATTCAGCGCGCGGTGCTCGCTAAAATCTTCTCCTATCCAACGCTCACAATGCTCTAATGCTAACGCGAGTAAACAAGCACTGTTTTTCGGGTGCGAGACTTCATCGGGATGCTGCAAGATAATCACCGGGATTGTATTGGTGATTGGTGTAATGGCATCGCATACGCAAATGGCTTTCGCTTTATGGCAAGATGAGCAGTATCGAGACATGATGGTCACTGTTTAATAACGGAATCAAGCAGCGTTTTACCGCTGCTTGATAATAAACGCAAGGTCGATTAAGCCGTTAGGTGGCTTGGCTATAACCGCAGAGAAAACGCTCAAAACGACTGATTGCCATTTCCAAATCATCCACCCGCGGGAGCGTGACTAACCGGAAATGGTCCGGCTGTTGCCAGTTAAAGCCGGTGCCGTGCACCATGAGGACTTTTTCTTGCAACAAAAAGTCGAGCATCAGCTTTTCGTCGTTATGGATGTTGTAGCGCTTGGTGTCGATTTTAGGAAACAAATACAATGCTCCCTTGGGTTTTTTACAACTGACACCAGGGATCTGATTGATCAGCTCATAGGCTTTGTCGCGCTGCTCCAGTAATCGACCGCCCGGCAGGATCAATTCGTTAATGCTTTGATAGCCGCCGAGCGCAGTTTGAATCGCATGCTGCATCGGTACGTTGGCACACAGGCGCATCGACGCCAGCATTTCAAGCCCATCGATATAACCACGCGCATGCTGTTTGGGCCCGGTCACGAGCATCCAACCGGCACGAAAACCACAGACTCGATACGCTTTAGACAAACCGTTAAAGGTCAAACAAAGCACATCGGGAGCGAGGGTAGCGATAGAATAATGCTGCGCCCCGTCATAGAGAATTTTATCGTAAATCTCGTCGGCAAAAATGATCAAATTATGCTGGCGGGCCAGCTCGACAACCTGCAACAAAAAGTCACGGCTATAGACGGCGCCGGTCGGGTTATTGGGGTTAATCAACACCAGTCCGCGAGTCTTTGGCGTAATTTTGCGCTTGATATCGTCTAAATCTGGATACCAATCAGACTCCTCATCACACAGATAGTGGACTGGATTACCGCCTGATAACGATGCTGCGGCTGTCCAAAGTGGATAATCCGGCGAGGGCACGAGTAGCTCATCGCCATTATTCAGTAACGCTTGCATGGCCATGACGATCAGTTCGGAGGCGCCATTGCCCAGGTAGACATCTTCGACATCCAGATCCATCAAGCCGCGCTTTTGGTAGTGCTGTACAACGGCTTTTCGGGCTGAATAAAGGCCTTTCGAATCACAATATCCTTGCGAGGTCGGCAAATTCCGGATCACATCGACCAGGATTTCGTCTGGGGCATCAAAACCAAACGGCGCAGGATTGCCGATATTGAGCTTTAAAATCCGGTGGCCTTCCTCTTCCAGGCGTTTGGCTTCTTTCATCACTGGGCCGCGAATGTCATAACAGACATTATCCAGCTTGGCGGACATACCGATTGGTTGCATTACCCTTCCTGTCAATCAAAGGTGAAAATTGTTATTAGGCTTTTTAAGTAACTTACACTATTTCTCACCCTCTTCGAAAGATGGTTGATCGATTTGATAAGCATTGGTTGAATCGAGTGCTGTTTCGCTTGTATCGGCAAAAAATCAGCCAATTTTAACCGAAGACTGATCTAGCGCATATTTGTCTTATGCCCTGACAGGTTAGACTGACAAGCAAGAATAACGTGCTACATAAATAGCAGCAGGTACAGACTTGCGAATAGGACTGCCGCCTAGGCGGTTGGAGGATGTCGTGACTACCTTGATTCAAGCGGCCAATCACTTGCAAAGCCAGTTGGCGATCAGTCAAGCGCCAACACAGTTGCAAACCGATTTTACTTGGCCAGGAGATTTATCACCGATTGCGTGGCTAGACGCCCAGCCTGTCTACCCGAAAAGCTATTGGCAGTCGCGTGATGGCCGGGAAGAGGTGCTAGTACTGGGCGCCTGTCGTCAGTTTACGCAAATTCAGCAGGCGCAGGCTAGCTTATTACCCGAGCAGCGAATCTGGGGATGCGTTGCGTTTGATGATACACCAGGCAGTGGTGATTTCTTTCTTCCCGTGGTGGAGCTTATTCGTCGCGATAAGCAGTGGCAGCTTTGTGTCAACCTTATCGCTGAAACCGACAGCCAAGCTATTCTCAGCCAAATTATCTGGCAAGGCCGACCCCTCGCGCCGATGGCTGGACGAATCCGTCAAGAAGTACATACCCCAAGCCATCATCAATGGTGTCACTCGGTGACGCGTGCATTGTCAAACATGGCCCACACTGAGCTGAAAAAAGTGGTGCTTGCGCGGCAAACCCGTTTAACCTTGGACGGGGCGGTGAGCGGTGGACAGCTTCTTAGCCACAGCCAACAACATAACAGCGAGAGTTTCCATTTTCTGTTCGCAACGGGGCCGGACGATGCTTTTGTCGGGTCGACCCCAGAGCGACTCTATCGGCGTCGAGATTGTCGCGTGACCACAGAAGCGGTCGCGGGCACCGTACGTCGCGGCGCGAGCTTTAGTGAAGATCATCATCTCGGTGAGTGGTTGCTAAACGACATTAAAAACGTTCATGAGAATCAGTTGGTCGTTGATGATATTTTTGCCGGCTTACGGCGTCATTCGTTAACGATTACCGTTGATCCTGAACCCCATTTGATTGTGCTTCGTCATCTTCAGCATTTGCGTCGTCGTATTAGTGCCATCGTTGGTCCTGGTGTCGATGACAGTGTGATCTTAGGCGCGCTTCAACCGACTGCTGCGGTGGCGGGACTTCCTCGTGATACGGCCCGTGCGTTTCTCGCCGAACAAGGGATCACACGCGGTCGTTACAGTGGAGCCGTGGGCTATATTT
This sequence comes from Salinivibrio sp. MA351, assembly GCF_001996065.1. Classification (NCBI taxonomy): domain Bacteria; kingdom Pseudomonadati; phylum Pseudomonadota; class Gammaproteobacteria; order Vibrionales; family Vibrionaceae; genus Salinivibrio; species Salinivibrio sp. MA351. The sequence continues at coordinate 91,553 of NZ_MUFG01000007.1, read as the reverse complement.
CACAACGTGAAAGCCAATTTTGTGTGGCGATCCGAAGCGCGCAATTGACCGATAATACGGTGGATTTATTTGCGGGGGCAGGAATTGTTCCCGGCTCTGATCCTGAGGCTGAGTGGCATGAGTTAGATAACAAACTGACGACCATGCGTCAGTGTCTCCCTTATCGTCATGCCCACGAGCACGACGACGCCATTGTTGGAGTGTGTTAATGTCGCTGACACTCACGCATATATGGGCCGAAACCCTTATCGACGAGTTATCGCGCTTGGGCGTCAAACATATTTGTATTGCCCCAGGATCGCGATCGACGCCGCTCACACTGGCCGCCGTGAAACAAAGTCAGCACCCTCAGCGTCCGGTGACCTTACATTGTCACTTTGATGAACGTGGTCTTGGTTATCTTGCCTTAGGCTTAGCCAAAGCCGGACAGGCACCGGTGGCAGTGATTGTCACTTCCGGAACCGCGGTGGCGAATTGTTTGCCTGCGGTAGTCGAGAGCGGGTTAACCGGTGAGCCATTAATTATTCTGTCTGCAGATCGTCCGTTTGAATTGGTCGATTGCGGGGCGAACCAAGCGATTGTGCAGCGCGATCTGTTTTCGTCCCATGTTACTGCCCAACTGGATTTACCTACGCCAGACGCGGGGATGCCACTGAGTGCTTTATTGACCAAGGTGGATCAGGTGCTTGCCCATCAAGCGGCACGTGGTGGCAGTGTGCATATTAATTGCCCGTTTCGAGAGCCATTCTATGGCGAACGAGATGCAGCGCTTGAGGCTGAGATCCGTGCGCCGATTGCTAACTGGTATCAAAGTCAACAAAGCTATACGCGCCATCATGGACGGTTTTCTACGCCGATAGAGCGAGATAGCCTCCCGCCCAGTTTGCCATCCGATCGCCCCGTAAAAACGGTGATTGTGGCGGGTGCGCTGCCGCACGGATTATCAGCATCGGTTAACCGCTTAGCCACAGCGCTGAATGCGGTGGTATTAGCCGACCCGCAATCGGGCATCACGAGCACGGCACCTGGCTACGATCTTTGGTTAAACCATCCCAACTTGCAGGCGCAGTTGTCTCAGGCGCAATGGGTGATCCAGCTCGGCGGGCGTTTAGTGTCAAAACGCTTGGGACAATGGTTGGCGCAAACCTCGGCGCAATATTGGTTGGTGACGGATAATGCGCAGCCACTTGACCCTCATCATCGGGCGGTTGAACAGTGTGTTGTCGACAAGCGCCACTGGTCGTTATGGCTTGATGCACTGACTGACCAGGTGAGTGCGGCGTGCTCAACGTCTGAAGGGCTCACTGCGTCGGCGGACTCGCCCCTTGTTTGGCAACAAGCATTGACGAATGAGGCGAGAGCACAGATGGAGAAAGCGACTGACAGACTTTCTCCCTCATTGCTGTCAGAGCACCGCTTATTCCAACAATTACCCACGATGCTTCCCGAGCACGTCGATATTTTTATCGGCAACAGCCTAGCGATTCGTTTGGCGGATATTTGGTCGCAACTTGGCGCCTATCCGGTGTTTGCCAATCGCGGTGCGTCAGGCATTGACGGGCTATTTGCCTGCGCTGCAGGCGTTCAGCGATGCCGACGTCAGCCGATGCTGGTGGTGCTTGGCGACACGAGCGCGCTTTACGATCTTAATAGTCTTGCGCTATGGCGTGAGACGGCTGCCCCGGCAGCCATGCTTATCCTCAATAACAATGGCGGCGGCATTTTTGATTCCTTGCCAGTCGATCCGCAGCTTTGTGACGCCTATTATCGCATGCCGCACGGTCTGCGCTTTGAGCAGGTTGCCGCGCAGTTTTCCTTGAACTATCAACAACCAACCTGCGAATCTGCTCTCGCTGCTGCGCTCGTCCAAGCGTTTAATACACCAGGGACTGATGTGATTGAAGTGGTGACGCCCGCGGGTGAAGCGGGGAAAATCTTAACAGAGCAACTTGCCAATATGGCAGCGCAGGAGGGATGATGCTGGGGTATCAGCAGGGGGGCAAGGTGGACGGTCCCAAGGTGGTTTTTTTACACGGTTTGCTGGGGAGTCAACAAGATTGGCAAGGTGTTACCTCGCGCTTAAAAGCCTGTCACTGGCTCTGTCTTGATTTACCCGGCCATGGTGACAGTGTTGATTGTCCAAGCGTTGATTTTGCCACTACTGTCGACGCGGTGCGCCAGACCTGTGACCAGGTGTGGGGGAATCAGCCAGCGTATTTAGTGGGGTATTCGCTTGGTGCACGCATCGCGATGCATTTAGCCACCGCGTATCCAGCTCGTTGGCAGGGTGTATTCCTCGAAGCGGGACACCCTGGTTTACTGCATCGCCATGAACGTCATCAACGGTTGGCCCATGATCAAGCCTGGGCTCAGCGCTTTACGCATGAGCCGCTCTCGATGGTATTAAACGATTGGTATCAGCAATCGGTGTTTCAATCCCTTGATGCGACGCAGCGCGCCAAACTGATGACAGTGCGTGGTGACAACCATGGGCCCGCGATTGCCGCTATGCTCGATGCCACATCGCTCGGTCGGCAAGCTGATCTGCGTCCCGCATTAGGTGATGCGTTGCGACAAGGGTTGTCGATTGACTACCTTTGTGGGGAGCAAGATCCTAAGTTTATCTCGTTGGCCCACTCGCTACAGCGCACAACCGGGATCCCCTTCACTTTGATAAAAGGGGCGGGACATAATTGTCATTGGGCCAATCCGTCGTCGTTTGTGCAGGTGCTATCAGATAACGACCGGTTATCAGCGTAACGATTTTTATCTTCCAATTTTCGGGGCCTTGTACCCCATCAACCAATTAAGGGGAAAGCCATGGCTGTAACGCCGGGAATGACCGAACAAGAACTGTATGCACCCATTGACTGGATGCCGACTGAGCTAACGTTTAGCGATATTTTGTATCACAAATCCGCCGATGGTATTGCGCGTATCACCATTAACCGCCCTCAGGTTCGTAATGCGTTTCGTCCGCAAACCGTTAAAGAAATGATGCAAGCGCTCGCCGATGCGCGCTATGACAGCCGAGTAGGCGTGATCATTCTGACCGGTTTAGGCGAAAAAGCATTTTGCTCTGGGGGCGATCAATCGGTACGTGGTGATTATGGCGGCTATCAAGACGACGAAGGCACTCATCACCTGAATGTGCTCGACTTCCAGCGTCAGATCCGCACCTGTCCCAAACCTGTGATTGCCGCGGTTGCCGGTTATGCTGTCGGTGGTGGTCATGTTCTGCATATGATGTGTGATCTAACCATTGCGGCCGATAACGCCCAATTTGGTCAAACAGGCCCCAAAGTAGGCAGTTTCGACGGCGGCTGGGGTGCCTCTTATATGGCGCGGATTGTGGGGCAGAAAAAAGCGCGTGAAATCTGGTTCCTTTGCCGTTTTTACAATGCGCAAGAAGCGTTGGACATGGGACTGGTCAACACAGTGGTGCCCTTGGACGAGCTCGAGCGAGAGACCGTACGCTGGTGTCGCGAGGTGCTGCAGCATAGCCCAATGGCATTGCGGTGTTTAAAAGCGGCACTCAATGCCGATTGCGATGGTCAAGCAGGGCTTCAAGAATTAGCCGGCAACGCCACCATGATGTTTTACATGACCGACGAAGGGCAAGAAGGGCGAAATGCCTTTAACGAGAAACGTCGGCCAGAGTTTGATCGTTTCCCACGCAACCCATAGAGGTCTTTATGAGACAGGCACGGATATATCAATACACCTTGCCGGTCACTGCCGGTCTATTTTTACGTGACCAGCGTTTAACCCAGCGTGAAGGCTTGGTGGTGGAATTAAGCGAAGGCGCACAACGCGGGTGGGGCGAAATTGCCCCTTTGCCTGGATTTAGTCAGGAAACCTTCGCCGAAGCACGGCACGCTCTGATTGCCGCGACTGCTGTTTGGTGTGATCACCGTAATATCGCCATGCCCCAATTGCCACCTTCGGTTGCATGGGGGTTAAGCATTGCCCAAGCGGAGTTGGATCAACGCTTGCCGACCCCGTCCTCGTTTCAGACGGTGCCCGTGTGTACCGGGGATCCGGACGCGCTATTCGCCGCACTGGGACATGTGTCGGATGGCCCGCACTCGGATGGCCCGCACTCGGGTGGCCCGCACTCGGATGATCCATCCGATGAAGCCAAAGTTAAAGTGGGTGAGTATGAAGTGGCGCGTGATCGCTTAATGGTGACCACGTTGCTCGATGCCATTCCTCACCTTAGGTTGCGTCTTGATGCCAATCGTCGTTGGCGGCCTGAACAACTTGCGGCCTTTTGGTGTGGTCTGAGTCAGGCGCATCAAGCGCGAATAAGCTGGATTGAAGAGCCCTGTCGTGATCCTTATCAGTCTCTTGCTCAAGCAGAGGCATTAGGGGTGCCATTAGCATGGGATGAAACCTTGCGAGATAGCGACGACACAGGGTTAAAAGAAAGTGATCATGTAAGGACTTGGGTGATCAAACCAACAATGATGGGTGATTTCGCGCAGGTGAGTCAATCCGTTACACGCGCACACGCACTCGGTAAAATAGCCGTCATTAGCTCATCACTTGAAACCAGCTTGGGACTGACGCAATTATCGCGCGTTGCCAGCTCGCTCACCCCGAATGTTGTGCCTGGGCTCGATACCTTGGGCGTGTTTGAACAACAGCTGGATCGAACCTGGCCTGGCGCCAATCAGCCTTTGATTCCACTCGATGACCAGCCGTTAATTTGGGTCAATACCTTGTGACGTCTCGATGCTTTGCTTTTAACACCTGGCCGTGGCGTTACTGGGCGGCTGACGCGCCTGATGCCATCGCGATAGATAGCGAGACCCCCCTCACATGGCAGGCGTTGCGTGCTTTAGTCGATGCCCAGCAGCGGACGTTTAATGATGCGCCAGTGGTGGTATTAAATAGCCACGATGCCCTGCAGTCTTTGGTGGTCACCTTGTTGGCTGCTTGGCAAGCCGGTAAACAAACCTTGGTATTAAATCAGGCATTAAGTGCGGATGTACAAACGGCAGTGCTCGATAATCTAGGTCCTTTTCAATGGGCCCACGCTCACCAATCGGTGCCTGACGCGCAATCGGCACGCAATATGGCGCCTTGGCATATCGACATGCCGTTAACCCTTACCTTGACGTCAGGATCGACTGGCGCGCCCAAAGCGGTGGTACACGGCGGGCGTCAGCATCTTGCCAGTGCTGCCGGTCTGATCAAGCGGCTACCGTTTACAGGCGTCCGTGCCTCTCAAACGCCGGATCGTTGGTTGCTTTCTTTACCGCTTTATCACGTCTCTGGTCTTGCCATTGTGTGGCGTTGGTTGTTAGCCGGGGGGGAGCTTGGCATTTATCCGTGTCGAGGGGAGCACTTAGTCAATGCGTTAAAACGGGTGACCCATGCATCACTGGTCCCAACCCAGCTCTATCGCGTCTTGCCCGCATTGAAGGACGAGGCCGAACCACGGCGTTTGGCCCATGTATTATTAGGCGGTGCGGCGATCCCTACCGCTTTAACCCAAGACGCCGAAGCGATGGGCATTGCCTGCTGGTGCGGCTATGGTATGACGGAAACGGCATCAACCGTGACGTTAAAGCGTGCCGATGGTCAAGATGATGTCGGCGCGCCGCTGCCTTATCGTGATGTGCAGATACGTGACGATGGTGAGATTATCCATCGTGGTGAGACGTTAGCTTTGGGATATTGGCAAGCGGGCCAGCTACACCCCTTAGATGCCGAGCAAGGCCTTGCGTCGCGGGATCTCGGTCGTTGGCAGACCCAGCAGGCGGTGTCGGTACTACGCGTTGTCGGACGTCTAGATAATCAATTTATTTGCGGCGGCGAGAATGTTCAACCTGAAGCGATCGAAGCGCATTTACAGCGTTTGAAAGGCGTGACGCAAGCGATGGTTGTCCCGATTGTCGATCGCGAATTCGGTCATCGCCCACTAGCCATTGTGCAGAGCGCGAGCCCTTTTTCGCCCCGAGTGTTGGCCGAGCATTGTGCCTCACTGGCGCCGTATCAGCGCCCGGCACATTACCTTTGTTGGCCTGAGACGCAACAAGACGGCCAAATCAAACCGTCCCGTCACGCTTTGGCCCAATGGGCGCAAGCTTATATGAAGAGTTAAGCGTTATCTTCTTGGAGGCGAATCACTTCGTCACGCAAATAGTCAGCATTTGCTTGCTCAGGTTCAACCGCTGGCCCGGCGGCAACCGTCACCTTAGACCAAAACCGTTTTGGAAGCTTTAACATCGCTTTGCCGCCATGGCGGCTGAAGTAACTGCCCCACAATCCTTGCAATGCAAGGGGCACAACGGGGACAGGTGAGCGTTGCAATATCATGTCCATACCCCGGCGGAACTGATCAACCTCCCCATCATAAGTAAGGTGTCCTTCAGGGAAAATGAGCACGACTTCGCCATTATCCAGCGCACGTTGGATCTCATTCATCGCGGTACGAATTGTGCGGCCACGATGACTAATGGGGATCACTTTTGAGGTGCGGAAAAACCAATGGAGAACCGGGATCTTGTATAAGTCTTCAAACATCACAAAGCGTATAGGGCGATGACAGGCGCCCGCGAGTAAAGGGGCATCCATGTAACTGACATGATTACAAATCAGCAGTGCGCCCCCTTTGTCCGGAATATGGTGCAGATCTTTGTGCGTCACACGATATAAGGTGTGCGTGATCATCCAGGTAAAAAAGCGTAGAGCAAAAATAGGCACGAGCTTACTGACGTAAAGCGCGACCACCAGATTGAGTAAAGTGAGCAACAGGAAAAATTCCGCAATCGAGAGCTCAACGACCACCAACATAGTGATCCCCAGTATGGCACTGGCCACCATAAACAAGGCATTAAAGATATTGTTCGCGGCAATCACACGCGCACGTGCGGCTTTATCGGCGCGTTGTTGCATCAAGCTATACAGGGGCACAATAAATATGCCACCAAAAACGCCGATCATCAGCAGATCAATAAACACCCAAGTTAACGCCGGGTCGGTGACAAAAGCGAGCAAATCGGCGTGAGGTGTTGGGTTGGCCGGAGTAGCAAAAAATAGGTGCAGTCCAAACACCGTTAAACCAATACTGCCCAATGGCACAATCCCAGGTTCGATACGATGGCCAGAGAGTTTGTCGCACAATAATGCGCCGACCGCGATCCCAATCGAAAATAGCGTCAATAAAAACGAGACACCTGTTTCACCGCCCCCGAGCAGTGCCGTGTATTTCGGAAATTGTGTGAGATAACTTGCGCCTAAAAACCAAAACCAGCTTATGCCTAGTATCGCTTGCAGGGTTACCTTATCTTTACGCGCAAAGCGCAAGGTTTGCCGCATCAGTGATACGGGTTTGTAGCGTAAGTTGAGTCCGGGGTTACCTGCTGGCGCGGGGGGGATAGCATGAGCGGAGAGCACCCCCAGTAAAGCAAAGACGAGTACCGCAATCCCCGCAATAAGATTGGAATCAGGATGATGGGCGATAAAGCCCGCTAATAATGTCCCGAGCAGAATGGATAAAAATGTCCCCGTTTCTACCAACGCATTGCCAGAGACCAGCTCTTTATCACTCAAGGTTTGCGGTAACAGCGCATATTTCACCGGACCGAAAAAGGCCGATTGAGTGCCCATTAAAAACAAGAGAGCCAAGAGGACGATCCATGCTTGGACATACAGTGCGACGGCTGCACAAGACATAATCAGCACTTCCAGCCACTTTACTCGTCGCATAATCCACGCTTTATCGTGTTTATCGGCAAGCTCACCGGCAAACGCTGAAAACAAGAAAAAGGGAAGAATAAACAGCCCGGCAGCCGCATTGATAAATAAGGTGGCATCCATAGGGAGCTGATCTGCGGAGGCAAACGCGACCATGATCACCAATACGTTTTTATAAACGTTGTCGTTAAAGGCGCCCAGTGCCTGAGTAATAAAATAAGGCAAAAAGCGTCGCTCGCGCAAAAGTTGAAACTGTTGGCTCATGAGTGCATTGGTCCATTTTAGCAAGGCGGTCAGCGCGTTATACTAGCAATGCGAGGCGAGGGCGCAACCCATTAAAGATTGCGCCGTCATAACGTTAGCGGGGGATTAGCGATGATTACGAAAAGGTTTGCATGTTTTTAATCGAGACTTGCTCGTTCAAGGTCCAAAAGTCGTAGAGAATACCGACTAAGAAAAAGCCTCCCGTAAACAAGTAGATAATCCCCGTGATCCACTTTCCCATATACATACGGTGAATGCCTAAGACCCCTAGAAAAGTCAGCAAAAGCCAAGCAATGGTAAAGTCAGTCGAACCGCTACGAAAACGAAGGTCGGCTTCTTTATCCATGGCCGGAATTAAGAACAAATCGACAATCCAACCAATTAAAAACAGCCCTAGAGTAAAAAACCAAATAGTGCCGGTCACCGGTTTACCGTAATAAAAGCGGTGTGAACCAAGAAAACCAAAGATCCAGAGTAGGTAACCGACGAGTTTGCTGTGTGTATCATTCATGGTTCGGGCCTGTATGTGTCTTTAAGTTAGATAATGGCTTGGAGTGCAGTGGCGTCAAATGGTTCCTTAACGCGCAAAAACAACGGCGGAGAGGTGATGTTTGGTAACAATTTCTTTCCCCCCTTTAATTGACTTCATCGATAAAGACTCTAGCATGAGAAGCGTCTTAAACCACAGATGATGCGATCATGAAAAAATTACTCTCTGTTGCAGCTTTGATGTTTGTCTTTGTTGTCACAGCGCCTTATGCAGAAGCGAAGCGCTTTGGCGGCGGCAAGTCCTTTGGTAAAAGCTTCAAAACGGCGCCAGCGCCAAAAAATAACACCACAAACACTAACACGCTCAAGCAAAATACCACCAAAAGCGGCAAAAAAGGGCTCGCGGGTGGTCTGCTGGGTGGCTTGCTTGCTGGTGGCCTGCTCGCGGCCTTCTTTGGCGGTGCCTTTGAGGGGATCCAGTTTATGGATATCCTGATCATGGGTCTGATTGCCTACTTTGCACTGAAGTTTTTACGCGGATTGACGCAAGCGAAGGCGGGGGCCCAAGCACAAGGGCCAGCCTATGCGGGTGAGAGTAAAGGTTATTATCATCAGCAACCTAATGCCTTTCGAAACCATGCGGCTGATAGCTCAAGCAGGGCTGCGACAGGTGGCTTTGGTGCCGACACGCAAAATGATGTGCCGTTTAACTTTCCGCCACAGTTCGATATGCAAAGTTTTTTAAGTGGTGCGCGTGAGCACTATCGTATTTTGCAAGGTGCATGGAACCACAATGAATTAGAAAAGATCCAAGAATACGTCACCCCTGAGCTATACAACGACTTAGCGGCAGAACGCGCGCGCTTAGGTACTAAGCAACATACCGAAGTGATGTACGTCGATGCAGAGATTGTCCGTGCTGATCACGACAGCCGTCGCGCACAGTTAAGCTTAAAATTCACCGGCCGTTATTGTGACCGTGTGGAGGGTGTCGAAGAAGATATTACTGATATCTGGCATCTTGAGCGTGACTTGTCCCAAGCCAATGCGCCTTGGCTGATTGTGGGTATCCAAAGCTAATTCTGCAGAAAAGCGCCAATAATACAGAAAGGCTAGTACTGCGGTAAAAACAAGCCAATATGATAAAAGCGCTAGCTTGTAGTGAGGTAGCGCTTTTTTATGTCGCCGCTTCCAGATATATCAAGTTGTCGAGCGCTTGTTGGTAATGATCGCCACAGACATCCGGGTCGGCGTCAAATGCGGCGCAAACGCCTGGGCGGTCGGGCGTACCGAAAAGCTGGCATAAATTGTTGTCATCGAGCTGCACACAGCGAGTGCCTGCAGGTTTACCATAAGGCATACCTGGAATGGGAGATGAAATACTAGGCGCGATGCAGCAGGCGCCACAGCCTAGACGGCACGAAAATGTCGATGCAGTGGGCATATTGTCGGCTTCCTCAATGTGCAGGGGCGGGCACTTTATCATTCGGCTGTACACTCTCCAACCCATCCCAATGCCTGCTTGCACTTTATCGCTATGATGGTTATAACAGCGGCGCAATGTCTTGCCGCTCCGCGCGGTTTTATTATAAAAAGAGAGCCAGCATCATGAGCACGCCCTTTTGGCAACAAAAAACCTTAGCGCAAATGAGCGATGAGGAGTGGGAGTCGTTATGCGACGGTTGTGGCCGTTGTTGTTTGCATAAGTTGATCGATGAAGAAACTGATGAACTCTACTATACCAACGTTGCCTGCAGTTTGTTGGATGATAAAACCTGCTCATGCAAAGACTATCCTAATCGTTTCTCGTATGAAGAGTCCTGTTTGAAGCTTACCCGCGACAAAATCGACGAGTTTTACTGGCTGCCAGAAACTTGTGCCTATCGTTTGTTGGCAGAAGATAAACCGCTACCTGATTGGCACCCGCTGATCACCGGATCAAAAGCGGCAATGCACAAAGCGGGGATTTCGGTCAAAGACAGCGTGGTGTATGAAATTGATGTGATTGACTGGGAAGATCATATTCAGCTTACCACGCGGCCAAGATAGGGATGCGAACCGTTAGCCTCCCGTTTGCCTGGCATCAAGGCTAACCCATTGTTTATTTTCGAGCGTGGGGCATAATGAGTGCCAACTCGACAGGAGGTGGAATGCAAAGGTACACGCGTCGTTCTAAAGCTGGCTGGGCCCTCGCAATAGCGTTATGGGTTCTGGCAGTGTGTGCCTTGCAAAATCAGCTTAGCCTGCAATCAGGGGCGCAAGCTGCCTGCCAAGTTGGCAACTTGGGAGAGCATGGTGATGAGGTCAATACAGTGGGCAAGAAATGTTCGCTGTCTGAGCAATTGATGCATCCTTCTGTTCTGACCCTAGATTGGCTGCCTTCTCCACTTTGGTGGTTGATTGTGTTGCTTGCCGTTATGGCAACCGTCAGCCTCGCGGTGGTATTACCCACGCATGACCCACCCACGTATCGACGGCGGCATCTTTGCTTTTGTGTGTTCCGAGAATAAAGCGCCTTTTCTTTCCATGGCGTATTTATTTTCAACAAGGAACAGATTTATGACTCGAATCAATCACTATTGGCGCAGCGTAACACCAAGTAGCGTATGGCAAGCTTTGGTCTTACTACCGCTTTTGTCTTTATATTTACTGTTACTCAGCCCTTCTGTACTGGCAAATACGCCCGATACAGGTTGGCTGTCTAACCCTGATCACCCTCCCGTTGAGGTGCGTTTAGCGCTCACTGGTCAAGGTAATCCAGAGACTCACCACCTCGATGGCTTGCTTTCCGTCCGTTTACAAGGCGATTGGAAAACCTATTGGCGCTCGCCAGGCGAGGGCGGGGTCGCCCCAGAGCTTATCATTAACGATAGCCAAAACCTGGACGATATTACCTGGCATTGGCCAGCACCGAAGCGCCACGAGCTACTTGGCCTGACCATGTTGGGCTACAAGGGGCAGGTGACTTTCCCGCTGACCTTTGAGGTTGAAACCTGGCAACAGCCGGTTTCGTTGGATGCTACCTTGCGCTTGTCTTCGTGCACCAGTGTGTGCGTGATCACTGACTACCCCATCTCGCTCGACGTGACGCCCAGCGCACTGAAGGCTGATGGTGAGCGGATGTATCAGTTCAACCAAGCGATGAGTCAGGTGCCTAAGCCGCTACCTAGTGTGCAGGTTGAGTCTGCGGTCTGGGATGCTAACAAGCAGCAGCTCGCCGTCACTGTCACCGGTAACCAAGCTTGGCAACAGCCAGATATGCTGGTGGATGGCGAGGCGGTTATTGATGACACCTTTGGTGTACCCAGTCTCCACCGTGATGGCGACACCCTGACCGCGACCTTTGATGTCACCAATTGGATAGAAACCCCCAAGCTGACCGGTAAACCGATTCAAGTCACTGTTATTGATGAGCAGCTTCTGGCTGAGCACAGCACCACAGTGCGTGCCGGAAGTGTCGCGTCGCAAGCCGGATTATCTGTTTGGGTGATTGGTGGCATTGCCCTCTTGGGGGGGCTGATTTTGAACGTGATGCCCTGTGTGCTCCCTGTACTTGGACTCAAACTTAACAGCATTGTCGCCAACCCGAATGCCACCCGTCGGGCGGTTCGTAGCCAGTTTCTGGCCTCAGCTGCCGGTATTCTGGTGTCGTTTTGGGCGATAGCTGGGCTGCTGATGACATTAAAGCTAACGGGGCAAGCCGTGGGTTGGGGCGTCCAGTTTCAAAGTCCAATCTTTATCGGCGTCATGACGCTGGTCATTTGGCTATTCGCGCTGAGCTTGTTTGATGTGCTGCGTATTGATTTGCCATCAAGCTGGCAAACTTGGCTTGCGACACGCGGTGGCCACACAACAAGCGGTCACTTTGTCCAAGGGGTATTTGCCACCTTACTAGCCACACCATGCTCGGCACCTTTTTTAGGCACTGCGGTGGCATATGCACTGGGGGGATCCTTGACCGCGCTCTGGCTGATTTTTACCGCGCTGGCGGTCGGGATGGCGCTGCCGTGGTTGCTTGTGGCGGTTTTCCCTGGATTAACTCGCACGCTGCCTAAACCGGGTCCGTGGATGAATCACGTGAAACGGGTATTTGCGCTCTTGCTGGTTGCTACCACGGTGTGGCTATTCTGGCTGTGGATGCCTTATCTGGGCGTTGTTGGCGCTATCGCAGTGGGGGCACTGTTGCTTGCTACCAGTGTGTGGCTGACATATCGTACCCTTGGTAAGCTTGCCGCGATTAAAGGCGCAGCTGGACTATTGGCCGTTATGGTATTAGCGATTGTTGGCGCCTCCTTGACGGCAGAGCGTTGGGCAACGCCGATGAACTCGGATCCGGATTGGGTGGCGCTGGACGAAGCTGTGATCGCTCAAGCGGTGGACCAGGGCAAGCTGGTGTTTATCGATGTCACCGCGGATTGGTGTATTACCTGTCATGCCAACAAAGTGGGTGTGATATTGCAATCGCCCGTTTATGATGCCATTACCGCGTCTAATGTGGTAGCAATGCAAGGTGACTGGACCCGACCCAGTGAACGTGTGACGCAATATTTACAAAAGCACCAGCGCTATGGTGTGCCGTTTAATATTGTTTATGGTCCGGGGGCACCAAACGGCATTGCACTGCCGGTAATTTTGACCGATAAGGCCGTCATGAGCGCGCTTGAGCAGGCAAAAAAACCATGACGAGCAGTAAAATGAAACGGTCGTGGCGTGAGCGGGTCAAACGTGGTGCGCGTGACGTGTGCTGGCTCATCGTGTTTGTGCTGATATCTAGCACTGCCGTCGATTGGTGGCGAAGCCGTGATATCGACACCAGTCAGTTTCCTGTGGACACGGTCCGCTTGCTGGATGGCCGCCAACAGGATTTGCTCGCCATGTCGCAGCACGAACCCGTGCTTATCTATGTATGGGCGAGTTGGTGCGGTGTGTGCCGTTTTGTGACTCCCTCGGTAGATTGGTTGAGTGATCATGCGCAGGTGGTCTCGATCGCGTTACGCTCAGGCTCAGCGAAAAAAGTAAATGGATACCTTGCTCATCATGGTTACGATTTTTCGGTCGTCAATGATCCAGATGGACAACTCTCACGTCGATTGTCAGTGAAAGTGACGCCGACGGTAATGGTGGTTGAGCAAGGAAAAATCACCGCGATAACAACAGGCTTTACCTCACCGGTTGGCCTATGGTTAAGAATGTTGTGATGACGACAAACGTTAAAAAAGGAAACCGAATGTCCCTATCTCGTTTTTTTGCACCTTGGCTGGTGCTTCTTATGCTGGCTTTTCCGGTGAGTGCTAATACGCTATCTGATACGGAGCAAACACAGCTGGATGAAATCGTCGATTTGCTCGAAGCGAATCCTGCGCTGATTGCGAATCTTAACCAAAGCTTGCAAAAATATGTTGAGCAGCAAAAGACATTAAAACAAAACCTCGCCGCGCGCCGAGACTGGTTTGAATCGGACACCCACAGCTGGATTGGCGCGGAGGATCCGACGGTCACCGTGATTAACTTTATGGACTACAACTGTCCATACTGTAAAAAGCTTGAAGACGAGCTACAGAAACTGGTTGCCGCCCACGACGATGTGAAGGTGATTAATATTGCCGTGCCGCTAAAACAACAGAATATCGAATCGCTTGATACCAACTCTGCCGTGTATGCGATGAATGTGTGGCTGGAAAAACCTGAGGCCTTTGCGCAGGTTCATGAATTATTGATGAAAAAGCGCGGTATGCATGATGCACGTTCTTTAGAGAAAATTGCGCAAAAAACCGATACCGAATCACTGCTTGCGGGCAAAGAGCGAACCGGAGAAGCGGTAGCTGACAACTACCGCGCCTTCATGGAGCTTGGGTTGCGTGGTACACCAGCGATGATTATTGGTGATCAAGTTGCACCTGGCTATCTACCCTATCCACAGCTAGAAGCCATGGTTAAGGCGGCCAAACAAGAAGGCTAAGCGTGAGTGATACTCGCTAACTATTTGAAAGCCAGTCAAAAGATGACTGGCTTTTTTTGTGTGCTGCGATTTGAGGGAAAAGCTGGCAAAATAGCGCGCCTTAACGGTAAAGGTACGGCATGAGTCAAACGAATTATCAATCACCACGCATTGTATTAGGCCCTATGGAAGGCGTACTTGATCCCTTAATGCGCAAGCTACTGACTGAGATTAATCACTATGATCTCTGCGTGACCGAGTTTGTGCGTGTGGTGGATCAGCGTTTACCGGAAAAAGTCTTTTATCGCTTCTGCCCTGAGTTACATCAAGGTGGCTTTACCGATGCGGGGACGCCGGTTCGGGTCCAACTACTGGGGCAAGATGTTGATGCGATGGCCAGTAACGCGCAGCACGCGATTCAGTTAGGGTCGCAAGGGATCGACATTAACTTTGGTTGCCCCTCTAAAACGGTGAATGGCAACCGCGGCGGCGCAGCGTTATTAAAGACGCCTGAGCATATCTACGAGGTGGTGAAAGCGGTGCGTGAAAGCGTCGCGCCTGAACATACGGTGAGTGCAAAAGTGCGTTTAGGATTCAATGATCTGGATGACTATTTAGACATTGCCCAAGCGGTTAATGATGCGGGAGCCGACGAGCTGGTGGTCCATGGCCGTACCAAGCGCGACGGTTACAAGGCAGGGACGATTCGTTGGGATTTAATTGCGGAGATTAACCAACAGTTTGCGATCCCTGTAACGGCAAACGGTGATATTTGGGGACGGGATGACGCGCTTAAGTGCCAAGCACTCACAGGCTGTGACACATTAATGGTTTGCCGTGGCGCGCTAAATATGCCCAACTTGGGTCAACATATTCGTGACAATGTTGAGCCCATGGATTGGCCTGCGGTGTTGGCCTTGTTAGTGCGCTATAGCGCACAGGAGCGCCAAGGAGACAAGGCGGTGTATTTCCCTAACCGCATTAAGCAATGGTTTAAGTATTTGCGTCAGTATTATCCGCAGGCTGACGCGTGCTTTAAGGTTATTCGCGTCCTTAATCGCGCTGATGAGATAGCCAGAGCGCTCGATAACGCGCGTGCGCAAACAGAATTCATAAAATAGGAAACCTTATGTCAACACTTATGACACTCTCTGATGACTGGGACGGCATGCCGGCCAGTTTTGTTGAAGGGGCGCTGCTGGCTGCCAACATTTGTCCTGTGCCGATGGACCCAGATACTTGGTTGTCGGTGTTAGTGACCGCCGGGGTTGAAGACGATGAAGTCGTGGCGCTTAATGACAAGGACAAGCAGGCCATACTCGCGCACCTGGAGCAACAATATCATGCGTTGATGCGTAATGATTACACCTTGCCTGACGCGTTAATGATTGCGATGCGCGGCGAGCTCGCACAAGCCTTTTCAGAAGGGTTTCTTGCCGTATGGCCCCATATTGAGCCGCATTGGCATGATGTCACACTCAATGATGGTAGCCGCCGTATGCTTTCCGCATTAGTGACCACTATGCTGCTACTGCATGACGAGGCCGGTACCTTAGCGCAAATGAAAGAGGTAGGGATTGATGTTGAGCCTGGCCAATATGTTGAGCAATTAGATCTTATGATCCAAGAAGTCGCGAAAGCGGCCGATGAAGCACAACAAGGAACGCACGGCGCGCATCAGGTGAATCCGTTTAAATCGGTTGGCCGTAATGATGCCTGCCCGTGCGGTAGTGGCGCTAAGTTCAAAAAATGCTGCGGGCGTTAATCGGATGATATCAGCAGCGCAGACGACTGCAATTCGCGTAGTGGCCGGTGTGGCCACGCACAGTCACCACGTTTTAGTGGCGCAACGACAGCCAGATTCGCAGTTTATCAGCTGGTGGGAATTTCCTGGCGGCAAAGTCGAGCAAGGCGAGACCGACCAGCAGGCACTTAAGCGTGAATGGCTTGAAGAGTTCGGCGTTGAAATCAACGTCGGCGCAGCCATCGTCGAAACCGAATACGATTATGGTGACAAGGTGATTTTACTGTGCAGCTATTGGTGCGAGATCCTGGATACGCCATTAACGTTGAAACAGCATCAGGCCGTATACTGGAGCGACCCCCAGCGGCTTGACCCCGGGGTATTTAGCGCCGCAGACCGGCCGTTAATACGTCAGTTGTGTCATTCAGTAAGCGACCATCAACTCATGCAAAGCGCCGAGTAAATCGGCGTTTTCTTTTTTATCCGGTTATCTTGGTGCCTAGTGCCTAGTGCCTAGTGCCTAGTGCTTAGTGCATAGCCGCGAGTTATTAAGAAAAAATCCGACGCGGTGGGCGACCGATAAACTGGGCGATAACCACCAGCCCCCAGATCACGAGCATGGCCGAGAAAATGCCCACCAGCCATTGTGGCATGGACCAACCTAACCATTGCCAGACCACTTTACTGCAATCTCCAGACGCTTCAAACACCTGAGGCAGCCACTGGTTTAAAGGGGCCCAAGAAGGGAAGTTTACCGCCACATCACAGGTCGGGCCAAAGAGTTGGTTAGGATCGGGGAATTGATAACTGACATGCTCTAATGAAAGCTTTAGCCCCCAAGCGGCGGTGATGCCATAGGCCAGCAACCCTAGGGTACGCCAAAAGGGCTCCTCGGGAGCAATCAGTCCGAGTAACGCTGCCGTGCCCACACCAAATAAGGCGACACGTTCATAAATACACATCACACAGGGCGCAAGTCCTTGGCCATGTTGGAAATACAGCGCGGTTGCTTCGAGGCCAACCACACAGAGAAGCAACAACAGCCAGGACGCTCGGCTGCGAGAAAATTGATTTAAGGCGCGCCACATAACTCACTCCTGATAAAAAACAAGGCTCTACACTGAGAGCCTTGCTATTCAATCGTTTGTTGAGACGAAGGTCAATGATAGAAATGCGTTAGTGCGCACTGGGTATCGCTTGTTGGGTCATATGGATGGTTTCAGATATCCAGCCTTGGTGTAGCATCCACTCGGTTGCTGGCACCAAAAAGAACTCGATACCCATCACGCCCAATAAGCCCATCACAATGGTATAGGGCAGTGCCATATACACCATGCGCCCGTATGACAGGCGTAGCAAGGGAGCCAGCGTCGAAGTAAGCAAGAACAAAAACGCAGCTTGACCATTAGGGGTCGCAACGGACGGCAAGTTAGTCCCTGTATTGATAGCGACCGCCAACATATCAAACTGCTCGCGATCAATGACCCCATTGAGGAGCGCTGTTTTCACCTCATTGATGTAGACGGTCCCCACAAAGACATTATCAGACACCATGGACAGCAAGCCGTTTGCTACATAAAACATGGTAAGTTGCAAATGGCCTTCCAATGACAGCACCAGATCAATCACCGGTGCAAACAAGTGCTGGTCAATAATCACCGCGACTATTGAGAAAAAGACCGCCAATAGCGCAGTGAAAGGGAGTGCCTCTTCAAACGCTTTGCCGATATGGTGTTCATCGATTACCCCGGTAAACGAGGTGGCCAAGATGATAATACTGAGACCAATCAAGCCGACTGCGGCTAAGTGAAGGGCAAGGGCGGCAATCAACCAAACGGCGATCAACGCTTGAACCACGAGTTTGGCCACATCTTGTGGCGTGCGTTTTGCGCGTTGTACTTTATCGTACTCGACCAATATGTTTAGCACGTTATTCGGCAATTTTGCCCCGTATCCAAACCAGCCAAACTTTTCAACGATTATGCAGGTTAACAAACCAGCAAAGAAAACGGGCAGGGTCACCGGTGCCATGCGTAGGATAAATTCACCAAAATGCCAGCCAGCTTGATCGGCAATAATCAGGTTTTGCGGCTCACCGACCATCGTCATCACGCCCCCGAGTGCAGTACCCACCCCTGCATGCATCAATAGACTGCGTAAGAAGGCACGATAATTCTCCAGATCGTTGCGGCTAAGCTCATCACTTAAGCTGTCATCTGAGGTGTGGTCATGGGCGGCACCAAGCTCCTTCCCCGAGGCAACGCGGTGATAAATGGAGTAAAAGCCGACGGCGACACTGATCACCACCGCGATCACGGTTAAGGCATCAAGGAAGGCCGAAAGCGCTGCAGCCGCGCTGCAAAATGCTAATGAAAGGGCAATTTTAGAGCGAATGCCCAGTAGTATTTTGGTGAAAATAAAAAGCAACAACTGCTTCATGAAGTAAATGCCGGCGACCATAAAAACAAGCAGCAGCAGAACTTCTACGTTGGCTACCAGCTCGTGCTTAACTTGAGCTGGGCTGGTCATCCCTATCGCGACCGCTTCAATCGCCAATAGCCCGCCAGGCTGAAGTGGGTAGCACTTTAACGCCATGGCCAAAGTAAAAATAAACTCGACCACCAGTAGCCAACCGGCCATGAAAGGGTTAATCGAGAAAATGATCGGATTAATAATTAAAAAGCCAACAATGGCCAGCTTGTACCAATCAGGGGCTTTGCCGAGAAAGTTCTTTAAAAACGCGGTGCTGAGCGTAATGGTCTTAGCCATAATGATAGTCTCATTGTTATCTATGTCTCTTAACGCGCACGGATGGGCGAGTTACGTGCTACATCGCTTAGTGTGGTGAGCCCATAAAGCTCGCACGCGAGAGGGTGACAGTTAAAAGTGACGGTACGACTATCGGTATGAGTTACCCGTTCAGAGCAACGAAGGATAGCCTTGTCAGATAGTAAGTGTGCGCCAGTTTGCCTTAGACATATTTTGTTACATCTTGTATGGCGTAGTTTTGCGAGTTATGCCCAAATTTTCATTGATCTGGTACAAAAAGATAGCAGATGTCACGCGATTGGTGGCGATATCACAGAGCTGTTTCTGCAACTCATGACTAGTGGTATGATGACTTATTAATCAGAGCAAGAAGCAAATTGGAATTTAGATTCAATGGTTATAAAGGCGGATAGCCCAGCAACATTTGCTGAAAAATATATAATTGAAAGTATTTGGAACAATCACTTCCCAAAGGGCTCTATTTTACCCGCAGAGCGTGAATTGTCTGAACTCATTGGCGTGACGCGCACCACGTTACGGGAGGTGCTTCAGCGCCTCGCCCGCGATGGTTGGTTAACCATTCAACATGGCAAACCTACTCGGGTCAATGATTACATGCGAACGTCGGGGCTCAGTATTCTTGATACGCTGGTGACCCTGGAAGGGCAGGAC
This sequence comes from Salinivibrio sp. MA351, assembly GCF_001996065.1. Lineage (NCBI taxonomy): Bacteria > Pseudomonadati > Pseudomonadota > Gammaproteobacteria > Vibrionales > Vibrionaceae > Salinivibrio > Salinivibrio sp. MA351. The sequence goes on along the minus strand of NZ_MUFG01000007.1, from coordinate 71,970 downwards.
GTGCACGGGGTTCTCGAGGATTTACTTGCGGCGCGGACAGACATTAGCGGTGTCTATATGCGTTATGCAGCTAAAAATCGCCCGCAAGACTGCTTGGACCTCATTGATTTGGTTATTAAGCGCTGCCAACAAGTACTTGAGTGCGAGCGCTTTGAACAGTTCTTAGATCTGATTGATGAGAAAAGCGAAGTTCTGAAAGACGTCAAAAAAATTCAGGACAAATATGGTAAGCAGGATCCTGAGCTGTGTGAGCGTATTTGTATGGGCCGTGCTTTTAATCATTTCGATTATCGCTTGTTCCAAGGCATGGCGCACTTCTCTGGCAATAAAGTCTATGTGTTGACGATTAATGGTATGCGCCAAATTTATTCACGCGTGGGGGGCTATTACTTTATGGACCGCCGTGCCTGTGAAAATGCGCTGAGCTTTTATAGTGATCTACGCGAAATGGTGGCCAATAACCAACATCCAGCCATTGGTGACCGGGTAAAACAATACGGACGTGAGTGCGGGGGCTTATGGTTTAGTAACCGTGAGACCATTGCCTCTCACATGGCTGAAGAAGAAGCATAGGTCTTGGCGTAAAGACGCATAAACCTGAGCGTAAAGGCACATAAACCTGAGCGTGCATAACAAAAGCCGTCGTGATGAAAGCATCAGGGCGGCTTTTTTAATGGCGCTGGATGTCCCCTTAGGCTGGGGGCTGTTCCTAATGGCTACCCATTAACATATCAGGATCAAACTGGGGACGCTTGGGACAACTGCTAAGAATTTTTCCACGTCCTTCGCTGGTTTCTTCTTCCAAAACCACTTCAAACCCCCAGAGTCGGTGGACATGTTTTAACACTTCTTCATGAGAGTTGGCGAGCGGAATACGGTTATGCGGCACATACCTCAGTGTGAGTGAACGATTACCGCGCAAATCGACATCAAAGACTTGAATGTTTGGCTCGCGATTACTCAGGTTATATTGTGCTGATAAGTCTTCACGTAGCTGACGATACCCTTGTTCATTATGAATGCTGGTGACTTCAATATAGTTTTGTCGATCGTCGTCATTGACCGCAAAAAATTTCATATCCCGCATCACCTTGGGGGACAAAAACTGACTAATAAAGCTCTCATCTTTAAAGTTTGCCATCGCAAAATGGACCGTCTCAAGCCAGTCTTTGCCGGCAATGTCAGGGAACCAGTATTTATCCTCATCGGTTGGCTCTTCGCACATGCGGCGAATGTCCTGAAACATGGCAAACCCGAGCGCGTAGGGATTAATGCCGGAATAAAACTGACTATTGTAGGGCGGCTGCGCGACCACATTCGTATGGCTATGTAAAAACTCCATAATAAAGCTATCCGTGACCAAGCCTTCATCATAAAGGTGGTTAAGAATGGTGTAATGCCAGAAGGTCGCCCAACCTTCGTTCATCACTTGCGTTTGTTTTTGCGGATAAAAATATTGGCTCACTTTACGGACGATCCGCACAATCTCACGCTGCCAAGGCTCTAGGAGTGGGGAATGTTTCTCAAAAAAGTACAGCAGGTTTTCTTGTGGCTCTGATGGAAAACGGCGCGTTTCTGCCTCCTGCTCTTTTTTCCCGCCTGGGATGGTCCGCCACAGTTCGTTAACTTGGGTTTGCAGATAATCTTCTCGTGCTTTCTGGCGTGCTTTTTCTTCGGCAAGTGAGATCTTTTGCGGACGTTTATACCTGTCGACGCCATAGTTCATCAGCGCGTGGCAGGAGTCGATCAGGTTTTCGACTTCCGCGAGGCCGTACTTTTCTTCACACTCGCTAATGTAGTGTTTGGCGAACAGCAGGTAATCAATGATCGAGCCGGCATCGGTCCAGGTTTGGAACAGATAATTGCCTTTAAAGAAAGAGTTATGACCATAACAGGCATGCGCCATGACTAGCGCTTGCATGGTGATGGTGTTTTCTTCCATAAGGTAGGCAATACACGGGTCCGAGTTGATCACAATCTCGTACGCCAACCCCATGTACCCATGCTTATAGTTGCGCTCGGTTTCAATAAATTTTTTGCCGAATGACCAGTGGTTATAGTTGATGGGCATTCCCACACTGGAGTAAGCATCCATCATCTGCTCGGCGGCGATGATTTCTATTTGATTGGGATAGGTGTCGAGCTTGTAGTGTTCGGCAACCCGTTTAATTTCCTTGTGATACTGCTCAAGCAGGTCAAAGGTCCAATCCGGCCCATCGTGGAGTGGAGTCTTGTGTTTACCTTTGGTGACAGCCATACCATGCCTCCCTGATAAAATGCGTCTATGCCGGTATGGCGTCAGGCTTCGACCTGACGCTTAAACAATTCGCGAAATACGGGGAAAATCTCTTCCGCGGAGCGAATGTTCTGCATAGCAAAATTGTCATGGCTTTCGGCGAGTGACTGATACTCACGCCACAGTGTTTGGTGCGCACGACGTGTTATTTCAATATAGGCGTAATAGCGGCTCACCGGTAACAGCGTTTTTTGCAACAACTCGCGACAGCCCGGTGAGTCGTCAGCCCAGTTATCGCCATCTGAGGCTTGAGCGGCGTAAACATTCCATTCTGTCGGGTTGTACCTGTCTTTGATGATGTCATCCATCAGTCGCAGGGCGCTGGACACAATGGTGCCGCCGGTTTCTTGCGAATAAAAGAACTCATGTTCGTCGACTTCTTTCGCCTGTGTGTGATGGCGAATAAATACCACCTCGACATTTTTGTAAGTCCGTGAGAGAAACAGATACAGCAGAATATAAAAACGCTTAGCAATGTCTTTGGTGGCTTGGTCCATCGAACCAGACACATCCATTAAGCAAAACATCACCGCCCGACTATTTGGCTGAGGTCGCTTCTCGTAGTTTTTGTAGCGTAAATCGAAGGTGTCGATAAACGGCACGGCAGCAAGTTTGTTTTTGAGTGCCGCGATCTCTTCTTCGAGGCGTTTTTCCTCTAACGGTTGAGCAGGCTCAGCACGTTGAATCTGTCCGAGTGCTTGTTCAAGCTCAGCGAGCTCGCGGCGTTTTCCGGCTGACATCGCCGTTCGTCTCGCAAGCGAATTTTGTAAAGAACGGACGATAGCGATATTGGAAGGCACGCCGTTTGAGGTATACCCAGAGCGGTGTGTTTTGTACTCCACCATTTTCGCCATCTGGTTCTTTTTTAGATTCGGTAGTTCGAGATCTTCGAACAACAGATCCAAGTATTCGTCTTTCGAAATTTGGAAAACAAACTCGTCTTGTCCCTCACCATCTGGACTTGCTTGCCCTTCACCGGCGCCGCCGCCTTCGCCACCCGGTGGGCGAGCGATACGATCGCCAGGACTAAATTGGTCATTACCCGGGTGGACAGCCTCCCGCTGTCCCCCTTTGCCTTGGTGAAACGTGGGTTCACGGATGTCGCGTGATGGAATCGAAATGTCCTCACCACTTTCGATATCGGTGATCGAGCGATTGTTGACGGCGTCGGCAATGGACTCTTTTATCTGCCGCTTGTGGCGGCGTAGAAAGCGCTGCCGGTTGACAGTGCTTTTGTTTTTGCCATTGAGACGACGATCAATAAAATGCGCCATAACTTTCTCCCGTCATCTGCGTCAACCCGTAGGCTACGACGATTTACGCACGCGCAAATACCATTCGGCGAGCAAGCGAACTTGCTTGCGGGTATAGCCTTTTTCCATCATTCGGGCGACAAAGTCGTCGTGTTTTTTCTGCTCGTCGCTTGAGGTCTTAGTATTGAACGAAATCACCGGCAGCAGATCTTCCGTATTGGAGAACATCTTTTTCTCAATCACGGTTTTCAGCTTCTCATAACTGGTCCACGCCGGATTCTTGCCTTCATTATTCGCTCGAGCACGGAGCACAAAGTTAACGATTTCGTTACGGAAATCTTTCGGGTTACTGATACCCGCTGGCTTTTCGATTTTCTCCAACTCGCCATTAAGCGCTGAACGATCAAACAGCTGACCAGTATCTGGGTCGCGGAATTCTTGATCTTGAATCCAGAAATCGGCATACGTGACATAGCGGTCAAAAATATTCTGGCCGTACTCAGAGTAAGACTCGAGATAGGCGGTTTGGATCTCTTTGCCAATAAACTCGATATATTTAGGAATTAAGTAGCCCTTCAAGTGCTCTAAATAGCGTTCGGCGACCTCTTGTGGGAATTGCTCCCGCTCGATTTGCTGCTCCAGGACATAGAACAAATGCACAGGGTTAGCCGCGACCTCGGCGTGATCAAAGTTGAAAACACGTGACAAAATCTTGAAGGCAAAACGGGTTGATAGTCCATCCATACCCTCATCGACCCCAGCAAAATCTCGGTATTCTTGGTAAGACTTGGCTTTTGGATCGGTATCTTTGAGTGTTTCCCCATCATACACACGCATCTTCGAATAAATGCTTGAGTTTTCAGTATCTTTCAAGCGAGACAATACCGTAAAGCGCGCCAGAATATCGAGTGTGCTTGGCGAGCAAGGCGCATGGCGTAATTCACTGGTCGCCAACAATTTGTCGTAAATATGGATTTCATCCGAAATTCGCAAACAATAGGGTACTTTGACAATGTAAACCCGGTCGAGGAAGGCCTCGTTATTTTTGTTATTGCGGAATGATTGCCATTCGGATTCATTTGAGTGGGCCAAAATGATGCCGTCAAATGGCAATGCCGAAAGCCCTTCCGTACCGTTGTAGTTACCTTCTTGCGTTGCCGTGAGTAGGGGATGAAGCACTTTGATCGGTGCTTTAAACATCTCGACAAACTCCATCATGCCTTGGTTAGCCCGGCAAAGCGCACCGGAGTAGGAATAGGCATCAGGATCATCTTGTGAATAATGTTCAAGTTGGCGAATATCTACTTTACCAACCAAGGCAGAGATATCCTGGTTGTTTTCATCGCCTGGCTCAGTTTTGGCAACGCCAACTTGATTGAGAATAGAGGGACGGAGCTTAACCACTTTAAATTGGCTGATATCGCCGCCAAATTCTTTTAATCGCTTAGCGGCCCAAGGCGACATAATATGTTGAACGTAGCGCTGTGGAATGCCATATTCTTGTTCGAGTAAGTGGCCATCTTCAGTCGCATCAAACAGGCAAAATGGGTGATCATTCACTGGGCTACGTTCGCCATTGGCGGTTAGTACATAAATCGGCATCTGCTGCATCAAGCTTTTTAGCTTCTCGGCTAATGACGATTTCCCCCCACCGACAGGGCCCAGTAAGTAAAGAATTTGTTTGCGCTCTTCTAAGCCTTGAGCGGCATGTTTAAGGTATGAGACGATTTGCTCGATCGAATCTTCCATACCATAAAAGTCTTTGAACGTTGGGTAACGTGAAATGACACGGTTAGAGAAAAGTCGGCTGAGCCGAGGGTCGAGCGAAGTATCAACCTTTTCCGGTTCGCCAATCGCCATCAGCAAACGTTCCGCGGCATTGGCATACGCGCCGCGATCATCTCGGCATAGATCCAAGAATGCTTGAAGGCTCATTTCTTCGTCTTTCGCTTCTTCGTAGCGCTGACGATAGTGATCAAAAATAGTCATGGTCTTGCCCCCTAAATCGTCTGATAACTCGAAAAGAAAAGGCGCAAAGTTGGCTGGATGTTCCCTTTCCTTTTTATAAGGTTAGACCGCATTGCTCGATCTTGCGTGAAAGAATTGTTTGTTTTTTCGATAATTTTTGTTGAGTGATTTGTATGCCTGTCTTGCCAATATATTGACAGCGGGTGTTCAAGCTAGTGAGATATGCTGGTGGTGATTATTTTGCCAGCTAGGGGGACTGGGCTTACATTGGCCAGCCGTTAAACAATAAAGGAAAGGATGATGAATATAGCAAGAGAAACGGCTTGGGTAGTGTGTGCGTTGGCACTGACTTCCGGCAATGTTTATGCAGACACGCGGGTATCAGCAGGGGTGATCGGCGCGTTTTCACCCCAAGTGTACAAAGACACGGATACCGACCCACTTGTGGTACCGACAGTCAACCTTGATACCGACCACTTTTACTTTCGCGGTCTCACTGCCGGCGCACGTCTGGCACCGAAAGACTCGACACACAATCTCGTCGTATCAGCGACCTATGACCCTCGTCGTTTCGATCCTGCCGATACCGACGATCCGCAATTGAGCCAGCTCGACAAGCGCGATGCATCGATTGTGGCAGCGCTTGCCTACCAATACCATTCACCTATCGGACGTTTTCAGGCGGCTGTTGGCGAAGGCGTGACCCATGATAGGGACGGGGTATATGGCGAAGTGAATTGGAAATATGGATTTAATCACCCGCGTTGGGGCGTCTCTCCGGAAGTAGGGTATGCCTACAATAGCCATGAGTTAAATAAGCACCTTTATGGGGTCAGCGCCACTGAAGCATCGCGTGTTTCAGGCATTGAGGCGTATGAGCCAGGCTCTGCGGGCCATTACTTTGTTGGTGCCAGTGGCTATTTTATGCTGACCGAGCGCATCCAACTGCTTGGTGGTGTGCGCTATACCAACCTCGATGATGAAATAGCGAACAGCCCAATGGTGGACCAATCTACCGCCGCTTCCGGCTATCTCGGTGTTAATTATGTCTTTATGTAGCCAAGTGTTTATGTAGCCAAGTCTTTATGTAACCAAGTCTTTATGTAACCAAGTCTTTATATAAAAAAGTCTCTATGTAACAAAGCGGCCACCTTATACCAAGGTGGCCGCTTTGTTTAGCGTCGCGCTTTTTCATCACATAACGTTGTGGCCAGGGTATAGGTTTGCCCTGGCGATACCAGGGTATCTGGTTGCTCAAGCGCGGCCTCAATGCAAACAAAATGTTGATAGCCATCGTCATCCATGTCTGCCATTTGTACTGAGGCAGCTTGTCCAGGGTTCCATATCACCGCGCTGGTCGCGCCTTGGTTGGTGACATAAACGCGACGGTTACCGGCCGGATCGGTGAGTGACAGTGTATCGCGCGCCCCGGTATAAATGCGATCCACGGGGTTTTCAAACGTGACCTTTCCCGGAGCAGGTTGAGCCGCACCGGCACTGAAATTATCGAGGTACTGATTACCAACCCCATCTACATAAGCCTGCTCGCTGTCCGCGACGGTCAGATAGCTGTGTAATGCGCCGCCCATCGTCCAATCATGCTGATCGGTATTGGTGACGGCGAGGGAAATCGTGGCTTTTTGTGTCAGGGTGAAAGTGACGGTTGCTTCAAAACGATGGGGCCAGAGTGCCATTGACTGGGCAGATTCAGACAGCTTCAGTTGCACAATCACGCCATCCGGTTGCTCGTCAACCTGCGCCAATTGCCACATCTGTCGACGCGCAAAGCCATGCGAAGGCGAGCCCGATTGTCCAAACCAAGGCCAACAAATAGGGACGCCGCCTCGTAATGGTGTTTGCGCATCGTAGACGGCGTTGCGACTCATCCAAACCAGTGAGGATTCACCTGTAGGCGCAAAGGAGAGTAAGTGGCCGCCGAAAAGACTGATGGTGGCGGCGCACGATGGGTGACTCACGCGAAGAATCGGGACCGATTGCCGATAGCATAAATCGACCGAGGCGGAGAGTTGACGTTCAAAAAGCAAAGACATGGACATAGCTTAAACCTCTTCGGGGAGTGTCTACGAACAAAAACCGGCTCATTGGATAGGCGCCAGATACACAAAAGGCGGCTCTAGGCCGCCTTTATCGATACTATTGTAATTGCTACTTACTTAGAGATGTGTGCAACTAGGTCAAGTACTTTGTTTGAGTAGCCGATTTCGTTGTCGTACCAAGAAACCACTTTCACGAAGTTGTCAGTCAGCGCGATACCTGCTTTAGCATCGAATACTGAAGTTTGTACTTCGCCGATGAAGTCTTGAGAAACAACTGCATCTTCAGTGTAACCAAGTACACCTTTCAGCTCGCCTTCAGACGCTTCTTTCATTGCCGCACAGATTTGGTCATAAGACGCTGCTTTTTCTAGGTTAACAGTCAAGTCAACCACTGAAACGTTGGCAGTTGGCACACGGAACGCCATACCAGTCAGTTTACCATTAAGCTCTGGCAGTACTTTACCAACCGCTTTGGCTGCACCTGTTGAAGATGGGATGATGTTCTGAGATGCACCACGGCCGCCGCGCCAGTCTTTCGCAGAAGGACCGTCAACGGTTTTCTGAGTCGCAGTGGTTGCGTGAACAGTAGTCATCAGGCCAGATACGATACCGAACTTGTCGTTCAGTACTTTCGCGACAGGCGCTAGGCAGTTTGTGGTGCAAGATGCGTTAGAAACGATATCTTGACCCGCGTAATCGCTGTGGTTAACACCCATAACGAACATTGGCGTTGCGTCTTTTGATGGACCAGTTAGAACAACTTTCTTCGCACCCGCTTGGATGTGTTGACGCGCTGTTTCGTCAGTTAGGAAGATACCGGTCGCTTCAGCAACAACGTCAACACCCACTTCATCCCACTTAAGGTCTGTTGGGTTACGTTCTGCTGTTACGCGTACGGTTTTGCCGTTAACGATCAGGTTACCACCTTCAACTTCTACGGTGCCGTTGAAACGGCCGTGAGTTGAATCGTATTTCAGCATATAAGCCATGTATTCAACGTCGATAAGATCGTTGATTGCTACCACGTCGATGTCGTTACGTTCTACAGACGCACGAAATACGAAACGGCCGATACGGCCAAAACCGTTAATACCTACTTTGATAGTCATTATGTTGCTCCACAACTTAATTTCTAGTGAGATTAAACTGGTAGTAAAATTACAGAATAGGACCCCGCCATGCAAGGATAATCGCAGCCAAAATTGTCTAAAATCAAAAAAAAGTACGGATTTTTTTTACATCGCCTAAACATTTGGCGCCCTTACGGCCATGCCTGTGTTGTCTTTAATCAACCGTGGATAAAGAACAATCAGGCTTGGCGCAACAACTGGTACTTGATAGCGTAGAAGCAGAAGGGCAATTACGAAAGGCAAACTGGTACGACAAGTTTGACGTGACCGGTTTACCTTTGATTGAGCGTTGCTTTTTACTGAGTGGTTGCCTTTTACTGAGTAATGGGTGCGAGCAATGACGCTTGAAAATTGCCATCGTCGATCGCGGCTGATATTTCAAATGCCAATCGCTGCAGTGACGTCTCCTGTTGTTCGCTCAGTGTATAAAGTCGAGACAAACGATCACTGTTGGCAATGGGAAGATTGTAACTTTGCCCCACTTTCGCCCACAAATACGCATGTTCAAAGCGTTTAAGCGCATGATTGGTGGTGGCGAGTGATTTAATCACCTCTGGAATCACGTCTTGCTTTACGGTGAGATCGCGGCCGTCATACAGCTCCAACGCGTGCAATAAAATCTCCACGGTTTTAGCTTTATCCCGTGAGACATAATAGGTCGCCAGACCAAGTTGTAACTGGGGCGTTTCCAGATGGGGAGTGCCTTCAAGCTTTAAAAACTGGGGTAGGGCGCCGTTGTCACCCTGAGACCAACGGTAGTAAATCACCGGTGGTTGATAAGAGGCTTCCAGTTCATCTTCCAAACGAGCAATCGCATCATAAGCATGGTAGACCGCCTCCGTACGCTTGGTTTTGCGTTGTTTGAGTGTGGTAGGCTCAATTTCAGCTACCAGCTCCATACAGCGCAAGTAGGCTTTTGTTTGCTTGAGTTCGGTGAGTTTATTGAGATCGGTTGGCTTTTGGTCAACCGCCAAACGATCGAAAATCAGGTCCGAGCGCTCAAATCGGCATTGTCCGTCGCCAATGTTTAGCCCTTCGCATAATTCGGGGTGCGTTTCGCACACTTGATTGGTGGTCGGTTGTCCATCGCAGCCGACGAGTAGCAGTAAACTCGTGACAAGACCGAGACGATAAACGTAGCGAGTAAGTAATCGTAAATTCATTATTTGTCGTACCCTGAGTCAACTACGTCGAGTATACGTTATCTTTGAGTGTAGTTGATGCGTAAAAGCGTGATAAAGCGCACTGTGCTAAACATGCCGTCTACCGACCAAGATCAGGCATAATAGTCGGACCCGGACCACACAGAGGTAATCATGGATATAGAACAAGTCTTAAAAGCAATGACGCCTGAAATATACGATCGTTTGTGTTACGCGGTAGAAACCGGTAAATGGCCTGATGGTACCAGCCTTAATCAAGCACAACGCGATCAAGCCTTGCAAGCCGTTATGCTTTACCAATCACGTCATAACAGCCAGCCTCAGCATATGACGGTCGCGAAAGGGGGTCAGGTGACTTGGAAATCAAAAGCCGAGCTCAAGCGTGAATTTGCCGGTCAAGATGGGCAGCGCATCGATATTGAGACCAAGCACTAGTGCTAACTCAATCAGCACCAATGCTGATCGAATAGGTTGGGTGGCACGCCTTTTGTGGGATATGGTTTGCTGAACGTGTCCTCGCTAAAGCGTAAACGCCGGCATTCGGCCGGCGTAATCGTCACAATAGCGTTCACCGTCACTTCTGTTCACACGCTAATAATAGCTGAGCTCACCACGTAAATCTTTTTGCACCCAAGTTCGCAAGGTTTCAAAGGGTAATGACTGACTGAGCAAGAAGTGAAGCTTGGCTAACGCCGCTTCGGGTGTCATGTCATAGCCACTCAGTACGCCCGCATCGGCCAGCGCACAGCCGGTCGCATATCCACCCATATTGACCCGTCCTGCCAAGCATTGAGTGAGATTTAACACCAGCACACCGCGATCCGTAGCCTGTTTGAGTAAATCGAGTAACTCGGGATTTTGTGGTGCGTTGCCGACCCCAAAGGTTAATAAGATCATCGCATTGACGGGCTGTTTAAGCGCATTTCTGACAACGTCTGGCGAAATGCCCGGATACATCATGATCACGGCAACCGGTTGATCGCTAATAGTATGGACCTTAAACGGCCCTTGCGAAGGTTGATTGAGCTTGTCCGCTTTTACCTCAATATGAATCCCAGCTTCAAGCAACGCTGGCAAGTTGGGTGAGGTAAACGCGTTAAACCCGTCAGCATGCGACTTAGTGCTCCGATTGCCGCGCAGAAGTTGGTTGTTAAAAAACAGCGTCACTTCGTTCACCGGATAATTCGATGCAATATGCAGTGCGTTGAGCAGGTTGGCTTGCCCGTCGGAACGCAACTCAGCAATCGGGATCTGTGAGCCGGTGACTATTACCGGCTTTTCTAAATTTTCTAACATAAATGACAGCGCCGATGCTGTGTATGCCATGGTATCTGTGCCATGCAATATCACAAAGCCGTCATATGCGTGGTAATTTTCGCCAATATCGTCCGCAATCCGTTGCCAATCCGTTGGCGTCATGTCCGATGAATCAATGAGTGGTTCGTACTCATGGATAGTAAAAAGCGGCATTTCTGGACGATGGAATTCAGGCATGTTTTCCAACTGTTGCTGGAGAAAGCCGGACACTGGGACATAACCATGATCAGATTTTTGCATCCCGATCGTGCCACCAGTGTAAGCAATATAAATATGTTTACGTTCCATCATGTCAAATCTGCATTTAATGAGCGTGAGCACAGTATACATGTAACGATTACATCGGTAATACCGAGCGACACACAGAATAGAAGAAAAACAGAGAAGAGGCCCTGACCGAACGGCCAGGGCGAGTGGTTCCTACTGATACTCACAGTTTAAGCAGAATAAGTAACGACCTTGCGGATCGTTAAACTTTTCCAGCAAGGTTAACGACTGCCACTGAGGCGATGCCGTCAACTGGCGCGCAACCGATGGCATTGTCGCTTGCACCGCTTCACCGAGCACGTTGGCGCTTTGCCCCAGCACTTCGTTGATAAATTGCTCAAACGGCGTCAGTGGCTGTTGCATCCAATCTAGTTGATAGTTTTCGAGGTTAGCCAGTTCAGCGGCGGCAGACACGGCGTCGTCAAAGTCACCCAAGCTGTCAACTAATCCCAAACTCAAGGCATCTTGTCCCGTCCATACCCGACCTTGAGCGACTTGGTTTGCCTTTTCCATCGACATATCGCGATGGTTGCTGACCAATGACAAGAAGCGATGGTAACCATGCTCAATGCCTAACTGCATGATATCTCCTACCTCGTCTGGCAGTGCCCGCGTTACGCCAACCCCTGCAAACGGTGTGGTGCCGACACCATCAGACTGCACGCCGAGATCACCCAGCGTGTTCTCAAAGGTGGTGAACAAGCTAAAAATACCGATTGAGCCGGTAATCGTGGTGGGCTGAGCGATAATACGATCGGCGCTGGCAGATAACCAATAACCGCCAGAGGCGGCGACACTCGACATCGAGACCACCACAGGTTTACCCGCTTCGCGTAGCGCATCCACTTCATTACGGATAATTTCAGAGGCGAATGCACTGCCCCCTGGACTATCGACGCGAAGCACGACCGCTTTCACACTGCTGTCAAGGCGGGCATCGCGCAGCATAGCGGCAGTGGTATCGCCACCCACGGTCCCTGGGCGCTGACGTCCATCCATGATCGGACCACTGGCGACCACGACGGCGATATTATCACTGCCTGGCAGGCTAAAGCCGCTTTGTATTTTTGGCAGATAATCGTAATAGCCGGTGTATTCGAAGCTGTCTTTACCGTCACTGCCAAATTTATCGGCCAAATAGCGACGAATTTGCTGACGCGTCATGCGCTTATCGATAATGCCAAGATGCTCAGAGAGGGCGGCAAAATCGCCATCAAAGTCACGCAATGAGGCCAGTAATTGCTTCGCGCTCGGGGACAGAACACTCGGCTCGATGCCACGATTGTTCGCCACATCGCTGACATAGGCATCCCACAGCTGAGATAACCAAGCTTGATTGGCTTCTCGGGCAGCGTCTGACATATTGTTGCGTGTGTATGGCTCCACAAATGACTTATAAGTACCGACTCGGAACACGTGTGTGCTCACATCGAGCTTATCGAGTAGGTCCTTCCAATATAAGTTGTAACTGCCGTAACCTTGCAGCATCACCATACCATCGGGCGACATCAGGACTTCATCGGCATAACTGGCCAAGTAATACTGGCTTTGACTGTAGGTGCCGCCAATTGCAATCACAGGTTTACCGCTGTCTTTGAAGTCTTCGATGGCTTTGGCGATGTATCGTAGCTTGGTCAGACTGGTAGAAGGCATATCGCCTAGGCTTAAAACTAAGCCATTAACCTGTTCATCCGTCGCGGCATGGCGCACGGTATCAACAATATCAAACAACACGTTCTCGGTTTCTATCGGTTGTCCGAGCGCATTGCGAGATAAGGTATCAACAGGACTTAAGCGCTGTTGTTGTTCAACAATAGGGCCGTCAATATTGAGTAGGAGCGCCCGTGGCTCTGGCTCACTTTGCGCCACTTTTGCGGTAGCGGGGGCCTTTGAGGTCAGCGGCGTATCGGCAGTAAAAGCAAAGTAGATTGCCACGATCACGCCTATGAAAAGGACGTTTAACAAAAGTTGGCGGGCGAAACTGAGAATACGCCACAACCATCGGAATAGGGATGCAATAAAGCGAAACAGTTTTTTCATACGTGAGTCCATCGGTGCATGTCGCTGATATCCTAGCTGATCAGAGCTCTGATCGATAGGCTATCAACTGCGTCATTGTTCTATAATACCGAGCGAAAGTCCTACCCAGATCAATAATTCACGATTTCATGTTGCCAGCTTGTAAACGAATGTTTGAAATCACGTGTCCGTCAGCGCTATAGTCTGGTCAGACCACAACAATAAGTGAGCAAGCGATGGAACAGCACCCTTATCCCCACATGCTAGCCCCGCTCGATCTTGGGTTTACTACCCTGAAAAATCGTGTCTTGATGGGCTCGATGCACACCGGGCTTGAAGAAGCAAACGATGGTTTTAAAAAATTGGCGGCCTTTTATGCTGAGCGAGCCAAAGGTGAGGTGGGGCTCATTGTAACAGGTGGATTTTCGCCTAATTTTCGTGGCCGTCTAACCCCATTTAGTGCCCAGTTTAGCTCTGGACGCGCGGCGCGTGCACACCGCGCGATCACCGAAGCCGTTCATGAAAATGGCGGCAAAATCGCGCTGCAATTACTTCATGCCGGTCGTTATGCGTTTCATCCGTTTGCCCAAAGTGCGTCAGCAATTCGCGCGCCAATCAGTAAGTTCACCCCGTTTGAAATGAGCGAGCGGGCGATTTGGCGTACGATTAAAGCCTTTGGCCGCAGTGCCGCGCTTGCTCGCGAAGCTGGCTATGACGGGGTCGAGATCATGGGCTCTGAAGGCTACCTGATCAATCAGTTTTTCTGCCACCGCGCCAACCGCCGTTATGACCAATGGGGCGGGCCAGTCGACAATCGTATGCGGTTTGCGGTTGAAGTGATGCGAGCGGTGCGTCAAGCGGCCGGTGATGACTTTATCGTTATTTTTCGTCTGTCGATGCTGGATTTGGTCGAGCAAGGCAATACCTTTGAAGACGTGGTCACGCTCGCGAAAGGCCTAGAAAAAGCAGGCGTCACTATTATTAACACCGGTATTGGCTGGCATGAAGCGCGAGTGCCTACTATCGCGACCCAGGTGCCACGAGGCGCATTTAGCTGGGTCACTGAAAAACTAAAAGGCGAGGTATCGGTGCCGTTAGTCACCTGTAACCGTATTAATACCCCAGAGGTTGCCGAGTCGATTCTCGCCAAGGGGCAAGCGGATATGGTCTCCATGGCGCGCCCATTCTTAGCCGATGCTGAATTCGTTGCGAAGGCCAAAGCCGACCAGTCGAATGACATTAATACGTGTATTGCCTGCAACCAAGCCTGTCTGGACCATGTCTTTAAAGGCAAGCGTGCCAGTTGTTTGGTTAACCCTAAAGCTTGTTATGAAACCGAGCTCGTGGCAACGCCTGTACGCCAAGTGAAACAAGTGGCGGTAATTGGTGGCGGAATGGCCGGGATAAGCTGTGCCACTGAAGCGGCTGAACGCGGACATGACGTGACCTTGTTCGAAAAAGCGGATCGGCTCGGCGGCCAGTTTAATTTAGCGATGACGATTCCGGGAAAAGAAGAATTTAAAGAAACCATTCGCTACTACCTTAGACGATTGGAAAAAGCAGGCGTGACGGTCAAGCTTAATCAAGCCACTGATGTCGATACATTGCGTGCGTTTGACGATATTGTTGTCGCCACGGGTGTGAAGCCACGCCGTCCCGCCATTGAAGGCATTGATCACCCGAGCGTTATTGATTATCAAACCTTTATTCGTGAACAGCCTGAGCTGGGGAGTCATGTCGCCATTATCGGTGCTGGTGGGATCGGCGTTGATGTCGCGACCATGATTACCGAACCCAAAAATCAAAGTTTGGACGCTTGGCTCAATGAGTGGGGAATCGATAAGACTATTACCCACGAAGGCGGACTCTACCCTGGGCACGATACGCTTAGCGACAAGCAGGTGTGGGTATTGCAGCGTCGCGAAGGACGAGTCGGAAAAGGTCCGGGCAAAACCACCGGTTGGATCCATCGAAAAACGTTACAAAAGCGTGGTGTGAATCTTGTCGGTGGCGTGAGCTACCATAAAATTGATGATGAAGGCCTGCATATCAGTGTTAAAGGAGAAGCACACCTGATCCCTGCCACCCAGATCATCTTGTGTGCGGGGCAAGAATCTGTGAATACGTTGGCCGAGCAGCTTGATGATGCCAATGTCTCTTACCATTTAATTGGTGGTGCCGAGCATGCGGGAGAGCTCGATGCGAAGCGAGCCATTCGCCAGGGGATTGAGACAGCCTTGGCACTTTAGTCTCGGACGCTTTCATTCTGGTTGCTCTAAACCCGGATAATCTTCACGTCTTTAGCGGCGGACGTCTGTGCTAACATGCTGCTATCCGCTCATGCAGTGAGCACTAAACGGTTAAAAAGGATAAACCATGGACGCACTTGATTTGCTATTAAAGCGCCGCTCTGTGCCACGATTAGCAGCGCCAGCGCCGAGCGGTGAAGCACTAGAAAACATTATTCAAGCAGGATTACGAGCCCCTGATCATGGCGCACTAACGCCGTGGCAGTTTGTGATTTGCGAGGGCGATGGGCTGACGCGGCTTTCAACCATTTTAGCCGAGGCAGCACAGGCCAACGGCGCGGATGAAACGGCAGTGAAAAATGCCAAAAACGCACCCTTTCGGGCCCCGATGGTGGTGGCCGTGATTGCGCGTACACGTGTGCATGACAAAGTTCCGACCATTGAGCAGCATATTTCTGCGGGATGTGCGACGCATGCGATGCAAATGGCAGCGGTCGCACAAGGGTATCAGGGCTTTTGGCGCACCGGCGCATTTGCATACCACCCTGCTGTGAGAGAGGCGTTAGCCGTTGAAGGCGATGATCATATCGTGGGTTTTTTGTACTTAGGAACGCCTGATTGTGCGGCGGCTAATGCGCCTAAACGCGATACTAGCCAGTTTGTCTCTTATCTTTAAGCCACGAGAAGGGCTTGGTTAATCGAGAAAACCTGTGCATATGTACAGGTTTTTTATTGCGCCTCGATCGTGCTTTGCATACCATGCGGACAGCGACTGATAAAGAGACTCTGTCATGGCACGATTATTTATTGCGGAAAAACCGAGTTTAGGGCGCGCAATTGCCGCAGGCCTGCCTAAGCCTCATAAAAATCAGAAAGGATACATTGAAACAGGGCAAGGCGATGTGGTCACCTGGTGTATTGGCCACTTACTCGAACAAGTCGAGCCCGAGGCTTATGACAGCCGCTATAAAAAATGGCATCTGGCTGACCTTCCTATCGTGCCTCAACAATGGCAATTGCGCCCACGCAAAGCCGCCTCGGGCCAGCTGTCCGTGGTTAAAAAACTGATTAAGCAATTTGATCAGCTGGTTCATGCCGGCGACCCAGACCGCGAAGGGCAGCTGCTGGTGGATGAAGTGATTGACTATGCGAAGGTCAGTCAGAGCAAAAAAGCCAATATAAAACGCCTTTTGATCAGTGATTTAAACCTCTCTGCGGTGAAAAAATCACTCAGCAACATGCAAGACAATAAGGGTTACATACCCTTATCTGTTTCCGCGTTAGCTCGGTCACGTGCCGATTGGGTCTATGGGATGAACCTAACGCGCGCTTATACCCTGCTAGGGCAACAGGCCGGTTATCAAGGCGTATTGTCGGTCGGGCGGGTACAAACGCCGGTGCTTGGCCTGGTGGTGCGACGCGATCAAGCAATCAAACATTTTATTCCCCATCCGTATTATCAGCTCGACGCCATCATTGCTCATCAAGGGAGTGAAATACGCGCACGATGGCAGCCCAGTGACGCCTGCGCCAAATGGCAAGACGAGCAAGGGCGCGTACTTTCTCGGTCACTCGCCGACAATGTCGCCAATCGAATTACGGGGCAGCCAGCTACGGTCACTGACGCGGAACGTCAGCAGCGAAAGCAAGCGGCGCCACTGCCTTATAACTTGTCAGCCTTGCAAATAGACGCATCAAAGCGATTTGGTTTTAGCGCCCAAAAAGCCCTGGATGTGTGCCAACAACTGTATGAGCGCCACAAGATCATTACCTATCCGCGATCGGATTGTCGTTACTTACCTAAAGGGCACTTCGCTGAGGCGCCCAAGGTGTTGGCAGCGATTAAAAAGGGGTGTCAGACACTGATCCAGGCTTGTGACAATGCGGATCCAAAACGCAAAGGCAAAGCATGGAACGATGCCAAAGTTGGTGCGCACCATGCGATTATTCCAACCGCGAAAGCTGCGCCTGCGAGCTTGTCAGGCGATGAAGCGAAAATTTATCAGCTGGTGGCGCGCCAATATGTGATGCAGTTTTATCCGCCTGCCGAGTATGCAGAAGGAAAACTGGTGTTCGATATTGCCGGTGGCTGTTTTATTGCCAAAGGCAAGGTGCTCACTCAAGCGGGCTGGCGCGCGCTATTGCCCTCCACGCAAACCGCAGACAGTGACGCCACGCCTTTGCCCTTAATGGAGAAAGGTGAGCAAGCGCAGTGTGAGCGTGGCGACATTAAAGACTGCATGACCGAGCCACCGGCTGCGTTTACCGAATCCAGTTTGTTACAAGCGATGACCGGCATTGGCCGCTATGTGCAAAACAAAGCACTGAAAGAGATACTACGAGAAACCGATGGGCTCGGGACCGAAGCCACTCGGGCTGGGATTATTGAGCTGTTGGTAAAACGTGGTCTTTTGAATCGACAAGGAAAAACACTTCACGCGACAGCCAGTGGAACGGGATTAATTGATGCCTTACCCGACAGTGCGACCTACCCGGATATGACCGCTGATTGGGAGCGGCAGCTGCAAGATATGGCGGACCGACAATGCGCGTATCACCCCTTTATGCAAGCGTTAACCGACAAGGTCGCTGGCTTGATTGAAAGTGTAAAAACCTCACCACCGCCTGCCTCTTTGCAAGGTTTACCGGCTGCGCCGGCAAAAACATTTAAACGTAAAACACGGCGCACCAGCAGTCGTCGTAAAGGAGCGGCGAAATCAACGGGTAAGACCGCGGCACAATAACCGCACCAGTATACTCGAGCAAAAAATGCAGTGATCGCCCGATAACAGACTCGCTGTCACTAAAATAAATAGGCGGCGAGACAACCGACCAACGTCATCACAAACAAAAAGAGTTTTAATAGCTTGGGATTCGCGGAGATAGCAAATCGTACCGCAATCCGTGCCCCGACCATGGTCCCTATCGCCAGGATCAGCCCTGGCGCCCAGCGGATCAGATCATCGGCAATAAACACCAGCAGTGAAAGAGAGGTGAAAGCTAAGGTGCATGCCAGTTTGAGTGCATTACCACGGACCAAGTCGTAGTGTAAGGTGCCACATAGCGCGGCGAGCAAAACAAATCCGACCCCTGCTTGTACGAATCCGCCATAAAAGCCTGCGAGCATAAGGCCAAACCATGCGGTGGGTGTGTCAGCCACCTTTTTGACTGGCGTACCGGCGGGGGGGCCAAAAGTGGCTGGCTTAACCAGCATCACTACCGTCATGGTCAGCAAGGTACCGAGTAGCAAGGGTTTGACCCAACTGGTTGGCAACCATGCAGCGGCCAATGCGCCGCACAAGCCCCCGATTAAATTCGGTATCAATACCGGAATGATATCCTGAGTATCGAGCTTGTCATGTTGGCGAAACCCGCTCATCCCTGACGCACACTGTAGCCATACCGCCACCCGATTGGTGGCGTTGGCGACATCGGCAGGCATGCCCATCACCATCAATGCAGGTAATGTTAGGTTAGAGCCACCACCCGCGAGGGTATTGATAATCCCGGCGATCACGCCCAAAACCACCAAGATAAAACTGTATTCGAGGCTGATTGCCATACACGCTCCTTGTTTGCAATCTCTTGTGTTTTTTGGATAAAGGCGGTTTGATTGTATCGCCAATATGTGTATGTAACCGTTTGATCCTACGCATACAGAGCCTGTGTAATGCGGTGAAACTGACCGGTAACACTGGCGATTCTCTCTATGCCCTTTATAATCACGTGCTACACCTGAGGTTTTTGGTTAATGTTCGCTCCATAAGCAGAGCGAGATAAGGTTGTACCAGGTCATGCAGCAAGCTGTTCCATCGGCACTTGATAAAGTCGCCCGCCGCTCGGTGCGAGTCGGATTCATTTATAATGTGGTTATCTCCGTGATGGTTTTCATGTTTGCGGTGGCTTCCGTGGAGTTTTGGCTATATCAACAAGCCCATGACCAAGAAGTAAAAGACGTCCGTAACGCCTTGTTGGCCTACCGCTCGCGGATTGAGCTTAAAGTGACGCAGAATGTCGATTTAAGTCATGGACTAACCACCTATATCAGCTTAAATCCAGATCTGACGCAAGACCAATTTTCCCGCTTTGCCAGCCAGTTAAAAGCCAAATCTGCTCATATCCTCAATTTTGCCGCTGCCAGAAATTGGGTGATCAGTCATGTGTATCCTGCGTCGTTAAAGCGTATCTTAGTCGGGACGCGTTACCATGATGTGCCTGAGCAATTAGCCAGTGTACGTGCGGCGTATGCCTCCAGTGAGCCCGTGATTTCAGGGCCGGTCGATCTTCTTCAAGGCGGAACCGCCTTAATTGCACGTCAATCGATCATCAATCAAAACACAGGGTTACCCTGGGGCGTGTTATCCACGGTGCTCGATATCGATAGCCTTTTCTCCGCAAGCTTTGCCGAAGGCGAGGCGTATCCAGTGCGTGTGGTGTTGCAAGAAAAATCGACCGCCGAGGGGAGGTTTACCCCCATTTACGGTGACCCCTCGATCTTAGCGCAATCCCCTGAATCCGTCGCAGTGAGCTTGCCCTCCGGCCACTGGCGCTTATTGGGGATCCCGCAAGACGGTTGGAAAAGCTTGCACCCTCACCCCATGGTATGGGGAGTTGGCTTGATTATCTTAGGGTTTTGGCTCGGCGGATTATATGCTCGATTAAATGCTGGACGCAGCTTTGCGCAGTCGATTGGTCGCATGGTTGATGATAGTTACCGCTTTAGGAGTATCTTTAAACGCCATGATGCGGTGATGATGTTACTGGATGCCAAAAGTGGCGAAATTTTAGATGCTAATGACAGTGCCCAACGTTTTTATGGCTATGACCATGCAACGCTCACAGCGATGCGTATCAGCGAGATTAATACACAAGTCGACAGCACCCTCAAACAAAGCCTTTCACAGGCGAGACAGCGCGAGAAAAACTGCTTTATTTTTGAACATCGGCTAAAAAACGGTGAGAGTCGCCAGGTCGAGGTTCATTCATCCCCGATCACCGTTGGTAACGCCCGCCTGCTGTTCTCGGTTATCCACGATGTATCTGAACGGTTAGAGGTTGAACGTAAGTTGATGCTCAATGCGAAAATCTTTGAGCAATCGAGCAATCGAGCGAAGGGGTGCTGATCACGGATGCGCAAGGTGCTATCGTCGCCGTCAATGGTGGCTTCAGTGCGATCACCGGGTATCAAGAAGAAGATGTCGTCGGCGCAATGCCATCCATCCTGAATTCGGGCCGTCATGACGCACATTTTTTCGCCGAAATGTGGCAGCAGATACATCAAGAGGGACATTGGAAAGGCGAAATCTGGAATCGCCGTAAAGATGGTATCGTGTATCCACAGCTTCTCTCGATCAGTGTGGTAAAAGATGACGCCGGTGACGTGGTGAATTATATCGGTGTTTTCTCTGATATCACCCAGCTTAAAGACTCAGAAAAAAAACTGATTGATTTGGCCCACTATGACTCGCTAACCGGATTACCGAATCGCCTGCTGCTTACGTCGCGCATTCGTCAAGCGATGAATAGGCAATCGGTCCAGCGTAACCAGCTGGCGTTGATGTTTCTCGATCTTGACCAGTTTAAGTTCGTCAATGATAGCCATGGCCATACCGTCGGTGATGAACTCCTTAAATTAGTCAGTCAGCGCTTAGAGGGTCTGTTAGAGGAGGGCGATACCTTAGCCCGTCTCGGTGGCGATGAATTTGTGATCCTACGGGTGATTCATGCTGATGATAATGCCTGTATTCGCTTATCTGAAGATGTGATCCATGCCATGAATCGCCTGTTTATGCTCAAAGGTGGGATCGACGCTCAAATCGGTGTCAGTATCGGCATTGCCCAATATCCAGAGAATACCGCGAGTACCGATGATCTGCTGACCTTTGCCGATTCGGCGATGTATCACGCGAAAAAATCGGGGCGAAACACCTATGCGTTTTACAATGATGCGTTGACGGTAGAAGCGAATCACAAGTTACGTTTGGCGGTCGAGCTACGTCAGTGTGTGCAAAATGAAGAGTTAGAATTATATTACCAACCCCAGGTCGATCTGGTGACCGGCGATATTATTGGCGTCGAGGCGTTATTGCGGTGGCATCACCCAGAGCGGGGGCTGTTATCACCGTTTCACTTTATTGATGTCGCCGAAGAGCGCTCGATTATCCACGATATCACGCAGTGGGTGGTTGAGACTGGATGTCAGCAATTAAAAGCCTGGCAGGATGCGGGCCTCAACGTGTCTATGGCGGTGAATATCTCGCCGCGCAACCTTGCCGACGTGGCCTTTACGCAAGTGGTGTTTGAGGCCTTGGACCGCACCGGCGCCGATCCGCGCTTTTTAGAGTTAGAAATTACCGAAAATACCTTGATAGAAAACCAAGCCAACGCGTTAAAAGTGCTGGAGCAATTACGTGATAAAGGGGTTGGGATTGCGATCGACGATTTCGGCACTGGCTATTCATCGATGGCTTATCTCAAGCGCTACCCCATTTCAAAATTAAAAATTGATCGTCATTTCATTAAAGACATACAAAGCCAATCACCCGATGAACAAGAAGTGGCAATTGTGTCGGCTATGATTGCCATGGCCGATAGCCTTGGGATGGGGGTCGTTGCTGAGGGCATTGAGACCTTGCATCAACAGGCGATTTTGCATGAATTGGGCTGCACCTTTGGTCAAGGGTTTCTCTATCGCCGTCCTATTCCCGCCGTGGAGATGAGCGAATTGTTAGGTCTGGATCCAGAGGGAGAGTGCGGCGCGTAATCGGCTCCTCCTCTAACTGTCATTGCTCACAGTTTTAGGGCGCAGAGGCAGGAATGATGTCAATGCCTTGCTGTTTTTTTACCCTGATAGAAAATGGCAAGGAGCACAATCATGACTTTTTTCTTTCCTCGACAGCGGCTGGCCATCGCGGTAGCGGCCTCGTTGACTATGGCAGCGTCGTTTTCCACTGCGGCGGCCCCGCATATCACGGTAACCACAGCAACGACACAGTCTGACCGACCGCTTGATCCCAACGCCCCAGCGGTCTTCTCGTTAGGTAAGAACACCTACCAAATCAGTGTGGAAGGGATAGAAGGTGACTGTCAGGCCGCGTCTCCCGAGAACGCGAAATTTAATACGCCTATTCCGCTTTCTTGCCAAGATCAGACAAACTTTGAACTTACCGTGCGTTTTGCTGGGGATTATGGGTTTTATTATCAGCCAGAGACGCAAACAATCCGCGTTAAACGTGAACCGAAAAAGACCGCATCAAGGTTTAAACGCCCGTTGCCCGATGTCCAGTGTCACCGCTATCAAGGTGGGCCGGTCACCCTCTCTTTGGGAGAGAGTTTTGCCGATGGCACGCAATTAAAAGAGGCGCTCAGTGGGCAGGTTGTCACGGTGAAAAATCACAGCGTGACGCTCACCCCAGCCTCTGAAAGTGGCGGGTTGGTGTTGCTCGCCCCGGTTACAGCACCAGAGCCAGATTTTACCTATCGCAATGCAAACATTTATTTTGTCATGGTGGACCGATTCAGCAATGGCGATCCGAGTAATGATCACAGCTATGGGCGGCGTCAGGATAAAGCGCAAAACATTGGTACCTTTCATGGCGGAGATCTACAAGGCGTGATCGACAAATTGGATTATATCCAAGCGCTCGGCACCGATGTAATCTGGTTATCACCGATCGTAGAGCAGGTTCACGGGTTTGTCGGTGGTGGCAGTCAAGGGGACTTTCCGTTTTATGCCTACCACGGCTATTGGTCGCGTGACTTTACCCAAGTAGACAACAACTTTGGTGATGATGCCACACTAAAAAAATTGGTCGACGAAGCGCATCAACGCGGACTAAAGGTGTTTCTGGACGCAGTCGTCAATCACCCAGGTTACGCAACGCTCGCGGATTTACAGCAAGACGGGATTGAGGTAGTCAATGACACTGAATTACCGGCGCAATGGCAAAATTGGCAGCCCGGTGACGGACAAAGCTGGCATGACTTTCATGATGCGATTGATTATAAGAGCACGAATTGGCAGCAGTGGTGGGGAAAAGACTGGGTACGCGCAGGATTACCGGGGTACGATGAGCCTGGCAGCAGTGATAAAACGCTGACCTTAGCCGGATTGCCTGACTTTAAAACTGAATCTTCGCAACCGGTGACCCCGCCACAATGGTTGCTCAACAATCCCGGCACGCGAGTAAAGGTGCGAGACAATTACACAGTGAGTGATTACTTACTTGAATGGCAAACCCAGTGGGTTGCGCGTTTTGGTATTGATGGTTTTCGTGTTGATACCGTCAAGCATGTTGATGGTGAGGTTTGGCGAGCGTTAAAAGCACACGCCTCGGAGGCATTGAAAAGCTGGCGCGCCGCTAATAATCAAACGGGCGAGCCCTTTTGGATGATGGGAGAAGTATGGGGGCACAATGCCTACCGGAGCCCTTATTTTGACCAAGGCTTTGATGCACTGATTAACTTTGATCTGCAAAAGCGGATGGACAAAGGGGCGTATTGTTTAAGTGAAATGGAAACCACGTATCACGCGTACGCTGAGACCATGCAAACAGAAGCGGATTTTATTCCGGTTAGCTATATGTCGTCTCATGATACCGAGCTCTTTTTTAGCCGTTTTAAAGATGCCAGCATGCAACGCGGTGCTGCCAACGCATTACTTCTGGCGCCCGGTGCGGTGCAAGTCTATTACGGTGATGAAGTTGGACGTGATTTAGGCCCTTACGGCGATGACTTTCACCAAGGAACACGCTCGGATATGGTGTGGCAGCGTAACGCCATGCAGGCGGGGTTATTAAACCATTGGCGAAAAGTGGGGCAGTTTAGGCAACGCCACCCTGCGATAGGCGCGGGCGCGCACCAAGTGATCCCTCAACCAGGCGCGTATGTCTTTTCCCGGCAATATGGAGAAGACACCATTGTTGCCGCGTTTGTCGGGCGTCAAGCCGAATAAGTGTCCGCCGCGAACAGGATGTTTATCCTTGTTGAACGTACCATACGAAAAAGCCCGTCACTCATTGAGTGACGGGCTTATATGTATTGGTCGGTCTGACTGGATTTGAACCAGCGACCCCTGACACCCCATGACAGTGCGCTACCAGGCTGCGCTACAGACCGACTAAGCGCTATATTACGAATCGACCTAATGGCTGTCAATTGCTAAACGCGGTTGTTTCCCCGTTTTTCAATTGTTTGGCTACTTATGCGCCACTTATTGGCCATTATTGCGGCTCGTGATCCTCAGGATAATAGAAACGCTTTAATTCGTGCATCACTTGCATCAATAGTGACAACTGGGGCTTACCTTCGGGAAGTGGGGTATAGTGGCGATCATAGACTTTATAATTGCCAAATTTATCCACCACCGTGGTTTTTTGTGGCTGTATCACCACAATGTCGCGACTGTCACCGGCCAACACCCATTTGCGTGATTGGCTCTCGAGTTCAAACAGATTCACACCGCTACTGTAACTGTTGGCGGGTGAGCTCACCGATAGCATCGACTCCATCAATGTTGGTGCCACATCAAGGTGGCTACTGTAATGATTGATCTGCTCGGCCGGTTGATTAGGCCAGTGCATCACCATCGGTACTTGAAGCTGATAACGGCTGTAGTTTGAGTTCGAACCCCAACTATTCATCCCGGTTTCATTAAATTCCATGCCGTGGTTTGCCGTAATCATCACTACGGTATTGGCTAGCTTTCCCGAAGCCTCGAGCTGTTGAATCAGTTCGCCCAATTGCTCATCCAGATAGTGAGCGGCATTGTTATAGCTATTTTTGAGGACCAAGCCTGTTTGCTGGTCGACACCGGCCATTCCACTGTTAAGCGCCGGTTGGAAAGGTTGCGCATAGTCGCCGCCTTGCTCATATTCATTCACCGTGGCGAGCTCTAAATAACCAAACCAAGGTGTATTTGCTTGGCGCCCTTGTAGCCAGCTTTGCATCGAGGTGATCGCACTGGCATCGGCCTGCCAAGCCGGTGCCTCTGACTGTGTATCTCGGTCGAGTGCGCGACTAAAAATACTTTGATAGTAAATGGGGTTAGAAAAGTTATCGCCACTGAACAGCCCGAGTTGATAGCGACGTTGATTGAGTGTATCCATCAATACAGGACGCAAACCCTCAGTTCGCGCGCTTTGCGCATAGCTGCCCGGCAGTCCATAAAAGAAACCAAACAAACCGGCCATATCATCGTTGCTGCTACTGAAGTGATTCTTAAACCACAGATTATCGGTAGCGAAACGATGCAGGTGAGGCATGGTGACTGGGTTAAGCATATCGGCACGCAACCCTTCAACCATCACCACCAATAAGTTTGGGCGGTATTTGTTGGCATCTGGCGCAAACGACAGTGGCTCCAACGGATAACGAATCACCTCGCTGGTTTCTTGGCCGCGCTGCTCGCGTAGGCGTTGATACTCTTGTCGATCGAGCAAGCCATACTTTTCCATAAAGGTTTTTGCTGTCATCGGATACGAGACAGGAAAGGTCGAACGCTGTGCCGTGACCGGGCTATAAATGAACGCATCGGCCCATATATGGATTAAATGGCTGGCAATAAAGCAAAGAGCAAACACGCTGGCAACCGGAACACCAACGCGTTTACGGGTTAATTTACGCAGCTTACGCCACACCCACTCGGCCATGACCAGCTCTAAGATAAAGATCACCGGCCCAGCAATAAATAAATACTGCCAGTGGGCATTCATATCGGTTTTTTCGCCGCTTAAAAGCAGCTCCCACACCAAGGGATTAAGATGTAGGTGTAAGGTTTGATAGGCGTAAATATCTAGCAGCAATACCATCATTCCGACAGTCGCGACTATTACCGCAAAAAGCCGCATAAGACGCTGAGACGGGATGATAAAACTGGCTGGAAAAATGATCAGAATATAAAGCGCAAAAACCAGGAAACCGAAGTGGCCGACCCAGTTAAAGATCAAGTAGCTTTGCCCTAATAGGGTGTCTGGCCACCCAGATTGGCTGATATAGCGGGTGCCCAGCAACATAGCGGCAATGATGTTGAAAAAGCTAAACCAATGCCCCCAACTGATCAGCTGGGATACTTTGTCGCGATACGATGTTCCGCTATCAACCATACAAATTTATTCTTCTCTGATTAGATACTGCTGCAAGCGTTATTGGTTATCGATGGATGCCATTAATGCTTGGGCGAACTTCTCGGCAAATGCCTGACGTTGTGCGGCAGGAATATTGTGGTTAAGGATATTGGTGGCGACATTCCCAATCACCATCAGTGATAAATCCGTCGATGCATCGTGTTGCTCTAACACATTGACAACATCACTGATAATACGTTCCACTTGCTTATCATCATATTTTGAGGTTACAGGCATAAAATCGTCTTGTCTTCTTAAAACCAAAGCAGCGTATAATAACCCACACTTTAGTCTTACTGAAAATCTTTTCAATCATGACCCTCACGCTTTCTAACGTAATATTACATCAAATTGTCAAACAAGCTGATGATTCGCTTAATGTTCAGCTTCGCGACGGACCATTACCGCTCAACGAACAAACCGAAAATCTGATGGCCGATGTACATCGGGTTTATCATGCAAAAGCAGGCAAAGGGTTTGCGTTGTTCGACACCGAGAGTGAATTCCAGCAATGGTTAAAGGCTTACCGCGCTGACGAACTGGACTTTCGAGCCTTTTCTGAACGTGCCGTTGAACGTCTGCGCGCTGAGCTCGCGAAATACCCATTTGCCGATAGTGGCACCTTGGTGATGGCGCATTATCGTGCCTTAGCCACTGACTACGTATTTATTGGTGTGGTGGAATCAAAGCACAGTTTACGTGTCACGGACGAGCTTGACGTTAACGCCACCGAATACCTAGATGTCAGCAAAATGGATATCGCGGCACGGATTGATTTGTCTACCTGGGAGACGGATCCGGCATCAAATCGTTACTTGTCGTTTATCAAAGGGCGAGTTGGGCGCAAAGTTGCAGACTTCTTCCTTGATTTTTTGCAAGCGGAAGTGGGCATGGACAGTAAACAGCAAAACCAAGTGCTGATGCAGGCGGTTGAGGATTACTGTGATGATGCCCGTTTGGATAAAGAAGAGAAGAACAACTACCGCAAGCAGGTGTATGACTACTGTAACGATCAGCTTAAAGCGGGTGATGAAGTGGTGGTCAAAGAGCTCGCGGAGGAATTGCCAGCGACCCCCGAAGGAACGGACTTTTATCAATACACCAACCAGCAAGGCTATGAACTGGAAGCGCAGTTTCCTGCCGACCGCACCACCATGCGCAAGTTAACTAAATTTGTCGGATCGGGGGGTGGCTTATCGGTCAACTTTGATGCCATGTTGATGGGGGAGCGCGTGTTCTACGATCCAGACACAGACACCCTTACCATAAAAGRGACGCCCCCAAATTTGCGTGATCAACTACAACGCCGTTTATCCAGTCGAGACGATGAATAAAAAAAGCGGGACACGGCTAGCGTGTCCCGCTTTATTTTAAGCGCTTCTATTGCTCGTTAGGCACGCTCTGGCGCAGACGCTATTGCGGTTGTATCTTCTTGCGCTTGCGCTTGCGCGGCCTGGTTTGGCTCAACCTTATCGACAAACCAACCGAAGTAGCTGGTCACGATGGTGACGGCAATACACACAAAGCTTAACCACATGAAGGGTGCATAAGACAAGGTGGCGATGCCAAGAATACTGGCCATATAAATACCGTTATCACTCCATGGCACCATGCCTGAGGTTAACGTGCCACCAAATTCAGCGTTACGAGACAAGTTTTTACGTTGATAACCCAGTCTATCGTAGTTTTTGGCACAGATTTTAGGGGTTAAGATCAGCGACACATACATGGCCGAGCCGAATACGTTCCCCATAAAGGCGGTGCCGATGGTGGAGGTTGCCAAGCTACCTGCACTGTTAACGCGACGCTCAAACAAGCTGGCAATGGTATGCAAGACCCCGACTTTTTCGAGTAAGCCACCAAAACCCAGACCAAACACAATCACAGCCACGGAACCGAGCATTGAAGACATGCCACCGCGGTTGAGAATGGCATCGATAAAGTCGACACCCGATGAGATAGAAAACGGCGCCCACGCGGTATTAATGGCGTTCACGGGGGTCATATCTTGCAGCATTACAGCCCAAACCACACCCAGTAATGAACCAAAACTAATGACTGGGAAAGACGGTAATCGCATTGCCAGCAGCGCGAGGACAATCAGCACCGGCACAAAGGATAGTGGTGAAATCACAAACTGATCTTGCATCGCTTGCTTCACCATTTCTACTTGGCTCATATCCACATTGCCTGCGTAGTGCCAGCCAATCAGAGTAAACAGAATACCGGTAATGATGTAACTGATCAGTGCAATCGGCAGCATGCCTTTAATGTGCTCAACGATTTCGACGCCAGACATTGACGAGGCAAGGATCACTGAATCAGACAATGGCGACATTTTATCACCAAAGTAGCACCCTGAAAGAACGGCACCTGCCGTCATTGGGGCAGGGATCCCAAGGCCTTGACCAATCCCCATCATAGCAATACCCGCGGTTCCGGCAGCCCCCCAAGAGGTGCCCGTCGCTAAAGCGGTTAACGAGCAAATCAACATGGTCGCTAAAAGGAAGATAGAAGGGTGGATAGCTTTAAGACCATAGTAAATAATAGTGGGGACGATCCCGCCTGCAATCCAGGTACCTACCAATGCGCCAACCGATAGAAGTATTAAAACGGCGCCTAAGCCGTTAGAAATTCCTTTCGTGGCAGCACTTTCAAGATCTTTGTATTGATGGCCAAGTTTTAACCCCAATCCCATAATCACAAACCAGCCGATAAATAAGGCCAGTTGAATGGGGAGGTCTAATTTGGCGGTAAACGAAAACGCGAGCGCCAAAAAGGCGCCAAGTGCTAATACCACCTGAATGATGGAGGGTAATCGAGCTTGCTGTGTTGTCATAACTTAACCTTCTTCACGTCGCTTGCTGGGTAACCGGTCGCTTGCGGGTTACCGATAGCGTTGAGCGAGTCAATATCATTATCGGAAGGTGGATCGTCTGTGATTGCGCGACTACTCCCTGCGCGATTTAGCGATGCCTTAAGCAACAACCAAACTCACATCACTGTCCTTGTTTCAGTATCCTTTGTTCCATTTGTGAGGGGCCCTACTCTAGCTAACAGAGTAAAGTGATGGGAAACATTTTTGTCGCTTATGTGAGTCGCGCGCGAATTAAGTTACATCCTGACATAATTAGTTAATATATGGTTATTTTAAGGGTGTTTAAATGTTTCAATATTTTGTTTTGTCTGTGTTTTTCAGTTTGTTTTTTAGACGCCTGTACGTTAAATCAAGTTAGACATAGGTGACGGAAACTTGAAAATGAGGTCATTTAATAAGCAGGCAGAGGCGTTAACCTGACGACCGTGATAAGACGTGTTAGTATCAAAAACGTTTTTTCACTGACTGTCAGGCAACCATATGCTGTTGTTAACGGCGGTCACACAACATGGAGTGTGAAAATTATGATGCGAGTAGGTTTAGTTGGCTGGCGCGGCATGGTGGGATCGGTGCTGATGCAGCGCATGGTAGAAGAAAAAGACTTCGACCATATCGAACCTGTGTTTTTTAGCACCTCACAAGTCGGGATTGCAGCGCCGAATTACGGCAAAGATGCAGGCATGTTACAAGATGCTTATGACATTGAAACGCTCAAAACCCTCGATGCTATTATCACCTGCCAAGGCGGCGATTACACCAACGATGTTTACGCAAAACTGCGTGAATCAGGTTGGAAAGGCTATTGGATTGATGCAGCGTCATCATTACGAATGGCAGATGATAGTATCATCACCTTGGATCCGATTAACTTCAAACACATCCAAGCGGGGATCCATAACGACACGCGCACGTTCGTCGGCGGTAACTGTACGGTTAGCTTGATGCTGATGGGCTTAGGCGGTTTGTATCAAAACGGTCTGGTTGAGTGGATGACCGCGCAAACGTACCAAGCGGCGTCTGGCTCAGGCGCAAAACACATGCGCGAGCTGATCAGCCAGATGGGTGTCATCAATGATTCAGTGAACACTGACTTAGCAAGCCCT
Source organism: Salinivibrio sp. MA351 (assembly GCF_001996065.1). Lineage (NCBI taxonomy): Bacteria > Pseudomonadati > Pseudomonadota > Gammaproteobacteria > Vibrionales > Vibrionaceae > Salinivibrio > Salinivibrio sp. MA351. Next base: position 41,147 of record NZ_MUFG01000007.1, on the reverse strand, counting down.
GCAACATCTATTCTAGATATTGACCGCAAAGTGGCTCAAACCCTACGCTCGAGCGATTTTCCTAGCGAGCAGTTTGGTGCGCCACTCGCAGGCTCATTGATCCCTTGGATTGACGTCAAGCGTGACAACGGCCAAAGCAAGGAAGAGTGGAAAGCTTCGGTTGAAACCAACAAGATCCTAGGGTTACAAAACAATCCGATTCCTATCGACGGGACTTGTGTCCGTGTGGGAGCCATGCGCTGTCACAGCCAGGCGCTGACCATTAAGCTGAAAAAAGCGGTGCCGATGGATGAGATTGAAGACATGATTGCGTCGCACAATGACTGGGTGAGCGTGGTGCCTAACGAGCGTGACGTGACCATGACGGATCTGAGCCCAGCGAAAGTGACAGGCACCATGTCTGTGCCAGTGGGTCGTCTCCGTAAGCTGGCGATGGGGGATGATTTCCTTAATGCCTTTACTGTGGGTGATCAGCTGTTATGGGGAGCGGCAGAGCCGCTACGCCGCACGCTGCGGATTATCTTGTCAGAAAAAGAACAAGATTAATTCTCTTGGACTTATCAAGTTCCGTTAAGCCGTCAACCTAGTTGGCGGTTTTTTTTGCCTAAAATGCGAGTTTGCAAAGCGTATCAGGCATAAAAAAGGAGGCGATAAACGCCTCCTAGTGATTGGTAAGCCTGGGGTTACAAGCGCCTAGGTTTGCAAGAGCCAGGGCTTGCAACAGACCTTTTTCGTGCTCGGTCTGTTGGCGATTGGTTTAGCCTGCGAAGTTTTTCGCGACGAAGTCCCAGTTAACCAGTTTCCAGAATGCAGCGAGGTAATCTGGACGCACGTTACGATAATCGATGTAGTATGCGTGTTCCCAAACGTCGACAGTCAACAATGGCGTTTCACCATCGTGAGTCACGGGCGTTTCGGCATTCGAGGTGTTGACGATTGCAACTGATCCGTCTGCTTTTTTCACCAACCAAGTCCAGCCTGAGCCGAAGTTAGTCACAGCAGCATTGGTGAACTGAGTTTTAAACTCGTCAAACGAACCAAATGCTTTGGTGATCGCGTCTGCAACGTCACCTGTTGGCTCACCGCCGCCATTTGGGCTTAGGCAGTGCCAGTAGAAGGTGTGGTTCCACACTTGGGCCGCATTATTGAACACGCCACCTGACGAGGTCTTGATAATGTCTTCGAGTGATTTACCTTCGAAATCTGTGCCTTCGATCAAACCGTTCAACTTCACCACATAGGTGTTGTGGTGCTTGTCGTAGTGGTAGTCGAGTGTTTCTTTTGAGATATGTGGTTCTAGTGCGTCTTTTGCGAAAGGTAATTCAGGTAGTTGGAATGACATTGCTATATATCTCCGTTTTTATCGTGAGAGTGCTTCCTGTAGTCGATCACTGACAGTGCAGGGGCAAATACGAATGACTGACAACGGATGATCACTGACTACCCATTGCCGCTATCGCCACCTAACCATCGAGTGTGACTACTATTTTCGTTTTGCTAAGTCTAGTTTAGCAAGTTTTTACTTTATTAAAAGGAGCGCAGCAAAATTTTTACGCTTAATCCCACAAAACATTTAGGCATTTTTTTCCAGCCTGTTAACCAGTAGAATCAAAATAAGATTCACAGACAGTGTTCGAGGAAGCAATGGAAACAATGGACAAAATTAAGCAGCAAATCGAAGAAAACGCGATTCTGCTATACATGAAAGGGTCGCCGAAACTACCAAGCTGTGGTTTTTCGTCACAAGCCTCTCAAGCGCTGATGTCGTGTGGCGAGAAGTTTGCTTACGTGGATGTGTTGCAAAACCCAGAGATCCGCGCAGAGCTACCTGTTTACGCACAGTGGCCAACATTCCCACAGTTGTGGGTTGACGGAGAGCTGGTTGGCGGGTGTGACATCATCTTGGAAATGTTCCAAAAAGGTGAGTTACAGCCACTGGTCAAAGAAGCGGCCGCGCGTCGTGATGCGAGTGAAAACGAGTAATTGTTCGCGTTTATCCGGCTCTCGCCGTATCACTGAAACGAGCCGTATCAGGTAAAAAGCCACGTTATAAAACGTGGCTTTTTTTCTTGTCTATACCGCCTTTTTACTCACATAGCGCGTTTACGCCCTAGAGCATCATCGCGGCTAACCAGCCGAAGGCAATTAATGGCAGGTTATAGTGGATAAAGGTGGGGACCACGGTATCCCAAATGTGTTCATGTTGGCCATCGGCGTTCAGGCCCGACGTTGGACCCAAAGTAGAATCCGAAGCGGGTGAGCCAGCATCGCCCAGGGCGGCGGCCGTTCCCACCAAGGCAATGGTTGCCATCGGCGAGAAGCCAAACGCCAGTGAGAGTGGCACATAAATGGTAGCGATAATGGGAATGGTCGAGAACGACGAGCCGATCCCCATGGTCACTAGTAAACCGACAATCAACATCAAAAACGCCGCGAGCGGTTTGTTATCGCCAATCGAGCCTGACAAAGAAGCGACTAAGGACTCCACACCACCCGTTGCTTTCATTACCGCGGCAAACCCAGCAGCGGTGATCATAATAAAGCCGATCATCGCCATCATGTGTACCCCTTTGGTAAACACATCCTGGGTGTCTTTCCAACGGATCACGCCGCCAAAGGTAAACACCATAAAGCCGGCCAATGCGCCGACAATCATCGACCCTGCCATCAGCTGCACGCTTAACGCCGCGACAATCGCAATGCCTGCAACCCACAGGTTACGGGGGCTAATGGCGTGGTTTTCCGGCTCAGCAGTGAGGACGTCCCCTTCACTGTATTGGCGTGGCTGGCGATAGCTGATAAAGGTTGCGATCAGCAAGCCGACTACCATCCCGGCTGCCGGTAATAACATTGCCGTCGGCACTTGGCTGGCGACCACGTTTAGGCCATTGTCATTGAGGTTTTTCAGCAAAATATTATTCAAAAAGATGCCGCCAAAGCCGACCGGCAACACCATATACGGCATGATCAAACCAAAGGTCAGCACACAGGCGACCAGGCGACGATCGAGCTTTAAGCGTTGGAACACATGCAATAAAGGTGGGATCACAATAGGAATAAAAGCGATGTGGACCGGAATCGCGTTTTGCGACGAAATAGCCAAAAGGCCTAATAAGACCAAGACCACATATTTAAAGGCGGCGGTATTGGCATCGGTGGGGCGCGCGTTAAGCTTGCGGATCACCGAGTGCGCAAGCACATCCGTAATACCTGAGCGACTAATGGCGACCGCAAAGGTACCGAGCATTGCATAACTGAGCGCAATAGTGGCACCACCGCCAAGGCCGCCTTCAAAGGCACTGATGGTCTCGGAAATACTGAGCCCACCGACCAGGCCACCAAGGACAGCACTAAAGGTGAGTGCGACGACGACATTGACGCGCATAAGGGCCAGTGCCAGCATGACACAGACTGAAATGACTACCGGGTTCATGGAAACGTTCCTGTTATAGGGGTTATCACTGCAGCGTTGCCGCAGGGGTTATCTATGATTTTGTAATTAAGCTACCCAGTTTGCGCAAAATTTTGTCTGTGTCGAGGGGAAATCGTTTTTTTTTGGTTACTTTCTTTCATGCTTGTCGGTTTTGCTCGCGTTATTCCATCATAGCGGCCAGCAATCGCTTCTAATGTCATTTAGGGCGGGATACTAGATCGAAAAAAGCCGGCCTATGTAGGCCGGCTCGTTGGGTTATGGCTAGGTAGCAGTATTTAGAACAAGTAGTTCAGCTGCAAACCGTAGATGTAAGCATCGCCACCGGCACTAAAATCGGTCGCCGTTGCGGCGTTACCAGATACTAGTTCCTCGGTACCACCGACTTGATCACCATCAAGGAAGGCAAAGCCGGCATCAATCGAGAGGTTTTCATTGGCAGTATAGGTGGCACCCAGGCTCCACCAGTGACGGTCAGAATCTGGAATACTTAGCGTGCGTTTTTCTGCTGACACCGGGCTTTCATCATAGGCATAGCCCGCACGGAACGCCCAGTGATCGTCCATGGTGTAAGTCGCACCCAGCGCATAACGCCAGCTGTTATCCCAACCTTCTTCTTTTCTCAAGCACTGGCCTGACGTTCCATCATTACATTGTGCGCTGGTTGCTTTCAGCTCTTTAAAGGTATCCCAACCGACATACATCGCACTATAGTGCATTGCAATTTGTTGATTCAGTTGGTGGAAACCAGAGAATTCAATAACCTCAGGAAGGCTGAGCTCCAGTTCACCATCGACCTTTTGGTTGGATGATGATAATCCCTGATAATCACCTTCAAGGGTTACATCGGTTTGTGAGCGATAGGTGAGACCAAAGCGATTATTTTCATCCACTTCCCAGAGGGTACCGAGATTCCAACCAAAATCCCAACCATCACCTTTAAGGTGCGCGATACGATCCGTTGGTGACGATGTACTAGGTAGTGTTCCCGCGGCGGAGCCTGCAAATCGATTCAACTCTGCATCGGCGTAAATGGCACTGATACCGGCACCGATACTCCACTGTTCATTAAGCTTGTAGGCTATGTTGGGATTAAAGTTCATGGTGACTAATGATGTATCACCCGCTGCGGGTCCTGCTGCGAAATCTTTAGAATATTCGGTTGATAAACCGAAGTTAGAAAAGGCTGAGAAGCCAACGGCGAGTCGATCATCAATCGGCTGAATTAAATGGAAGTTCGGGACATACTCAGTAGGAGCCAGATCTTTTTCATTTGTCGATAGCCCTGCTTGTTGCAAAGTAGCGGCATTAGCAGCCCCTACATTATCTACGTCCGCATGCACATCGGGATCAATAATGGTCAAGCCGCCCGAGAATGCGGTGGTGTTAAAACGGGTTAGGGCAGCCGCGTTGCGTGCGCCGACGGCGGCATTGTCTGCGATAGCGGCTTCACCGGCAAAAGCACGCCCCAAACCGGATACCGAGGTTTCTGATACTTGGAAGCCGGCACTGTGTGCTTGTACGGCTAACAAAGATAAACTGGTTGCCACTAGCGATTTCTTAAATAGTGATGACATAACGCGCCTCACTCCTATGTTAATTAAGCTTCTTGTTCTTTGGGGCCGCMGCTTCAAAGCCCATCTTACGTGGGCGAGAGAAGTGGTCGGATGTTCTACAGGTTCAATACTGGCACCAATTTCGCGTTTGTTAAAGGTTGGTTTCAAAACGGATACCGCACGATGTCACCTGGTTGGGCTGATAATGTTTCTATCGATTGTTTTAAGTAAATACTCTAAAGCGTTTATTGCTCATCTCAGCCCGTGTTTGGCGTAATATGGATAAATTAATTCTGTCGCTCACTCCTTATGTGCCTGTTTAATCGTGGTTAATATGCTGGCTAAACAGAGGCCAAAATAAGATCACAAAAATGTGACAACAAACAAGTTGTTAACAATTAAAGCATGCATTTATTGCTGCAACGGATAACCGTGGGTCGACTCACGCGCTGGGGTTTTATTCGGGCGTCTCTTCCTGCGCGTCAGGCGCAGAGGGCAAAGGCCAGCCGCCTAGGCGCTTCCAGCGATTAACAATTTCACAAAATAGCTCGGCCGTACGCTCGGTATCGTAAAGGGCGCTATGGGCTTCTTTGTTATCAAAAGCAATATCAGCGGTTTTACAGGCTTTAGCCAGCACGGTTTGCCCGAGAGCCAAGCCGCTTAAAGCCGCCGTATCAAAGGTGGCAAAAGGGTGGAAGGGGTTACGCTTTAGTTTCGCGCGCTCGGCGGCGGCCATCACAAAGCTGTGATCAAAATTGGCATTGTGGGCGACCATAATGGTGCGCTGGCACTCTGCCGCTTTTTGCTCTTTACGGATCAGTTTAAAAATCTCTTTTAAGGCCTCGCCCTCATCAACCGCGCCGCGCAAGGGGCTGTAGGGATCACGAATGCCGGTAAATTCAAGGGCCGCTGGCTCTAAGTTGGCGCCTTCAAAAGGCGTGACATTAAAATGCAATGTTTTATCCGGAGCGAGCCAGCCTTGCTCATCCATTTTTAAGGTTACCGCGCAAATTTCGAGTAATGCATCGGTGTTGGCGTTAAACCCGGCTGTCTCCACATCAACAACAACGGGAAAGTAACCACGGAATCGGGCCTTAAGGCTGTTTAGATCGCTTTCTTGGCTCATGCAATGTCACTTTACTTACAATAATCAGAGCGTGATTATCGCAAATCCGGACGATAAGCTAAAGTCACCATCTTGCCGGTCGATATCTTTATCGTTACTCTTGTTGGTTAAACCGTCTCTCACTGCTGGGTGCATCCTCTTTAGGTGTGCAAATATGCCACTCCAAGGATCATAAAGCCTGTGCAGAGCCTCATGCGAAGTTCGGAGTCCAGAATGGCGTCTCGCCTTTTTAAGCCATGCCTGATTAATAATGTGTTGCCGGGCGCGCTGGCCCTCACCGTGGGTCTATTGAGTGCGGGTAATGTTTATGCAAACAAGCAATATGTCGCATCGCTTGGCGAGTCGAACTGGGCGGTGACCATAGATACACCGATCGAGTGCCGCCTGCAGCACAATATTCCTGGATACGGGCTCGCGTCGTTTACCTCGCGCGCCAGCAAAGACATGAATGTAGATTTCGAGTTGGAGATGCAGCGCCCTATGGGCGAGACAGCGCCGGTATCTTTGCTATCCATGCCGGCCGATTGGATGCCCGGTGAACCGGCCCGATACATGGACCAGCTTAAGTTTTTCCAACAGTTTGATGGTTATGTCGGCGGCCAAACGGCCTGGTCGATGTTGAGCGAATTGGAAGAAGGTCGCTTTCCTACCTTTAGTTTTCAAGATTGGCGGCGCCAACAGCGTCAAATCGATGTTGCCCTGTCTGCGGTGGCGTTTGGGGCACCGTACCAAGAATTTAGCCAATGCTTAAACACCTTATTGCCTTACGCGTTTGAGGACATTTCCTTTACCGTGTTGCGCTATCAAGAAAACAGCGATGAACTCACCAAAGCGAGCCGCCAACGCTTAACCCAAATTGCCGAATTTGTCCGCTATAGCGATGATATTGATTTGGTCCTGGTCGCCACTTATTCCGATGCACGAGGCACACGCGCCGCCAATCAACAAATGTCGGAGCGGCGGGCGAAGAAATTACGTGACTACTTTACCTCTTTGGGCTTGCCTGAGGACAGGATCACCGTTGAAGCCTATGGCGAGCGCCGGCCGGTCGCCGATAACGAGGATCCCATTGGCCGAAGTAAAAACCGTCGTGTGGTGATCTCTCTGGGTAGGACCTTGTTATAAGGCACAGTCAACGTTCAGCGAGTAGGCGGACGTTCAGCCGAGGTGGGATGACAAACCAAAAGCAAACCTTGTTTCCGAGCGACAGAAATAACAAAGCCCTGCGGTTAAAGCAGGGCTTTGTTGTCTTGGCTATGTCGCTATCACTAAGGCTCACTCTGTTAAGCGTGTGAGCTTCATGAGAGCAGGTGTCAGTTAACCGTTTAGGCCAGCAGACGCGCTCTTGTTTTGAATAAGTTCGAGCTTATAACCATCAGGGTCAGTGACAAAAGCGATTTCAGTGCTGCCACCTTTTACTGGACCTGGCTCGCGAGTGATATTGCCGCCGGCTTGGCGAATTTGATCACAGGTGGCGTAAACATCGTCGACACCGATCGCAATATGACCAAAGGCGTTGCCGTGATCGTATTCCGATTCGCCCCAGTTATAGGTCAATTCGATTACTGCACCGTCAGACTCATCGCTGTAACCGACAAACGCCAAGCTATATTTATACTGCTCGTTTTCATTGGTGCGTAACAAACGCATACCCATTACGTCGGTGTAAAATTTCACTGCGCGATCCAGATCACCGACGCGGATCATGGTGTGTAGAATTCTGCCGTTAGACATGACGTTGCTCCTTTATTACTTGCCAGTGCTCGCCTGAAATAGCGTTAGCTGTCTGGATAGACTTTATCTTTATATTCACATAAATCTTCAATGATGCAACTGCCACAGCGGGGTTTGCGTGCCAGGCAGGTATAGCGTCCGTGCAAAATAAGCCAATGGTGCACATCGACCTTAAACGCTTTGGGCACCACCTTGTTCAGTTTCTCTTCCACGTCATTGACGTTTTTACCCATCGCAAACTTGGTGCGATTAGATACCCGAAAAATATGGGTATCGACCGCAATAGTGGGCCAACCAAATGCGGTATTGAGCACAACATTGGCCGTTTTTCGCCCGACACCGGGTAAGGCCTCCAGCGCTTCGCGGTTTTCTGGCACCTCACCACCGTGCTGTTCGATCAGCGCACGACAGGTCTTAATCACGTTCTCGGCTTTGGAATTAAACAGGCCGATGTTTTTGATATAGGACTTCACCCCATCCACACCTAGTGCCAATAAGCCCTCTGGAGTGTTGGCCACCGGGTAGAGTTTATCGGTAGCTTTATTGACACTCACATCGGTAGCCTGGGCAGACAGTAACACTGCAATCAACAACTCGAAAGGGGTAGACCAATGCAGCTCTGTTTGCGGTGTTGGATTGTTGTCTCGCAGCCGCTCCAAAATCTGTTGTCGTTTTTCTTTATTCATTTCCCTATCCTGTCACTGATTGCCGGTGATCCGCGCGCGTTCAATCACTGGTTTCTGCTCGGATTCTGTCTTACTGGCAAGATGGGTATCAATGATGTTCTTCAGAGCGATCAAAAAGCCCACCGCTAAAAATGCACCGGGTGGCAATATCGCCAATAAGAATTTGGTATCGAATTGGAAAATTTCAATCCGTAGCGCCGCGGCCCAGTCACCGAGCAACAGATCGGCGCCATCAAACAAGGTGCCGTTACCAATAATCTCTCGAATCGCGCCGAGTATCACCAGCGCTGCAGTCATGCCCGTTCCCATCCAAAACCCATCACTAACCGATAAGCCAACCGGGTTTTTTGAGGCAAAGGCTTCAGCGCGGCCGATAATAATACAGTTGGTGACAATCAAGGGGATAAAGATCCCGAGTGACTGATAAAGGCCGTAAGCATAGGCATTCATCACCAATTGCACACAGGTGACCAATGAGGCGATCACCATCACGAAAATTGGGATACGCACTTCTTTAGGCACCCATTCTCGGATCACCGACACGATTAAGTTGGAACCCACTAGCACAGCCAGTGTTGCAATGCCGAGGCCCAGCGCATTGGTGACGGTGGCAGAGACTGCCAGCAGTGGACACAACCCCAGCAGCTGCACAAAGGCGGGGTTGTTGCTCCATAAGCCATTTTTCATCAGCGCTTTGTGGTCACTGTTCACGACGCACCTCCGCAATTGACAGGTTGGTTAAGCAAGGTAGCTTGTTGCTGGCTGACAAACCAGGCCGCTTTTTTTACCGCAGTAACCACCGCCCGGGGGGTAATGGTCGCACCGGTAAACTGATCGAACTGACCGCCATCTTTTTTGACCGCCCAGCGTTTATCGTCTTCACTGGTCACTGTCTTGCCGCTAAAGCTCCGTACCCAGTCCGACACACGTAAGCTCACTTTGTCTCCCAGGCCTGGGGTTTCATTGTGCTCGAGGACCCGTACGCCCAAGACTTGATGACTGGTGGCATCCATCCCGATCAGCACTTTTATCGCGCCATTGTAGCCATTGGGGGCGATGGTTTGAATGGCGACCGTGGTCACCTCATCGTTCAAGGTGCCGACATAAAAAGGTTGCGCCTCGTCAGTGCCGAGTGCGTCCGAGTTTGTCACCAGGCGGCAGCTTTGGTGAAGCGGATTATCATGGCGCGCTTTTGGGATCACTTGATTGAGCGCTTTGGATAACTGAATTTGTTGTTGCTCTTTTATCGTGTCTTCAGTCAGCGCATTGGTAACCGCCACTAATGCGGTGGATAAGAGGGCTGCGATCGCCAAGATGCCCCCATGTTTTCGTATTGTTTCAATCATGACGGTGACTTCTTCTCTGCCCGCTTATTCGCATGGCCGTAAGTTCTCGGTTTGGTGTAGTAATCAATCAAAGGCACGCATAAGTTAGCGATAATCACTGCAAACGCGACACCGTCGGGGTAGCCACCCCAAGTACGGATCAAGTACACCAACACCCCAATGAGGCCGCCGAACCACAAGCGCCCTTTGTCCGTCGTGGATGCGGAAACCGGATCGGTGGCGATGAAAAATGCCCCCAGCATGGTCGCACCAGACAACAAATGAATCAGCGGCGACGCTAATTGATCGGGCGCAATCAAGTGGCCCAACAGTGAGCTTGATAATAAGGCGGTGAGTACCGCAACCGGAATATGCCAGTTGATCACACCGCGTTGAATCAATACCAAACCACCGAGCAGATACAGCGTATTCACCCAGGCCCAGCCTTTGCCACCAACGGCAGAAAATATAGGCTGTTGCAAGGCCTCACTGACGGTTTGTCCGCCGGCTAATGCGGTTTTTATGGTGTCCAGTGGCGTGGCCATGGTCGCACCATCGACGGTCATACGGAGTTGGTTAACACTAAAACCGTCCAACGTATAGCCACTGAAAATAGCGGCTAGGGTATCACCGAACGTTAACGCATGGGTGGCAAGGCTTTCGGGTGGTAGCCAGGTGGTCATTTGTACTGGAAATGCGATCAACAGTACTACATAGCCAACCATAGCAGGATTAAACAGGTTTTGACCCAGCCCGCCATAAATATGCTTGGCAACGATGATAGAAAACGCGGTACCAATTACGATCACCCACCAAGGTGCCATCGGGGGGATCGCGACGGCCAAAAGAAATGCAGTGAGCAGCGCGCTATTGTCACGTAAATAGGCCATCACCGGGCGGCGACGTAACCGCATCACCAGTGCTTCTGTTGTCCAGGCGGTTAACACGGCGAGCGTTAGCTGGATTAATACTCCCCATCCAAAGAAATACCACTGTGCCGCGAGTCCTGGTAATGCGCACAGGAGAACGGTCAGCATAATATGGCTGGTGGAGCGCTTATTGTGGGCGTGTGGTGAACTTGCAATGAAAAACGCCACGTTGATTATTCCTTATTATCTTGTTTTTGTTGAGCGGCTTTACGCGCTTTGGCACGGGCAACGGCAGCGGCGACAGCGGCTTTTTTATCGCTGGMYTCGCCAGTGTCTGACGTKTTGTTGGCTGTTGCGGTTTGGCTTTCAGYYGAAGCCGAYGAATCAGCGCTTGATTCGCCTTGTTGCGCCGCTTTTCGGGCCTTAGCACGGGCAACGGCAGCGGCGACAGCGGCTTTTTTATCGCTGGMTTCGCCAGTGTCTGACGTTTTGTTGGCTGTTGCGGTTTGGCTTTCAGYYGARGCCGATGAATCAGCGCTTGATTCGYCTTGTTGCGCCGCTTTTCGGGCCTTGGCGCGGGCAACGGCAGCCGCTACGGCGTCTTTTTTACCATCTTGGTTGTCAGTGTTTTCTGATCCTGCCTGCGACGCTATGGCTTGCGCGGGTTTTTGCGTCTCTTTCGCCGCCTTACGCGCTCGGGCTTGTCGTTTGCGCTCCTCGCGCAACTTCATCATTTCACTGTTATCTGGCTCATCACTGCCGGTTTTCGCTGCCTCGGCTTGCTTGGCTTTTGCGCGTGCAATCGCAGCGGCGACTGCAGGTTTCACGTCGTTATCGGCCGATTGCGCCGCTTTTTTCGCCTTCACCCGTTCAACTGCAGCGTTTAAGGCATCGCCAGAGCCGGCATTTTGCTGTGCAGCTTGTTTGCGACGTTCCGCTGCTTGGCGGTGTTTTTCTTCTCGCTCTTGCTTTTCTCGTTCCATCCGCGCTTTTTTGGCTTCAAAGCGTTGGCGCGCCCGTTCGGCCGCCTCTTTTTCTGCTTCAATCTCGCGGATTTCGGCTTTGGCTTGGCGATAATATTGCACCAGCGGAATCTCACTAGGACAGACGTAGGCACACGCGCCACATTCAATACAATCAAATAGATCGTAGTCTTGGCATTTGTCATAGTCTTGATCTTTCGCGTACCACTGCAGCTGCTGCGGGAGAAGATGCGCGGGGCACACATCGGCACAGGCACTGCACCGAATACAGGCCATTTCTTGTTTGGCTGGTGCTATTTCTTTGCGGGTTGGCACCAACACACAGTTAGTCGTTTTGGTGATGGGCACCTTGGCGTGAGGCACCGTAAAGCCCATCATCGGGCCGCCAATAATCACCCGTGGCTGTTTTTTATCCGCTTTATAGCCGTGCTGAGCTAATAGTTCGCCAATCGGCGTGCCCAATAGTGCCCAGCGGTTTTGCTGGGTTTTGAGCGTTTTCCCGGTCAGGGTTACCACGCGCTTGATAAGCGGCTCACCGTCTAGCACGGCGCGCTTAATCGCGTATGTGGTGCCAATATTTTGCATCAACACGCCGATGCTGGCCGGAAAGGCTTTGGCCGGTACCTCTTTTCCTGTGATCAGTTGGATGAGCTGTTTTTCACCCCCTGATGGGTATTTGGTCGGCACCACTTGAATGAGGATGTCGTCCTCAACCGCGTCGACGGCGGCGTTTAACGCAGCAATCGCCTCGGGCTTGTTATCTTCAATACCAATCACCGCCAGTTTTGGCTTCACAATGTGGTTGAGAATTTGGATGCCCGCGACGATTTCATCGGCGCAATCTTGCATCAAGCGATCGTCGGCGGTGATATAGGGCTCACACTCGGCGGCGTTGATGATCAGTATCTCGGTTCGTGCGAGGCCGGTTTGTAGTTTACGGGCGGTAGGGAAACCCGCTCCCCCCATTCCCGCAATGCCCATAGCGCGAATATGGTCAATCAGGCGTTCAGGTGTTTGGGTGTGATACTCAGCAAAAGCGGGTTTTGCGCCCCATGTATTGTTACCGTCCGGTTGAATCACAACACAGCGATCGGATAACCCAGAAGGGTGGGCGATGGTTCTATCTTCAATTGCAATCACGGTGCCTGAGGTTGGAGCATGCACCGGCACACATTGCTGAATGTCGGTTTCGGTGAGAGCTTGTCCAGCGAGGACCTGATCGCCTTGGCTAACGAGTAGTTTGCCTTTACTGCCAATATGTTGTTTTAACGGAATAACCAGTTCAGATGGCAGTATGTGCTCAAGAATCGCGTTTTGGTTAGATTGGGTTTTGTGCTCGGGTGGATGAATACCGCCGTGAAAATCCCAGATCTGACCGTGTTTAATTTGTTCAATGAGACTTTCCATCAGGCGCGTGCCCCCTGATTGTCGGTTATGTTTACTACCGGAATTTGGTCGAGCTGCCACTTCCAGGTTTCTGGTGTGTCCTGGACGGGGATCATTTCAATGCAATCGGTCGGACAGGGTGCTACACAGAGATCGCACCCAGTGCAATCTTGTTCAATCACGGTATGCATGGCTTTGGTGCTACCGACAATCGCATCAACAGGACACGCTTGAATGCATTTAGTGCAGCCAATGCAGTCTTCTTCGTGGATAAAGGCAACGGTTTTGATGCTTTTTTCTTCATCATGCGCCAATTCTGTCGCTTCAACGCCCATCAGGTTGGCGAGGTTCTCGATGGTTTGTTGCCCGCCAGGGGGACATTTATTGATTTCATCGCCATTAGCAATCGCTTCGGCATAGGGTCGACAACCAGGATAACCACATTGGCCACATTGCGTTTGTGGCAGGATGGCATCAATTTGATCGACAATGGGATCGGCCTCGACTTTAAAGCGGATCGAGGCAAAACCAAGAATTGCGCCGAAAATAGCGGCGAGGGCAGCGATAACAATCACTGCGATCACGATTCCACTCATGATAAGGTCACCAATCCAGTAAAGCCCATAAAGGCGAGCGACATCAGACCTGCGGTGATCATAGCAACAGACGCGCCCCGGAAGGGAGCCGGCACATCAGCCGCGGCAATACGCTCACGCATCGCGGCAAATAGAATCAACACCAGCGAGAAACCACAAGCCGCACCAAAACCATAAATGATGGATTCAATAAAGCTGTGCTGCTGTTTTACGTTGAGCAAAGCAACACCCAACACCGCACAGTTTGAGGTGATCAGTGGCAAGAAAACGCCCAATAACCGGTGTAACGTAGGGCTGGTTTTGTGTACCACCATCTCAGTGAACTGCACGACCACGGCAATGACGAGGATAAAGCTCAGTGTGCGCAAGTAGCCAAGATCTAACGGAATGAGGATATAGGTTTCAACCAGGTACGAGCTCACCGATGCCAGGGTCAGCACAAAGGTTGTGGCTAAGCCCATGCCAATCGCTGTTTCTAGTTTTTTTGATACGCCCATAAATGGACACAGGCCCAAAAACTCCACCAGAACGAAGTTATTGACCAAGACAGTGCCCACTAATAGCAACAAATACTCAACCATGCTATTTAATCATTTAGTGTTTTTGTGATCTGCCTATTATCGACCTTTGAAGCGGCTATAACAACCGCCATCAAGCAGGGTTTTTGCCTGATCCGTTGTAAGCTATCAGTGACGCTTGATTTGCGACCGGCTTAGTAAAGGGTAGTGGTAGAACAGAAGGGGCGATCAATATAAGAATGCTGTTTCGAGGGAGAGAATAGTCGAAGATCAGACAGTGACTTGGAAAGAGTAGAATTAAAACGAAGGAAGTGGCTCCCCCTGCGGGATTGAACGGGGACGCCCAGTCCTGCGACATAATCTGCGAAGCAGATCAGACAGTGACTTGGAAAGAGTAGAATTAAAACGAAGGAAGTGGCTCCCCCTGCGGGATTCGAACCTGCGACATACGGATTAACAGTCCGCCGTTCTACCAACTGAACTAAGGGGGAATCGATTTACTGATGTATTCTTTTTGATTTCAAGGTTGGCTCCCCCAACTGGACTCGAACCAGTGACATACGGATTAACAGTCCGCCGTTCTACCAACTGAACTATGGGGGAATTGCCTTGAGAACGGGGCGAATCTTAGCGAGCCCCTGAAAAAGTGTCAACTCATCAACCCTAAGAAAATCCATCTTTTCAACTGACTGCTGAAAAGCTAGCCGTTGGCGTTGATAAAAGCACCACAATGGCGATCGATTAAGCATTGATGCGAACTTGGACTTGACTTTTATTCACCCCAGTAAGGCAAGGGCTTTCAGTGGTTACCCACAGATTCTGTGGATAACCATGTGTGTGAATCTTGATAAACTCGCTACATGGTTGATTTTATGCAAAACATCGATAATCACGAAATTGTTTTGTGTTTTTATGGTTATGATTTTATTGATTTTTTATGGGTAAGTGCGCACGAGTATGACGAAGGCGGAATGTCAATATTATGCACAGATTGTTTTTTCGTCAGTCATTGAGTATCGGGGATAAATACAGTGATGATCATTGAATGTTGCGATTTTTTTGCGGGAAGGAGGGGTAAGGGTTCCAAAAGAGGACCGACAGGTTACCTAGGTCCGATTTTCAGATCAAGAACTCTACGCGAAAAAGATCGCATTTTACACGTAACCAGTAAGCAGTCAGAGTCGTTGACTCCGTCAGGTGAGTCAGGACAATAAGATGACTTGGTCAGACGACCCAACAGGACAGCCTCATGAGTAAAACGTTTTCGCTGCATTCTGCTTTTCAACCATCGGGCGATCAGCCTGAAGCCATTCACCGATTATGTGAGGGGCTCGATGCGGGGCTCGCGCATCAAACATTATTGGGGGTAACGGGCTCAGGTAAAACATTCACGATGGCCAATGTGATTGCGGAACTGAATCGACCCACGATGATACTGGCGCCCAATAAAACCCTAGCGGCTCAGTTATATGGTGAAATGCGTGAGTTTTTCCCGGATAACGCGGTAGAGTATTTCGTTTCTTACTACGACTACTATCAACCAGAGGCCTATGTGCCTTCAACCGACACCTTTATCGAAAAAGACGCGTCAATCAATGATCAGGTTGAACAAATGCGGCTTTCGGCAACTAAAGCCTTAATGGAACGGCGTGATGTCGTCATTGTGGCGTCGGTATCGGCCATTTACGGCTTGGGGGATCCCGACGCGTATCTGAAAATGATGTTACATATCCGACGCGGTGATATTCTGGATCAGCGCACTATTTTACAGCGTCTCGCGGAACTCCAATATACCCGTAATGATCTGGCATTTGAGCGCGGCACATTCCGAGTTCGCGGTGAAGTGATTGATATTTTCCCCGCCGAATCAGACAAAGACGCGATCCGAGTTGAGCTTTTCGATGACGAAGTTGAAACCATTAGCGTTTTTGACCCATTGACCGGTCAAGTCAGCGTCAAAGATATGCCACGCTGTACCATTTACCCCAAAACGCATTATGTCACCCCGCGAGAGCGTATCTTGGAAGCGGTTGAGCAGATAAAAGTGGAGCTCGCTGATCGCAAAAAAACGCTGCTTGAAAATAACAAGTTGTTGGAAGAGCAGCGGATAACTCAGCGCACGCAGTTTGATATCGAGATGATGAACGAGCTGGGGTATTGTTCCGGGATTGAAAACTACTCACGTTACCTGAGTGGCCGGACTCAAGGCGAGCCGCCGCCGACGCTATTTGATTATTTGCCGGCTGATGGCTTGCTGATTATCGACGAATCTCACGTGACTGTGTCTCAGATTGGTGCCATGTATAAAGGCGATCGATCACGTAAAGAAACACTGGTCGATTATGGGTTTCGCTTACCGTCGGCGCTGGATAACCGGCCACTTAAGTTTGATGAGTTTGAAGCACTCGCCCCACAGACAGTTTATGTCTCGGCGACACCGGGCAATTATGAGCAAGAGAAATCAGGGTCAGACATCATCGATCAAGTGGTGCGACCGACGGGGCTTATTGACCCTGAAATTGAAGTGCGCCCGGTCGCCACTCAGGTCGATGATTTACTCTCAGAAGTACGTGCCCGGCGCGAACTGAATGAACGGGTGCTTGTGACCACATTAACCAAGCGTATGGCCGAAGACCTAACCGAATATATGCAAGAGCACGATGTGCGCGTGCGCTATCTACACTCTGATATTGATACGGTTGAACGCATGGAGATCATTCGCGATTTACGGCTTGGCGAGTTTGATGTCTTGGTGGGGATCAACCTGCTACGAGAGGGGTTAGATATGCCAGAAGTCTCTTTGGTTGCCATTTTGGATGCCGATAAAGAAGGTTTCTTGCGCTCTGAACGCTCGCTGATTCAAACCATAGGCCGTGCTGCGCGTAACCTACGCGGCAAAGCCATTTTATATGGTGATCGGATCACCAAATCGATGAAGCGTGCGATTGATGAAACCGAGCGGCGTCGCGTCAAACAAGTGGCTTACAATGAAGAACATGGCATCACACCGCAGAAATTGAACAAAAAAGTGATGGACGTGATGGAAATCGGCACCGGTAAGCGAAGCAAGGCGAATAAATCGTCCGCGAAGTCGTTACGTGCTGTTGCCGAGCCAGATGCAGATTATGCACTGAAATCCCCGCAAGCGATTGATGCGGAAATTAAAAAGCTTGAAAGCCAAATGTTAGAAGCGGCACAAAACCTTGAGTTTGAAACGGCAGCACAATTGCGCGATCAGCTCCAGGGGCTGCGCGAGCAGTTTATCGCCAATAGTTAGATAAAAAGCTAGATAAAAAAAAGCCAACCTAAAAGTCAGGTTGGCTACAGTGTTTCAGTGAGTAATAACTCACAAACAACGTCAGTTGGCTAGGTGACCCCTTAGGGTCACACAATAGGATGCATTTGGCGTGCCAAAAATTAAAAAGGCGATTACATCGACAAAACGTGTGGTTTTAAGCCACAAGCAAAGATACAATGTGGGAAATTTTGCATAATGCAACGCATTTCGCATACGCTCGTGCAATTGAGCCAATGAATATTACAGGCTCAATGAAGGCTATGGGCTCAATGAAGGCTATGGACTCAATGAAGACTATGGACTCAATGAAGACTATGGGCTCAATGAAGACTGTATGCTTTATGAAGACCCCAGGCAGCGATGTGATTCTTGGAGGATAAATGCCAGCACTGTCACCCAATAAACGAATATTGATGGTGGAAGATACAGCGTCGGTCGCGGCGTTATACAAATCGTATTTAAATCCCTTGGATGTCGACGTCACTATTGTGGGCAAAGGGCAGGATGCGCTGACTTTCTTTGAACAAGAAGGCGACCAACTTGCGTTGATCATTCTGGATCTTCGCCTGCCCGATATGTCAGGGATTGATGTGCTGGCAAAAGTCCGTGCTGTCGCGCCAGACTTGCCGGTGATCATCATGACAGCTCATGGCTCGATTGACGCGGCAGTCGACGCGATGCGCCATGGCGCCAATGATTTCTTAATTAAGCCTTGTGAAGCGGATCAATTGCGCGTCACGGTGAATAAGTCGCTCAAGCCTAAATCCAGCCATCAATCCAACACCAGCAAGCACGAAAGCGAATATCATGGCTTCATCGGCAGTAGCTTACCGATGCAAGCGGTTTACCGCGTGATTGAATCCGCCGCCCCCAGCAAAGCGACTGTTTTTATTACAGGTGAAAGTGGCACCGGGAAAGAAGTCTGTGCCGAGGCCATTCATGCAGCCAGCACCCGCAGTAATAAGCCTATTGTTGCATTAAATTGTGCCGCTATTCCCAAAGATCTGATTGAAAGTGAGCTGTTTGGCCATGTCAAAGGCGCGTTTACCGGGGCGGCGGCTGAGCGTGAAGGGGCGGCAGAAATGGCGCATGGCGGCACTCTCTTTTTAGATGAAATTTGCGAAATGGATATGGATTTGCAATCCAAATTGCTACGTTTCATTCAAACGGGTAGCTTTCAAAAAGTCGGTTCTTCGCATGTCAAAAACGTGGATGTTCGATTTGTTTGTGCAACCAACCAAGATCCTTGGCTTCAGGTTCAGCAAGGAAAGTTTCGTGAAGACCTCTATTATCGTCTGCACGTGATTCCACTTGAACTGCCGCCTTTAAGCGCACGCGGTGACGATGTACTCGCGATTGCCAATGCCTTGCTCGCTGTATTTTCTGCAGAAGAGGGTAAAGATTTTTGTCGCTTCAGTGATGAGGTAGCCGATCTCCTGCTGCGTTATGACTGGCCGGGTAACGTTCGTCAATTGCAAAATGTGATTCGCAACATTGTTGTGCTGCATAATGGTGAAGAAGTCAGCAAAGAAATGCTTCCTCCTCCTGTGAATCGCGTTTCTGGTGCCGAAATTGCATCACCGCAGCATAACGCAGGGTCTGACGTCACGACGAGTGCCTTTTCGCCGAATCACCTGGTGACGCGAGAGTCACCAGATTCAACGCCATCGTCGTTGAGTAAAGCGGATATCGAGCCTTTATGGAAAATTGAAAAGCGCGCCATTGAAGCGGCGATTGATGTGTGCAATGGCAATATCCCGCAGGCGGCCGGGTTACTCGAAGTGAGTCCTTCAACCTTGTACCGAAAACTGCAAGCCTGGCAAAAAACTGCGGCGAATGAATGATAGGAACGGATGTATGGCCACCACAGTAAATACTGAAACATTGCGTCGATTGGCATTAGAAGTGGGAGAGGATACGGTGACCGTTTTACTCACTGTATTCAGTGATGAATTATCTCAGTATCACTCTCAACTGGCTGGTTCGCCATCAATTGAGCAAATCCGTGAAATCAGCCATGCGATTAAAAGCAGTGCCGCCAGTTTTGGTGCCGATGATTTAGCCGAAATGGCGCGCGAGTGCGAATCGCGTGTTAAGCAAGGCCAGCGCGAGTGGATGTCACATCACCTGGATGAGCTTACCGAAATGCTGCAAGGGACGGCGTCAACATACCGGGAGATGGCAGTCGAGCAGGACTTCATCAATAGCTTGACGTAGCTTATCCCGGTCGTGACGCCAATGATGATTTGAAGAGGCCAGCTCGGCCTCTTTTTGTTGATAGTCTGGGTCAAGCTGTGTCGCGCTTTTCTCTCCGAGTATAACATCAACCTTTTTGCCTCCCATCGCACGTTCGCACCATGCCAACATAGTATCGAGAGACATCTCGCCCGCCGGACCGATTTCTTTGCCTAAATTACGGATAAAAACAATTTTTGCCTGCGTATGTTTGAGCGCTCGTCCCAATTCGGGAACCAGTAAAGGTGGCATGACACTGGTTAAAAAACTGCCGGGGCCGAGCAGTATCATGTCTGCCTGTGCAATTGCATCCATGGCTTCACGTGTGGCCGGTACGGTTGGCGAGAGAAATAAACGTGTGGGGGGCGCAGAGAGCTCATCAATGTGTGTTTCCCCCGCGACGGTTTCGCCGTCGGCCGTTAATGCGGCTAATTCTGCTGGGTGTTCAGACATCGGCAGAAGATGCGGACGTACATCTAATAGATCGCGAATCAGCTGAATCGCTTCTAAGGGGCGAACGGATAAATTATCGAGCGCCGTCAGGATTAAATTGCCTAAATTATGCCCATTCAGTTCGCCTTTGCCTTTAAATCGGTATTCGAACAGCATAGAGCCCACTGATGGTTCGGTAATTAATTGATTCAAGCAATTACGAATATCACCCCAGGCTATTCCTCCCTGGCAGGCGCGAATACGGCCCGTTGATCCGCCGTTATCTGTCGTAGTGACAATGCCGGTCACGCGATTTCCATGCTCACTTAATGCAGATAATACTCGCCCTAAGCCATGTCCACCGCCAAGGGCGACGATACGTGTTGAAGACGTGACGTTTGCTTGGTGAGACGAACTTTGCGCTGATCGATCTTGATCAGACACGGTTTGGTGGGAAATCGCTGGATCAGAAAGCGTTGGATGGCGCATTGCCGAGAGACCTAAACAGACAGAAAAATTACACTAATGTTACCTTAATCGTCCGAATTAAGAAGAAACGCTTGGTGCGAAAATGTGAGCAAGGGAAGAAAAGTACGATAAAAAGTGAAAAAATGGGATAACGCAGCGCATTATCCCTCACCCTAAAAAGACAGAAAAATGGGCGCAATTGGCAAGGCAGCATAGAAAGCACAGAAAGCATCGTCCTCTATCTAGTGAGGATCCTGCATCATACTCAGTAGGTAATCGCGTGTAGCGACACAAGAGTTATTGGCCATTAATGCTTGTTTTTCATCGGTTGGCAGCGGTAACAGCTCTAACCAGCGTTGGCATAACCAGGTTAAATTGGAGAACTCTGCCTCACGATGCATGCTTTGTAGCTCTGGGTGGCGCTCAAACATGGATTGTAAGCGCTCAACCAGTGGTTCGCTTTGCTTATCGACGTGGCAGTCAGGCCAGCGAGGGAGTGGACTCACGGTCGCGAATAACATCTCATCATGCTGGTGGTTGAAGGCTCGAATCGCAAAACGCGCAATGCCGCGGGCAGTGACAACCAAACACCCATCCTCTTGACTGCGGGTGTAATCTTCAATCTCGATAAAGGTACCAATATTGACATGCTGACGCTGAGCCTGGCTTTCTGCCATACACACCCCCAAAGGCAGACCGTGTTTTAAGGCAAAGACCAGTGTTTGCAACGCTTCCCCGGTTGGGATCCGGAGTGGAATGCGTCCACCCGGTAATATATGGCGATCGTTGAACAGAATGGGTGTTGATTGTCCCATGGTACACCTCCTGGTGAGCAATGGTTTGGTCTAATAATCTAGATACTGCAAAAGGGGTGCCTACTTTTTAAAACTCAACTGTATCGGGGGGTTGGCACGTTTCTAGCGGCTTAAGCCATAACCGACGGTTGAATAAATCGCAATTTGCAATGCAAATCCGCTTCATGGCCTGCATTGTGCAATCGCGTATTGTGCAATTAAAAAAATAGCCTCCAACATGGGAGGCTATTAGATTGACGCATCGTCACTTCAACACCGCGTTAGCGATTAACCTGAGGTTTTTTTCCTTTGTATGGATTGTAACCATGGCGAACGCGTGCGCACAGGGGGCGCGAGGTTGAACTTTGTGGTCTCATAGTCTTGCTTGTCACTCTTTTGTCGGAAGAAAAATAAGATGGTGATAGGAAACGTCTCACCACTTGTACAAGGATGGGGGAGATAGCAATGAATAACAAGATAGTCTGGTTAAAAAGTGGTCGATATTGGTATTTCGTCTAAAAAGCGAATTATTATCAGTTAATCTTCTTAAATTTGGTTGATAAAACGCCGATAACCGCGTGGCTGTTGAGATGGCCATCATCAGGCTCGTGTCGATGCAATCGCTAACATGATCATCTTTTGCTTTCTTGGAGACAAGGGTGTAGCTTAAAAATTGCACAAGCGGTTTGTACCAAAGTAATAAAAACGCAATCGAGGTTGTGATTGCCTAGTTTGTGATTACCTAGTTTATGATTACTTTGTGTGACTGTGCCAAACACTGATCCGTTCAGGAGGACACAATGAAACACAAGCGCTATAGCAATAAGAAAATGAAAGAGATGTTGAACAATGTGATGCCGGAGATGGAGAAGGCCCGCGAGGAACACCATGCCCTCAACGATCAGGCGCATGATCACTCGCCTGATGAAAGTCCGACATTTACCCCGGATGAGGCCAAAAAGTAACAGGCATCACGTATAGCCAGCGTTTTCACGCTGGCTATACAGAGAGAATGACACCGCAAATACCCTCCCGCAGCAGTCACTTGAAATACCATCCATTTTGTGACCTTGATACCTGTCTGACATCACACGTGCGCTTTTATGTTGAGTTTTTTTGACAAATAGCGTTTATTATCGTCGTTACAATTGATTAACATTGATGTGGTTTGCCAGTTAAAGTCACTGAGGTGAAAGTGTTCGGTAGAGGCTTGTGTGCTTTCTAAACGGTAAGCCAGTGAAGTCTTAGCCTCAAAGTCCGCAGATTCAGTATAAACAGCAATTTGTACCGTTTTTTGTTACTGGTGATGAATAAAGCGCTAAATTTGCCTTGTCTTACCAGCTGAACGTTTTTTTATGTGACTTAAGTGTAGTGAAAGATAAGTTTTTAATCTCATTTTATGGCAAAATACTTCAGGTTTATGGCAAAACACAGTATTGATTGGTAATGTTTTGCCTTTAGTCGCGCGGCACGGCGTAGTACAACTTCTAGAGTTGTGCAAATGGATTCTCCCGCTGGCTGCGACGATTGTCATGGATGCAATAGCGATTGTTATGGAGTTACACGATGAAGCTAAACACGATTACCCGAACCCTTTTTATGGGCGCTGGCCTTTCTCTGGCTCTCGCAGGATGCAGTGAGCCCGAGCAAAAACAAACCTCCCAAACAGCCCCTGAGCAAAAAACTGAAACCGCCGCCGGCGAACCCCAACTTGCTGATGTACAAGAGCTCGTTCGTGGTAATGGGGCGGAAGTGGCTTCTCTCGATCCACATAAAACCCAAGGCGTGCCAGAGTCACATGTTATTCGTGACTTACTCGAAGGTCTGGTTAACCAAGACGCCGACGGTAATGTGATTCCTGGTGTGGCTGAGCGCTGGGAAAACAAAGATAACAAAGTCTTTACCTTCTACCTGCGCGATGAAGCCAAGTGGTCAAACGGCGATCCCGTTACTGCGCAAGATTTTGAATACAGCTTTAAACGTGTCGCTGACCCAATGACGGCGTCGCCTTACTCATGGTATCTGGGTTATACCCACATGGAGAATGCCAAAGCCATCATCAAAGGTGAAAAAGATAAAGACACATTGGGCGTTGAAGCGCTAGACGATCACACACTTAGGGTAACGTTAGATACTGCTGTGCCTTACTTTGTGAAGATGATGGGCCACACCACCATGAAGCCGGTGCACAAAGAAACGGTGGAGAAATATGGTAATGAATGGACCAAACCAGAAAATTTCGTTGGTAATGGCGCGTTTGTGGTCGATAACTGGGTAATCAACGAGCGTATCGAATTAACGCGTAATGAGCAGTACTGGGATAACGACAATACCACACTCGACAAAGTCACTTTCTTGCCGATTGAAAACCAAGTCGCAGAAATGAACCGCTACTTGGCCGGTGAAATTGATATGACTTACGAGATCCCCAATGAGCATTTCCGTCGTTTGAAAAGCGAGCATCCAGACGATCTCTCTATTGTGGGTAACCTGTGTAGCTATTACTACATCTTTAACACCAAGCGTGAACCTTTTGATGACGTCCGCATCCGTAAAGCATTGTCTTATGCCATTGATCGCAATGTAATCACTGACGCTTTACTGGGTCAGGGCCAAAAACCGGCTTATTTCTTAACACCAGAGATCACCGCTGGCTTTGAGCCTGAATTGCCAGAATACGCCAAAATGACCCAAGAAGAGCGTGATGCAGAAGCTAAGCGTTTGCTTAAAGAGGCAGGATTTGGTGAAAATAATCCGCTTGATTTCTCACTGCTGTATAACACCAGTGAAAACCACAAAAAACTGGCCGTTGCGATTGGTCAAATGTGGAAAGACAAGCTCGGCGTGTCTGTCGATCTGAACAACCAAGAGTGGAAAACCTACCTAAGCACCAAAGACGAAGGTAACTTTGACGTGGCGCGTGCCGGTTGGTGTGGTGATTACAACGAGGCGTCGACCTTCCTCAGCTTAATGCGAAGCACCAATACCTCAGGTGGTGTGCACTACGATAGCCAAGCTTATGACGCTATCATGCAAAAAGCGATGACCACCACCGATGAGGCGGAACGTAGCAAACTATACCTTGATGCAGAAGAACAAATGGCGAAAGACATGCCGATTGCGCCAATCTATCAGTATGTAAAAGCGCGTCTGCTTAGCCCCCAAGTCGGTGGCTTCCCAGCCAATAACGCGGAAGAGAAGATCTTCTCCAAAGATCTTTACATCAAAGCGGAGTAATCCCTGATTCACGGCTAAGTGAGGGAGTCGTTTATTACGACTCCCTTGATGGTTTCGCTGTTTGTGGAAATGCCCAAGGCAGCGCTTGCTGTGATGCTTAACTAACATGGAACAGCTCGTATTTATGCAAGAGCTAATGTTGACGGTAGAGCTATGTTGAAATTTATCGCGAAGCGAATATTGGAAGCGATCCCAACGCTGTTGGTCTTAATCACTGTTTCCTTCTTCTTGATGCGGTTTGCGCCTGGCAACCCTTTTTCAAGTGAACGTCCATTGCCCCCGGCGGTGATGGAAAATATTAATGCCAAATACGGCTTAGATAAGCCCGTGTTTGAGCAATACACCACCTATTTAGGCAATATCTTACAAGGGGATTTTGGTCCCTCGTTTAAATATATTGACTATAGCGTTAATGAATTGATTGCTGGCTCTCTCCCTGTTTCGGCGCAAATCGGCGCGATAGCATTTGTGTTCACACTGCTGTTTGGGGTCACGATCGGTACCATTGCCGCGCTGAAACAAAACACCTGGATTGACTACACCATTATGTCGACCGCGATGCTCGGGGTGGTCATGCCATCGTTCGTGCTCGCGCCTGTGCTTATTTATATTTTCGCCATTAATTTGGGCTGGTTACCGGCGGGTGGCTGGCAAGGGGGTGGTTGGCACTTTATGGTGCTCCCCGTGATTGGCATGTCGTTACTCTACGTTGCCACGTTTGCGCGTGTGACCCGTGGCAGTATGATTGAAACCCTGAACAGTAATTTTATTCGTACTGCACGCGCCAAAGGATTGAGTTACCCGACCATTATTGTCAAGCATGCGCTTAAGCCAGCGATGTTGCCGGTGGTGTCTTATATGGGGCCAGCCTTTGTTGGGATTATTACCGGCTCGGTGGTGATCGAGACCATCTTTGGGCTACCTGGCATCGGTAAGCTATTTGTTAACGCTGCGTTTAACCGTGACTATTCACTGGTACTGGGTTGTACGATTTTAATCGGGACGCTGACCATTCTTTTCAACGCCATTGTCGATATCCTACTTGCGTATATCGATCCTAAGATCCGTTACTAGGGGTGACATGATGCTGACGAAAAAAGAAAACATTGACGCCCTAGAAAACTTCGCAGAAGAAGTGGATGTAAAAGGGCGAAGCCTTTGGCAGGACGCAGCGATACGCTTTAAACGTAACCGAGCCGCGATGGCCAGCTTGGTGATCCTTGTCATTATTGGTTTGAGTGTTCTATTGGGTCCGTCCCTGAGTGCTTATGCTTATGATGCGACCGACTGGTACGCCATCCATGCGGCCCCGACATTAGGTCTTGATGGCCACTGGTTTGGCACTGACGCCCTTGGACGAGATCTGTTTACGCGCACCATGATGGGCGGGCGTATATCGATTATGGTTGGCGTGATGGGCGCCTTTGTCGCCGTCCTGATTGGTACACTATATGGTGCAACTTCTGGCTTTATTGGCGGCCGTACCGATGCGGTAATGATGCGCTTGGTTGAGATCTTACAATCGATTCCATTCATGTTCTTCGTGATTGTGTTGGTGACCTTCTTTGGTCGGAATATCGTACTGATCTTTGTGGCGATTGGTTGTATTGCCTGGCTGGATATGGCCCGTATCGTTCGTGGTCAAACGCTCAGCTTACGCAGTAAAGAATTTGTTGAGGCGGCGCATGTTTCAGGGGTGAGCACACGTCATATTATTACCCGCCACATCGTGCCGAACGTATTAGGGATTGTCGCAGTGTATTCGACCTTGTTGGTGCCGAACATGATTTTGTTCGAATCCTTCCTCAGTTTCTTGGGTCTGGGCGTGCAAGAGCCAATGACCAGCTGGGGTGCCTTGCTACAAGAAGGGGCACAAACGATGGAAATAGCAATCTGGCAGCTGCTGTTCCCAGCGACCTTTATGGTGCTGACGCTATTCTGTTTTAACTATGTCGGTGATGGTTTGCGTGATGCGCTGGATCCAAAAGATAGATAATCGACAACTTTTGGCGTCGTAAAAAACGTAATAAGAAAAAAAGCGCAGGTTTGTTTCCTGCGCTTTTTTATCAATCATCGAGCGCGATCTTTTGCAAAAAATCGCGGTTATTCTGGTGCCTCGTCTAAAGGATACCAGTAGCCGCGGTTTACCCACAGCGTGAGCATCGGCCAAAATAGGCTATTTTCAGCGGCTTCACCGAGCATTTCCCAATCGATAAAACGCTGATTGCACAGCTTAGGAGTCAGTGACTCACAGCCTTCCGGTAAGTCAAAGCTTTCACCGAGCATAAAAATTATTTCTGACTGATCAGCGTGATAAAAAGCACGTAAGCCACTGAGTTTTTCTAAACACAGACCATCTTGCATGGCGGCTTTGAGGCTATCAGGCTGCCACTGCGGATCGGGGCTGAGCAAATCGAGCTCGTGTCGAGCCTGAGAGAGAAACTCGCCAACCCAGCGTTTTTTAAGGGTTTCGTCCTGCATTAATGCCATCATCATCTCATCCATTTGGGCGAGATGTTGTGGGTCGAGTGCCGCTGGCGCATCGGGTTGCGCTGGCATGGCTGGCCAATGGAAATGGTTATCGCCCGCTTCATCAACAATCACTTGATCCGCGTAGCTACTGAGTAGCTCGCGCGCTTTTGGCGATCGATAACCAATCGAGTAACTGAGCGAAGGTTCTAGGGTATCGCCCTCGTGCGGGAAACCGGGTGGAATATAAAGAATATCCCCAGGGGCTAGTTCGACATCGATAATGGCATCAAAGCCAGTAATTTGCTTGAGACCGGTCTCGAGATTGGCATCTTGATAATCGCCTTTCGGCCCAACGCGCCAGCGACGACGCCCTTGCCCTTGAACAATAAAGACATCGTATTGATCGATATGGGGTCCCACGCCACCTTGCGGCTGGGAATAGCACACCATAAGATCGTCGAATAACCACTGAGGCAGTGTCGAAAAGGCACTGGCTAACTCGCGGGCGCCTGGGTGCCAGTGGTTGGCTGCCTGAACAATTAGTTGCGCGTGAGTATCAGGAAAGTTGCTAAAATCCGCAAACGGTCCGTGGGCAACCTGCCATTGACCATTCGCGTGTGTCACCATGCGAGAATCAATATCGGCTTCCATCGCCAAGCCTGCGACTTCCTCTGGGTCGATGGGATCCTCGAAGTCTATAAAGCCTTGACGGATAACGGTAGGCGCTTGGTGCCAATAGGTGGACATAAAGTCGGCAATGGAAAATTGAAACTGATACATAGCATCACAGGTTAAGAAATTTGCGGCAGTATAACGCGCTGAGCGGGGCGGTGCGAGGGGGATAAAAAACGGCCCCCAATGGAGGCCGTGAGGTATGAGAACGTTTTGCTTAAAGTTTGTCAGTGAGCTTGACCGCATCACCAATGTAGTTAGCTGGTGTCATTTGCTTCAAGCGCGCTTTTTCATGCTCAGGTAAGTCGAGGCCATCAACAAAAGCACGCATGCCTTCGCCATCCACCCGTTTACCGCGCGTGAGGTCTTTCAACTTCTCGTACGGCTTTTCAATGCCGTAGCGACGCATTACGGTTTGAATCGGTTCGGCAAGCACTTCCCAGTTCTTATCCAGCTCGGCTTCTAGCGCGGCTTGGTTGACTTCTAGCTTGCTGATCCCTTTAAGGGTCGAGGCATAAGCAATTAGGGTGTAACCCACGCCGACACCCAGGTTACGTAATACTGTCGAATCGGTCAGATCACGCTGCCAGCGAGAAATCGGCAACTTTTGCCCCAGGTGAGAGAAAATTGCATTCGCTAGGCCGAGGTTACCTTCCGAGTTTTCGAAATCAATCGGATTGACTTTATGTGGCATGGTCGACGAGCCAATTTCACCTTCAACCGTTTTTTGCTTGAAGTGACCCAGCGCGATATAGCCCCAGATATCACGATCAAAATCGATCAAAATGGTGTTAAAACGCGCCACGGCATCAAAGAGCTCAGCAATGTAGTCATGCGGCTCAATTTGAGTGGTGTACGGGTTCCAGTCGATACCGAGCGAAGTGACAAAGGCTTCGCTGTAGGCGTGCCAATCAATCTCTGGGTAGGCCGACAAATGGGCGTTGTAGTTACCCACTGCACCATTGATTTTGCCGAGAATTTCAGTGCTTTCGACTTGCTTAATCTGACGCGCCATGCGGTAGGCAACGTTCGCCATTTCTTTACCCATGGTCGACGGCGAAGCCGGCTGGCCGTGGGTGCGAGAGAGCATCGGCACATCGCGGAACTGTTGTGACAAGTCTTTAACTGCATCGGCAAGCTGTTGCATTTCCGGTAAGATCACCGTATCACGCGCGTCTTTAAGCATCAGTGCGTGAGATAGGTTATTGATATCTTCCGAGGTACAGGCAAAGTGAATAAACTCGCTAACCGCATGAATCTCTGGGTGATGAGCAATTTTTTCTTTTAAAAAGTATTCAACCGCTTTGACGTCGTGATTAGTGGTGCGCTCAATCTCTTTGATTCGGGCGGCGTCTTGCTCATCAAATTCAGCGGCAATCCGATCGAGGAGGGCGTTGGCGTCATCACTAAATGCAGGCACTTCTTTGATGCTGTCAGTGGCTGCCAAGCTTTGCAGCCAGCGGATTTCAACGATGGTGCGATACTTTAGCAATCCAAATTCACTGAAAATCGATCGTAACGCAATCGTTTTCGTACCATATCGGCCATCGACCGGGGAAACAGCAGTCAGCGCTGACAGTTCCATTTTATGTCTCCTGAGTTCAATCTGATTAGCTACGGGCTAGAATAGTTTTGGCCTGCTCAACCATTTGTTTACGACCAAAAATGAGATGTCGGCGTTTGCCGCCTACTTGGCGCCATAGTACGGTACTACGGATACCAGATAACAAGAGGGCACGCACACGATGCTGCACGCCGGTTTGTTGTAGGTGTTGCGGGTCGCCAGAAACCTGAATACGCGGGCCCAGTGGGCTGATGACGTCGAGATAAATACTGGCAAGATTACTGATCATTTGCTCATCAAGCAGATCAAAGTGGCTCGATTGGCGCTCGATGGTTTCGATCCGATCGCCCAATTGCGCCATGGCATCACGACGGCTGGCAAGCTTGCGCTCTAAGGCGAGCAAATTGATCAGATAACGCATTAGCTCGCTACCGTTGCTGCTATTATCCAGCTGGCTGATCAGCGCTTCCAAGCCTAAATGGAGCCCTGACTCACCGCCGCCAGTGACATTACCGACCTCACCGCGAAACACATCGAGCGTCGAGGACGGGTTCGTCATCACGATGCTGCTTAAGCTGGTACTGAGCGCGTCTTGGTCACAATAGCCCTGACGGGACACATCTTGCACCAGTTTCGCTGCCTGACAAATGCTCGCAAAAGCGAGGGTGCGATCATAAATCGTCTCTGCCACTGATCACGGCTCCTTAAATACGTTGCTCGATAATACCACCACCTAAACACACGTCGCCGTCATAAAAAACAGCGGATTGGCCAGGGGTGACCGCAATTTGCGGCTCGTCGAATGTCACTTTTATGGTGTCATTATCAACAGGCGTGATAGTACATGATATATCGTGTTGACGATATCGGGTTTTGACTGTGCAACGGCGTGTCTCGGTCACATTCTCGCGATCGACCCAGTGTAATTGGGCTGCTATTAAGCCTGCAGAGAATAAGCGTGGATGATCATGGCCTTGACCTACAATCAGTACATTGCGCTCAACGTCTTTATCGACCACATACCAGGGCGCTTCGCTACCGTTACCGCCTTTTAATCCGCCAATCCCTAAACCTTTACGTTGGCCCAGGGTATGATACATCAGGCCTTGGTGCTCACCGATGTTCTCGCCATCGGTCGTTTCGATG
This sequence comes from Salinivibrio sp. MA351, assembly GCF_001996065.1. Lineage (NCBI taxonomy): Bacteria > Pseudomonadati > Pseudomonadota > Gammaproteobacteria > Vibrionales > Vibrionaceae > Salinivibrio > Salinivibrio sp. MA351. The sequence goes on along the minus strand of NZ_MUFG01000007.1, from coordinate 10,620 downwards.
GGCCCCGGTTGCGCGGGTAAGTACTGCGATAAAAAGTCAGTAAATTTGCGCTCACCAATAAAGCAGATCCCAGTGGAGTCTTTTTTCTTTGCGGTCACCAAGCCTTGTTCTTCGGCAATTTGGCGCACTTGTGGCTTTTCGAGATCGCCGACTGGGAATAAGCTACGTGCAATCTGATCGTGGCTGAGTGTATATAAGAAGTAGCTTTGGTCTTTATTGCTATCAAGGCCACGCAGCATCTGTGCTTTTTCACCATTGTCGGGGAAAGATCGACGCACATAATGGCCCATAGCAATATAATCGGCGTCTAGCACTTCGTCGGCAAACTCGAGAAATGCCTTAAATTTGATTTCTTTATTGCACAGAATATCTGGATTCGGCGTACGGCCTGCTTTGTACTCGGTCAAAAAATGCTCGAACACATTGTCCCAATACTCAGCGGCAAAATTAATGGTATGTAGCTCAATGCCCAACTTATCGCAGACATCTTGCGCATCGGCCAAGTCTTCTGCAGCAGAGCAGTATTCTTCGTTGTCATCTTCTTCCCAGTTTTTCATAAACAGGCCTTCGACCTGATAACCCTGTTGTTTCAACAAGTAGGCAGAAACGGACGAATCAACACCGCCGGACATTCCGACAATCACTTTTTTGCTGCTGTTATCTGACATGGTGATCACAAATGCTGCTATCAATAAACGGACGCTGAGTTTAACAGAATCAAATCGCCGGATACAGATGTGATAAGGCTCACACGTTAACCGTTATCTAAAGTAGATAGATGGTTGCGTGGACGGCGACCGATGCAGCTTATGTTGATGCGATTAAATATCAATGGCGGACATAGTCTGTGATTGGGTGCCGCGCAAAGACCCTCCGCGCCATGGATGGCGCGGCGGAGCCTCCAGGGATGGATTCACGGCGTGTCTGTGCGTGGTATCTAATCTCAGAGCGGTGACGACAATTGCTGTGAAGCTTGGCTTTATCGAGCCTTCTTCGACGGTGCGCGCTTGGACGATCGAGTGCGCCCACGCGGTGCTTTCCCTTTTGGCCCTTTGGGTTTAGGGGTGAACTGCTCAAAGCCTTTCGGCGGATCAACCTCACACCACTGGCCTGGCTGCAAATCATCCAGCTGCCAGGCGCCGAGTTGGGCGCGAATCAAGCGCAGCGTCGGGTGGCCAATATGGGCAGTCATCCGGCGTACTTGTCGATTTCGCCCCTCGTGCAGCACCACCTTTAACCAGGTAGTGGGAATGTTGGCGCGATAGCGTACCGGAGGATGGCGTTCCCACACGGCGGGTGACGCCATTTTTGATACCTCAGCGGGTAGCGTTAGACCATCTTTTAGCTCCACACCGTCGCAAAGCGCTTGAATCGCTTCATCGCTGGGCTCACCTTCCACTTGGACCCAATAGGTTTTGGGAGATTTAGATGAAGGCTGGGTTAATCTGGCTTGTAAGGCACCGTTATTGGTGAGTACCAGTAAGCCTTCGCTGTCCTTGTCGAGTCGACCGGCCGGGTACACGTCTTTTACGGAGACGATGTCGGCTAATGTGCTGTCACCGGGCTCACCGCTAAACTGGGTCAACATGTTATAAGGTTTGTTAACAAGTATCACTTTAGTGGTCATCGCCGTCGCRCGTGAATCCTGTGCGTGTTGAGATGATTTGGCAGTGGTGTTTGAAACAGCCTTTGACGCTGGCTGAGAGCGGGATTTATATGGCATACGGGCTGTCAAATAGATTAAACGGCAAATGAGACTTTGGTATTATACACGTAATAATCTGTTTGGCGTGTTGTATGAATTCGAGTATCCTCGTTGCGCATCTTACACAAAGATAACAAATGGACGCTAGGAGATTAAAATGGAAAGTAAAGTAGTTGTACCGGCGGAAGGTGAAAAAATTACACTCGACGGCACAAAACTGGTAGTCCCTAACCACCCTGTGATCCCTTACATTGAAGGGGATGGCATCGGGATGGATGTTAGCCCTGCAATGATCAAAGTTGTTGATGCCGCAGTTGCTAAAGCCTACAACGGTGAGCGTAAGATTTCATGGATGGAAATCTACACCGGTGAAAAATCCACCAAGGTATACGGTGATGATCAATGGCTACCGGCTGAAACACTCGACTTTATTCGTGAATACAAAGTGGCGATTAAAGGCCCACTGACAACGCCTGTTGGCGGTGGTATTCGTTCTCTGAATGTGGCCCTTCGCCAAGAGCTCGATCTCTACATTTGTGCGCGTCCGGTACGTTACTTCACTGGCGTTCCTAGCCCTCTGAAAAAGCCAGAAGATACCGATATGGTGATCTTCCGTGAAAACTCAGAAGACATCTACGCGGGTGTCGAGTTTAAAGCGGGCACCGCAGAAGCCGATAAAGTGATTAAATTCCTGCGCGAAGAAATGGGTGCCAACAAAATCCGTTTCCCAGAGCAGTGTGGTATCGGTATCAAGCCGATTTCTGAAGAAGGTACCAAGCGTCTGGTTCGTGCGGCTATCGAGTACACCATCGATAACGATCGCGACTCACTGACCATCGTCCACAAAGGTAACATCATGAAGTTTACCGAAGGGGCGTTTAAAGATTGGGCATACGAAGTAGCCAATAAAGAGTTTGGTGCCGAGTTGCTTGATGGCGGTCCGTGGATGACGATGATAAATCCAAAAACCGGTAAAGAAATCATTATTAAAGATTCCATCGCAGATGCTTTCTTGCAGCAAATTCTGTTGCGCCCTGCAGAGTATGATGTGATTGCCACCATGAACTTGAATGGTGATTACGTATCTGATGCTTTGGCAGCGCAGGTTGGTGGTATTGGTATCGCCCCAGGTGCCAACATTGGTGACGGTGTGGCACTGTTTGAAGCTACCCACGGCACGGCGCCAAAATACGCGGGCCAAGACAAGGTAAATCCAGGCTCGCTTATCCTGTCAGCAGAAATGATGCTGCGTCACATGGGCTGGTTTGAAGCCGCTGATCTGGTGATCAAATCAATGGAAAAAACCATCGCCAACAAAACTGTGACATATGACTTCGAGCGTCAAATGGAAGGTGCGAGCCTACGTAAGTGCTCTGAGTTTGCAGACGACATGATCGCTCAAATGTAATAATAGTGTTATCGCACGATGATAAAACCCGGCTCATTCGCCGGGTTTTTTTGTTTGTGGTCTCGGGAATGACCCACTTAGACAATCAGTTTATATCCTCCCACGACAACGCGGTGCCTTTGGTTAACGCGCGTGTCGCTCGTTTTCCGAGCACCGCATCATAGTGTTTCGGCGCCAACCCAAAGCCAGGACGAATACTGCGCACATTATCGGGCGTGAGTGGCTCACCGGGCGCGATATCCTCACAGACATACAAAGAGCGCCTAAATTGACGGTTGCTTGCTTCGGCCTCTCGGGTGGTGAGGGCGCTTTCTCCTAACGCTTGCCACGCCGCGTGGGTTTGCTCGCAAAGCGCACTGAGTGCAGGTGGCGTAAGCGAGAAAGCGGCATCTGGCCCTCCCGAGTCTTCAGAGAGCATCACATGCTTTTCAATCACGCACGCGCCGAGTGCCACGGCTGCGATCGCGGCGGTATTGGTCAGCGAATGATCGGATAAACCCGTCAATGCTTGATAGCGGCTGGCTAAGGTTGGAATGGTTCGCAGATGGCTTTGTTCAATCGGCGCAGGGTAGGCGCTGATACAATGAAGCAACACCAGCTCACGACAGCCGTTATCACGGGCAGTCGCCACCGCCTCGGCGATCTCTGTCTCGTCAGCCATGCCGGTTGAGATGATCATCGGTTTACCGGTTTGCGCAGCATAGCGAATCAAGGACAAATCAATCGCCTCGAACGAGGCAATTTTATAGGCGGGCGCATTAAGGTCTTCGAGCAAGTCAATCGCTGAGCAATCAAAAGGAGAAGAGAATAGGGTGATACCCTCCTTTCGTGCGTGATCAAATAACGGCTTGTGCCACTCAAACGGGGTTTGTGCCCAGCGATATAGCTGGTGGAGACTATAACCATCCCACAGCCCGCCTTTGATTTGAAACTCATCGTGGTCGCAATCAAGGGTAATGGTATCGGCGGTATAGCTTTGCATTTTCACAGCATCGGCACCGCAGGCTTTGGCCATGGAAATGGTTTGTTTGGCAAGCTCAAGGCTACCATTATGGTTCGCCGACATTTCGGCAATGATATAGGGGGGATGCTGGGGGCCGATCAAACGGCCTGCAATCTTAATGTCGTTGTTCATAAACCGCATCGATATTCAGTTTGGTTTGAAGGACACTGGCGCCTTGCTGCCACTCATCAGCGGACAAAGACAGGCACACAATCTCGACTGTTTTTCCCTCAGGCAGGGAAAAGGTGCGTTGCCGACTTTGCGGCGTTTCACGAAAGCCAAAGCGTTGATGTAGCCGAACCACCCCCTGATTATGACTGAGCACTTCACAGTTCAATCGGGTCACGCCCAAGGTCTCAAATGCTAAACTTAATGCGCCAAATTCCATGAGCGCCCCGCTGCCACGCGGTGCATCCGGCGCCGCATAAAAAGCCCAGGTCGCACTTGTACTATTGTCGCTATTTAGGTCAAGGTTTACCACGCCAAGCGGGGTGTCCGGTTGGCTGTCTACGCGCTTGTAGACGATATAGAAATAACAGTGCGTATTGGCGAGCATATGGCTGAACCATGCCTTGTGCTCATCATGGCTAATTTCATGCTGAGTGTACATAAACTGGCGGACAGCGGGACGATTGCGCCAATGCCATAAGGTATCACTGTCCGCGTGACTCACCGCTTTAAAAATCAGTTGCATAAGTCATGCTCCAAGGCCGCGACCACGCGCTCTGCGCCTTTTCCATCGGTGATCGCTGGCAGAGTAGGAAGCTGATACCAATTTGCGGCAAGGTGCTGCAGTGCAGACGCGTAATCTTGCCAGCGGGTGTGCTCACCGCGTCCTAAGTATTGATAGCCCGGTTGTCCGGCGAGATACTCGGCCATGGCGTGTTGGTTTTCCGCCACACACACCAAGGTGCTCGGGACCCCCAAGCAGCTGCGCTCAATGGCGGTCACACCGGCCGCCCCAAACGCATAGCGTGCCCGTGCCATGTGGGTATCAAAATCCGACAGTGCTTCCACTACGCTAACCCCATCGGGGACAGGCTCTTTACACAATGCATCGCGGTCTGGGTTACGCCGGCCGGTGACAATTAATAGCGAGAAAGGCAGCCTATCGAGCTTCTGCCCTTCTTCTAGGTGTTGAACGGCTTCTAGGTGCTTCACCGCGTCCACGAGCTTGCGGCTTTCACCGGTCGGGTCCGTGCCGGAGAAAAAGGCGATCACCTTATCTTCCCGCGGCGGCGGAGACTGATGTAAGGCGGCAAATGCTGGACGCAATAGTGCATAGTAGGGCCCCAGTAAGCATCGGGTCTGTGGATTTACAAGCTGTGACACGTAGCGCGTGGTGAAATCAGGCCAAGGATTTTGATCGAGCAAAAACGCGCAATCGTGGGGCCGATTGGCTAAATCATCGACCACCATCACCGGACAGCCCAATTGGGTATGAATCGATTGCTCCCAGCGGGCATCTAAGGCGTAATGATCCACCACCATCAAATCCACCGGCTGGTTAGCCACGCATGCGGTTGCCTCTTCGGCATCTTGCCGCTGGCTCACACCAAGCCAGTCGGTGTTGCTAAGCGAGTTTTTGGGAGCAGGCAACACCGCCACCGTTAAGCCTTGTTCATGGCTGACCGCTATCAAATTGCCGGGCAAGTCGCGACATACCAAGGTTACCTGATGACCCGACGTTTGTAGCATGCTAGCCAACACGTGCATGCGGCTGACGTGCCCGGTACCTATCGCTTGGGAGGCATCGACTCGAATGGCAATATGGCTCATAGCAAGGCTTGTTGCTCCAACAGTTGATACATTAGCTCGGCGCGTAGCCAGTCATCCGGCTCATCAATGTCTTGCACGCGGTAATGAGGGATCAACACGGCTTTCGAGTGAGGGGCAAAAACCGGTTCGCGCGCTAAAAAAGCACTTGGTGTGCCCCAGTAAAACATTCCCGCATCGTGGTACGCCGGTTGTAAGTCTTGTGAACGGGTGGTGAAGTGCTCAGGCCACAACATGCTGACACTGCCATCGGCATCGACATGAATACTGCGCTGAATCGGAAAGGCGTAGCGGGTGGCGGCAAAACTGTATTTGACGGTGTCGCCGTTCAATAACGCTAAGCCCTGGCGCAAGTCATCCGTGGTGACAAAGGGAGTGGTAGCATACAGGCAGCATACCGCTTGTAAAGGCGTTTGCAGTGGCGACGGGTTAAGCCACTGGATCGCATGCTCAAGCACATCCAAGGTCGTAGCGTGATCACCGGCAATCTCGGCGGGACGTACAAAAGGCACTTCAGCCCCTGCATCGTGCGCCACACTGGCAATGTCGTCGCAATCGGTGGAAACTAAGACGCGATCAAATAGCCCACTTTGACGTGCTGTCGCAATGGCATAAGTGATAATGGGCGCACCGTTAAACAGTTTGAGGTTCTTGCCCGGAATGCGTTTGCTGCCACCTCGGGCGGGAATAATACATACATTCATCGGTCACGCGTCCTCAATGGCTTTTTGTAGCGCAGCAATCACTGTATCTTGCTGCTGCTCGGTTAAATCGGGGTAAAGCGGCAAAGTGAGTGCGCCCGCGTAATACTGCTCGGCAAGCGGGAAGTCTCCGTGTTGGAAGCCCAGTGCCTGATAGTAAGGTTGCGTATGCACGGGAATATAGTGCACGTTCACGCCAATGCCTTGCGCACGCATTGCTTCAAAAACGGCGCGGCGTGTATCGGCGTGCTCAAGCTCAATCAAATACAAATGCCATGCCGACTCGGGATCTAAAACGGGCCGCTTGACGGGCAAATCCGCCAGTGCCTGATGGTAACGCTCGGCGAGTGCAAACCGTTTGGCGATAAAGGAACGAAGCTGGGTTAATTGTGAACGGCCAAGCGCGGCATGAATATCCGAGAGGCGATAGTTCATCCCCAATGTATGCTGCTCATAACCCCAAGGCGGTAAACTAGCGTGGCTATCTTCTGCGTCACGGGTGATCCCGTGGCTACGCAACTGACGCAGTGCTTTCGCCAATGTGGCACTTTGGGTGGTGGCAACCCCAGCCTCTCCCGCGGTAACCACTTTGACCGGATGAAAACTAAACACGCTAATATCGCTGTACTGGCATCCACCCACCGTCGCGCCTTGATAGTGTGCGCCCATCGCATGTGACGCATCCTCAATAATGGCTATCTGATAACGCTTGGCAAGCGTGGCAATCTCGGCCATTGGTGCACTGGCGCCGGCCATATGCACCACCACCAGCACTTTGGGCAAGGTGTGAGTAGCGGCCGCTTGCGCTAGCTTTTTCGCGAGCTGCTGGGGGCATAGGTTACGTGTGTGCGGGTCAATATCGACAAAGTCCACCTCGGCACCACAGTATCGACCACAATTGGCTGACGCGACAAAGGTAATGGGCGAGGTCCATAAACGATCGTCTGGGCCTAACCCTAGCGCTAGACAAGCGAGATGCAGGGCAGATGTGGCGCTATTGACGGCGACCGCATGCGCAGCCCCGGTGAGTTCGGCGACGGCGGCTTCAAAAGCCGGAACTTGCGGGCCTTGCGTCAGATAATCACTTTTTAGCACCTCAAGCACAGCGGCATAGTCTTGCTCACTAAGATGCTGCTTTCCGTATGGGATCAACGCCATACTCCTTTACTGCTCGGTGTCGAGTTGCAAAATGGCCTCGACGGTTAACACATCTGGGTTAGTGCCTGATTGATACTCAAAGCCTTCTGGCACGGGCTGTCCTTTTTCGCCCAACGCATTTTCTCGATAGTCATCATCGGCATCGTAGAACTTAATGGTGGGGCAAATCACGTAATGATCGGCAAATTCGAGCGTCAGATGCGCATCGTCAGCCGGACACATCACTTCATGCATTTTTTCGCCGGGGCGAATGCCTATCACCTTGACGGGCGTGTTCGGGGCATAGGCGCTGGCGAGATCCGTCAGGCGAACCGATGGGATCTTAGGAACAAATATTTCTCCGCCATACATGCGCGAAAAGTTTTTCAGCACAAAATCCACCCCTTGCTGCAAGGTAATCCAAAAACGGGTCATTTCAGGATGGGTAATGGGCAAGTGATCCGCGCCTTCCGCTGCCTTTTTCTTAAACAAAGGCACCACAGAGCCGCGTGAGCCGACCACATTGCCATAGCGCACCACTGAAAAACGTGTCTTTTGGCCCCCGGTCATATTGTTAGCGGCGACAAACAATTTATCTGAACACAGTTTGGTGGCGCCATAGAGATTATTGGGGCTGGCGGCTTTATCGGTCGAGAGCGCAATCACCTTTTCCACTCCGTTGGCAATCGCGGCACGAATCACATTCTCTGCACCGTGAATGTTGGTCTTGATACACTCCATCGGGTTGTATTCGGCGGCAGGTACCTGCTTGAGTGCAGCAGCATGAATCACATAGTCAATGCCTTGCATCGCTTGCATTAAACGATCGCCATCACGCACATCGCCAATAAAATAGCGCATGCAAGGGGCGTTAAAGGTTTGCTGCATTTCATATTGCTTGAGCTCATCGCGAGAGAGCACCACGAGACGGCGTGGTTGATAGCGTTCAAGCAGGGTGCGGACGTACTTTTTACCAAAAGAACCAGTACCGCCGGTGATCAGAATGGATTTGCCGTTAAACATAAGACGCCTTGTCACTAACTGTCGGGAATACAGGCAGTTTAACTGATCTGAGCAGGATTTGGCGATCTGCTAGGGCCATGACGCGCGATTAAGCGACATCAAGCGATTTTATTTTTTCTACCTCGTGTTTAATTGATTGCGACGCCTCCCAAAGATCAACGGCCCTTTGCGCATTGAGCCAAAACTCAGGCGAGTTACCAAACAGACGTGCGAGACGAAGCGCCAGCTCCGGGCTCACGGCTTTACGCTCATCCAGTACGGCAGTCATCGATTGACGAGAGACGCCCAAAGCATCAGCCAATTGTTCTACACTCAAGCCGTAATCGGGCAGAAAGTCTTCGCGCAACATGGCTCCAGGATGCGTCGGTTGGCGTTGCATGCCAGCTCTGTTGAAAATCGTCATCACTGTTACCTCATTAGTGGTCGTCGCAAACCTCTGCTTTTCGACCAACGTACTCTTGAAGGTGGTTGCGTCAGTCTTAGGAATATGAGATTTCCTATTATAGTTCATTGATATTGAATGATTATATTGCTTTTGCATATTTCTTAAGAGCAGTGTCACATTTCCACCACTGTATTAAACTCCTTTCATACTAATCATTGAGAAATATTTCGTCACATAGTAGTGTCTTGATTGTTGTGCATTTGTTGTTTTTTTGAGCTAAAAGTTACGAAGGAATGTTGTAAATGGAGTCTAAAACTAATCCGCGTCTTTCTGATGATATTCTTAAAAGGATCAAGGTACTGTATGTCGTTCTTTATCATAAGCGTATGAAACATAATATTAAGAATGAGATGGTAAGGGGGTGTATACATAATTCATTTGCTTCTCATTTTTGATTAACATACATGGGTTTTTATATATATGATTCGTGTTTTTCGATAAGACAAGGAATATACAATGAAAGTTGCTGTGATCGGATGTGGAAATATTGTATTAAAGGAGCACATACCTGCCATGGTCTCATTAGGCATTAAAGTACATGCTTTGTGCGATATATCGTCAGGTAATATTGATGGTGCACAAAAAATCCTTAATTATAAAGTCCCTGCTTATACTTGCTATAAAGAGTTGATCGAGAATGTTCAGCCTGACACATTAGTCGTCGCTTTGCCCCATAATTTGTATCATGAAGTCTTAAAGTATTGCAGTGGTTACCCTTTGAAAGTAATAAAAGAAAAGCCGTTTGCGCTCAATTTAACACAAGCAAAAATATTTAGTGACTTTTCTCGTGGTAAAAATTTTAAGATATTCACAGTTTGCCAGAAGAGGTATACACCTGCCTATGAGTTACTTAAGAATGAGATACATAAGTCAGGAGAAAAAATTTCACAGCTAACGATTAGATATACAATTCCCAGTAAGAATCCTAATGCGAACTGGCGAAGTCAGTTCTCAACATCGGGAGGTGGTGTTTGGCTAGATATGGGGTACCACGTTATTGATATCGTAAATTATTTGTTTGATGGTAAAGATGTAGCTATCAATCATGCACGGCTAATAAATTCATCAGGAGAGAATTATAACGTCGACGATATAGCTTTTGTTGAGCTCGAGTGCGACGGCGTAATTATCTTCGCATATATCTCGTGCGTAGAAATTGAAAAACATGAAGATATTACTGCTTATGGTAAAAACAAAATATTCCATGCCGATAAGAAAAGCGTCACCATTAAAAATAAAAAGCAAGAGGTTATTAATTCACTTGAGGTTGAGCCCGCTTCACCGTTTGTTAGAATGTAWCAGGATCTCCTTTTTAACAGTGGTGAGGCAGGGTTTGAAAGGAATCTAAGTAGCTCAATGTCACTAATGCGTATTTTAGAAAAGGCTTTTAAAAATAGTAATTTTAATGTTGCTGCATAATAG